>PMGP01000471.1:0-142 GCA_003156235.1 Acidobacteriaceae bacterium
GCTCTGCGCCGCAACGCCGGCGTGGCCAGCAGGGCGTCGAGCGATTGAACGGCTGGGATTGACTGGCTTCCCACGGCCAGCTTGTCGAAATCGTCAAGGCAATCCAGCACCAAGGCTAGATTCAGAAGCGAATCCAGCGCGA
>PMGP01000471.1:210-3539 GCA_003156235.1 Acidobacteriaceae bacterium
TTCCTGTCTGTACCTCTTGCACCGTTTTGAGACAAACAGCCAATATATTACCCCTTTAAGTCTATTATACGACGCACTGGTCAATATATCGACCATATATTTCAAAGCAAAAACCATTACCCGGCTACCAGCCGCTGAAGTATGCTCTGGTGGCGACATCAAGAGGGGAAATCACTCTTGTCCAAGACAGGAGTTTCCAGCAGTAAGCGGTTTCGAGGTAAGGCTGCGTCGATCTGATAGGTTGGGTTTGTCTAGAACTTGACCGTCAGAGGAGGACGCAGCCTTGTCCACAGTATGCAGCATTTTCTCCCAGGGTTTGAAGCTGATTCCACGCCCCGACTTCGATGCCGCAGTTCGCAAGCATGGCGCCGAACGCCACGCCAATGCGAGGTGCTGGTTCAACGGCCAACACCGGCAAAGATCTTTTCCTCATCTTTACTGCCTTGTTAATTGAGTTCGCATCCGACCGCGCGTGGTGGCGTGATATTCCCCCGACTCATTCGCGGGTTCATACCCTCTTACCTTATGGACGGGATTGGGTCCCGTTTTCTCAGTTCTAGGATTCAAGGAATCCTACCTGAGACATGCCTTGCAGCTGGTGGCCGGGTTTTGGGTTCCCGGTGGAACCGCTTCAGGCCATTGCCCTATGACGATTCTCTTGTCTAGTCCCCCGGCGGTGGGTTGGGGCTGAGCCAATTTGTGGCCAGTCGAGAAACCGGTCTTCCGGAATTGCACCGAAAAACCAATCGTACGCCACGCCTTGGGAAGTAGCAAGGCTGTCTCCAGTGGCGCCTAAATCTAACGTATGCTGCGTATTCCGGCCTTTTTCGGCGGCTTAATTTTGCAGAACATTTGCAGAACCGATTCGCTTTTGTACCGTTTTTATCGATTCTATAGAATGCTTAAATCCTTTATAATCAATAAGTGCTTTGTTTTCATAGAGGCAATATAAATTCAATCGATCCAAACAGAATGCAGGATCGGGACTTGTGCAGAGGTTCCCTAGGGAGTTTATCAGGACTGCACCCGACAACTGCGAATGCAAGGTATCTCATGACGAGACACTACCGGCTGACCTCGATCACAATTGAGCCCATGCGTGCACTNNTTCCCGTCTTTGAGCCATTCGAAGAGTTGCTCCAAGTCTGGCGCAAAGTTCTTTGAACCGCGGTTCACACCGAAGAAAGTTGTGCGTTTCCCCGACCAGAAGAGCAGGTTCTTCGACAACAGTTTGAGGACCGACGGAATCACGGGGCGCTCAGGAGTCCTGGTCCACGCCGGCAAGTTCAGGCCGTATCCCACCAGAACTCCTCCTTTCTTCAGGACCGAGTACGACTCGTCGAAGCTCTCGTAGCCAAGCGGGTCGAAGACTGCGTCGACGCCACCGAGTTCCTGCATGGCGGCAATCCAGTCCTTGGTCGTGTAATCGAAGGGAACAGCTCCAAGCTGACGCAGTTCGTCATGCCGCTTCAACGAAGCCGTACCGAAGACCTGAGCTCCCTGTAGCTGTCCGAGCCGGAGGAGCGCCCCTCCCACAGCCCCGCTTAGCGCATGAACAAAGATCTTCCGACTGGCTGTAACGTGAGCAGCGCGGTGCANNGCGTACCAGGTATTTTTCAGGGAGGTTGATCAACTCCGCCTGTCCCCCGTACTTCGAAAGACATGCGACACGATCGCCGATCTTGAACTCTGAGCAGTCTTTGCCGTTGACACGCACCTTGCCGATGACGCTATATCCGGGAGTCAGGGGCGGCTTCTTCTGGAATGGATAGGTTCCACGGCGCATATTGACGTCAGAGCCAGAAACGATGGTGTACTCGACCGCGAGTTGCACCTCTCCGGCAGCCGGCTCGGGCAAATCACATTCGACGATCGCGAGTTTGCTTTCGTCACCGTACGCCGTAATGACGACTTTCTTGATCCTGATCACGAGCTCACCTCGATCTATTCTCTCACCGTTTGAGCTTATCTTGAGAAAGCGCGCCCTTAACCGTGCGGGCTGCATATCCCCGTGAACAGCGGGAGATCCCTCGTTTCCAATGTGTTCTGGATGTTGGCGACTCGGGCTCTGGGTCGATCTCGTGCATTAGAGCGAGATGTCGGCAAGTGTCATGGAATCTGTTAAGTACGGTCGAAACTGCGAAATGCCGAGCTGCTAGTCATCATGGAGTGACCGGTTCCAGTGCGCTGGTCGTGGGTTAGGCTGTGATTCGTTGCAGAACACAGTCCAGAGCCACAAGCGGAGAAGAACCGGCCATGCAGAAGAAGGTACGATTTTTGGGTTTGGATGTCCATGCCGAGACGATCGCGGTCGCGGTTGCCGAGCAGGATGGGGAAGTACGCAGCCTTGGGGTGATCCCGAACCGCGCCGAGTCGGTGCGGAAGCTGATCCGCAAGCTGGGCACAGGGGAGCATTTGCAAGCCTGCTACGAAGCGGGACCGACGGGCTACGTTCTGTATTGGCAGTTAACCGAGCTGGGCGTAGAGTGCACGGTGGTGGCGCCGACGCTGGTTCCGGTCAAGGCCGGCGACCGGGTGAAGACGGACCGGCGGGATGCGGCCAAGCTGGCGCGCTGTCATCGCGCGGGCGATTTGACTGGGGTGTGGGTGCCGGATGCCAGCGCCGAGGCGTTGCGCGATCTGGTGCGAACCCGCGAGGCGGCCAAGCAGGATCAGTTGCGGGCACGACATCGGTTGAGTAAGTTTCTGTTGCGCACGGGGCGTCGTCCGGTAATCGGAGTCAAGGCGTGGAGCCAGCCCTATATGGCCTGGCTGCGGCAGCTAGGTTACGAGCAGGCGGCGCAAGAGTGGACGCGGCTGGATTTGTTGCATGAGGTCGAGCACATGGCCGAGCGGGTCAAGCGGCTGGAGGAGGCGATCCGGGAGGCGGTGAAGCTGGCTCCGGCCGCGATGCAGGAAGTGATCCGCGGCTTGCAGGCGTTGCGCGGGGTGGCTGAGATTTCGGCAGTGACGGTGGTGGCCGAGCTGGGCCGGATCTCGCGCTTTGAGAGCGCGCGGCAGCTGATGGGTTACAGCGGCGCGGTGCCCAGTGAAAATTCCAGCGGCCTCCGGCAGCAACGCGGCACGATTACCAGGACGGGCAACGCGCATCTGCGGCGCATTGCTATCGAAGCGGCCTGGAGCTACCGGCTCAGGCCGGCCGTGGGTCCGGCGTTGCGCAAGCGGCAAGAAGGCGTGCCGGAGGAGATCAAGGAGATGGCCTGGAAGGCGCAACTGCGATTGCACAAGCGCTACGCCAAGCTGGCTGCAGCGGGCAAGGAGCAGTGCAAGATCTCGACCGCAGTGGGGCGCGAACTGCTGGGCTTTAT
>PMGP01000397.1:0-15129 GCA_003156235.1 Acidobacteriaceae bacterium
ACCATCTTGGCTGCGCCGAAGGTGGTTTGCGCGGCTAGTTCCGTGGCTATGTCGCGGGGCAGGCCGACCTTCACGCCCGCCTCGGCCAGAGCCTCGATGATGATGTAGATGTAGGCTGGCCCGGAGCCGGAGAGGCCGGTTACGGCGTCCATGTGTTTTTCCTCGACGATCACGGTGCGGCCCACGGTCTGGAAGATGCGCTCGGCCAACTCCATCTGCTGGGGTGTGACGAAGCGTCCGCGGCAGAGCGCGGCAACGCCGGCGCCCAGCGTGGAGGGGGTGTTGGGCATGGCGCGAATCACGCAGATCTCCACTCCGGCCGCCTCTTCAATGGAGCGTGTCTTGACCGAGGCGGCAAAGGAGATGAGCGTCTTGGCCGGAGTAAGCGCAGGCTTTATCTCCGCCATCAGATCCAGCATCTGGAAGGGCTTGACGCCGAGCAGAATCAGATCGGAGTTCCGCACCGCCTCCAGGTTGTTGGTGGACACGTCCACGCCCCACTGCGTGCTCAGCGCAACGGCTCGCTCGGCGTGGCCCACAGTGGCGTGAATCTTGCCGCGCTCGAACAGGTTCTGCTTCAGGAAGGCCTGCAACAGGATTCCGCCCATCTTGCCGGCGCCCAGAACAGCCACGCGCACCTGGGGCAACTGCGCCGGTACTTCGGTGGACTCAACAGCTATCTCCGCCATTTTTTCTCTCCTGAAAGTATGTGATTCTGCTTGAACACACTCACATCGACGCACCTATGCCGCGATTGCCACGGCAGTCACATAGTCGACTCCCAGGCCCCGTTCTTGAGGCCTGGAGAATCAACCTGTCCGAGGCTGGAGGCCGCGTCTACCTGTGGAGAAGCTCTTCGTTGACGAGGAAGCCGTCAAGCGCGTCGCCCACGTTCTTGTCCAAATCGGCCTGCGGCCATGCCGAGTTCAAGATCAGATAGCCGCCCGGCAGCGTCAAGGTCTTCTGCCTGGTGGCGAATGCGTCCAGAATGGTGATCTGCCAGGCGTGATTCTCCAGATCGTAAAATCCGGCGCCCGCGTCCTCCGGCGCCGGGTTGCGCAGGTCGGCGATATTTTCACCGATAAAAATAATCGCCCTGCCCTCAGCATCGCCTTCCAGGCGGCTTGTATTGAAGGTGCAAGTGAAGAGCAGGCCGTCCGGGGAATCGACGGTCCCCTTGCCTTCATCCTTCGTCGCGGCTGTGTTCGCAGCTCCGAATCCGATCACCACTCCATTGTTTTCTTTCTCTTTGCCAAAGGCATCGACAGCCCGTTTGAGCTGAACCCCGGCGGCGACGCCAGGCGCAAACGCTTTGACAAAATTGCGCGCGGCTGTAAACTGATCCGAACCGCCCGTACCTGGCGCCGTGTCGTCCTTGGTGACGGCCAGCGTCTTGGAGTAGTCGATCTCCTTCGATGTGACATCGGAGACCTCTTGCAGCACCAGGCGGGCTGCGTAGGCGTTCATGTGCCCAAAGCCGCCGAAGCCGATGATCTTGCCTGCCTTGTCGCGCTGCATTCCGGCCTTCTCGACGGCGTCCAACCGGCCCACCAGCGTGGCAGTCACCTCAAACTTGTTGCACCCCAGGCACATTCCGCCCTTCTTGTAAGGCGTGGCCAACTGTGAATCAAAGAGCTTGAAATCCTTGTTGTTCTTGTCCAGCGTGACCGGCGTCCGCTGCACCGCGGGAACGTCGCCGGCAAAGTTATGCGCCGGCTGTACTTGCACCATGGCCGCCGGGCCCGCCTTGGCCTTGATGCCTTCCGGGTAGGAGAGCCAGATGTTCTTGTTGACGTTGATGCCGCAGTCGGCACCCTTGACGACGAACTGGTCAAAACCGGCGGCGACCGTGCCTTTGATGCGGACGATCTTGCCGTTGAACGACTGCGGGTTGTTGAGAATATCGCAGACGGTTGTATCCACTGCCTGAGCGTATAGGCAGCAGGAAAATCCAAGGACAAAGACGAATGTCAGAGCGCGTTTCATGCCAATTCTCCAATCGAAGCAATAGCCCGCAATCGCAGCAAAGTGAGCCGGAAAGCTGCTGAATAGGGGACATTACAGGTTATCACGCCTCGGCATCCCTGTTGTAAGCGCCCCGGTCACCGGAAGTTTCCTGGAAAGTGTTTCAAAAGCTGCTTCGTGTCAGTCGTCCACCGGCTTCGACGACCCGCGAAGCCGCGTAGGAAGGGTACAGCCCGGGAGGCCGGGGATTTATCCCCGGCAAAAACCCATCCGCAAGTTTTTTTAGAAATCAATCAACGCGACGGGCAGGTCGAGGTTTTAACCCCGACGCTTTCCGCGCGCAAATCCTCTTTCCCCCTCGCGTCCCATAAATGCTGGCCTCTTAAGCGCAACGCCCTGTGCGTCGGCGAGCGATTAGGCGATTTTGCAACATTCCAGAATCCATTCGGGCTACATGGGCGTTTGCCGTTACCAATCCTGCCTGGTGAGCTCCCTTCAGCACTGGAAACGTGTCTCAGCGATTTTGGGGATTCGCCAGGGGACGGCAGCTATGACGCAGAAAGACCATCTGCTTGGCCGGATCGGGAACGTAACCGTGCAGTTGCTCCTTGAAATTCTTGCCTTTGATGGAGCCTCCGTACTCATATACATTCCCGGAGCACTCCAGATCGCCATCTATCGAAAACAGCGCGTAGGTGCCTACGGAGCCGCCGCTGTAAGAAACCTTGGTGCCGAGAATGTTGCTGTATCTGGTGACAGAACCTCCTGATTCCAGCGCTTTGATCAGGAGGATATGCAGCGATGCCGAATCTTCAGCCGAGAGATTGCCGGTCTCCGGCTCGACGCCCAGCTTGGCCGCCAAACCGTCCGCCAACAGGACAGCGTTGATGTGAGAAGACGCAGGCGCTAATGCAGTGACTTCGGGGATCTGCGTTCCATCCGTGTTCTGAGCCGGAGTGCTTCCACCCGCGGGTTTGGCCGCCTGCGTTTTTGTGCCCTTCGACGCCGAAGCGCCGCTCTCGCTGAGCGTGCCTAGAAAGGCGTCGATATCCGAGATCATCCTCTGGATATAGTAAGCTTTGGCGTCGTCTGTTGTTTGATCACTCCCCTTTTCCTTTGCCGCGAGACCAGCAAGGCAGCCACGAGCAGTCAGAGTCCTGGCCAGGCTTTTGAGAAACGGCGAATCCGACTCATCCAGCGAGGTCAAAGAGTAGGGCGTGTAGGCGGTAGGCATCACCACGGACACGCTGAGCTGCTGCAGTTCCCGGCCAACCCCGTCCATGAAGGCTTGGTCATGAATGGTGCCGCCGACCGAAGTGGAGGATTCTTCCTTGGCCAACAAGGCAAGAACGCCCTGGGCAACAGCCAGCGGCGGGCCGGCTGGCGAAGCGCTTATTGCAGCATTCACAGCGGCGGTCGCTCCTTTTAAATTCGAGGCTTTCTTTACCGGGCAACCAAGGTCATTGGCTTTGTTTTGCAGCCTGTTCATCGTCGCCATATCCGCGCGCCAGATCTGGAAGTCAAGGAATTCACTTGAATCAAAGGGAAGCAGGACAACAGTGGCTTTGTTGGCGCCCGCCTTCACTTCGCAAATTGAGTCGGCGGAATGATCTTTGAAGTTGGCATTGGTTCCATTCACGAACGCGGCTATGTCGCAAGCGATGGCCTCGCTGTTGGACTGCAAGGCGCGGTAAGTGAGCATCTCCGATTCGATGGAAAATCCTGTTGCCCCCGAGGGGGTCTCTGCGCTCCCCTTGGCCGGTGCGGTTTGTGCTTGCGCACAGCCAAGCGAAAGGGCTCCGATCGCCAGTGCAACAGCCATTCCGCGAGCCAATGCAAGGGAAGGCTCGATCCTTACGATTCTGTCAAAAAGCCGCATTTCTTCACCTGCCATTTGTGTGTGAGTATACACGGGCCAAGTTCCTGATGTTCACAATACATACGACGGTTTTCCAGCGTGAAAGTTGCGGTCATTCGTTCCGGATGCGACTTTTTTCAGAAGCTATTGCTCGAACCATGCCGGCCATCCGCCGCGATTGCGCCGTCAAACGAATATCTGGCGCTTTTATCCAGACGCCAGATTGCTTGACTTTCGCTCACCGTTTCTTTACCTTTTGGTCTAATTGAAGGATTTTGCCGGAAGTGGAGTGTTCGATGCAATTTTTCAAGGTTCGCCTTCTGCTTCACGTGTTCGGCGTTCTGTTTTGCTTTCGGGGCTTCGCCCAGGCGCCGTCCGCGCCGCCGGCGGCTGCAACCAAGAGCGCGCTGCTGATCGGCATCGACAACTACGCGCATCCCGCCACCGGCGTCACTGTGCCCGATGGCGCTCCCCGCACGGGACGGTATGAGCCGCTGTTGACTTACCGCGACCTCAAGGGGCCATCGCATGACGTGGCCGCGATGCGCGAGCTGCTTACCAGCGAGAAGTTCGGCTTTCCCAACGATGACCAGCACATTCACATTCTGCTGGACCAGGCCGCAACCCGCGGCGCGATGCTCAACGCCATGCAGCAGTATCTGGTCAAGGACCCCAAGCCGGGCGACACGGTGGTGCTGTACATCTCTTCGCACGGTTCGCTGCGCGCGGACCCCAGCGCGGACCCCAAAAGGCATTGCCAGCTCTACGACCTTGATGGCACGGGCCAGCATTCTTCGTGCGTGGAAAACACCATCGTGCCTTATGACTGGTATCTCGGCCAGGATGACCTCTTCAGCCGCGATCTCCGCCACATCTTCAATCAAGCCGCCGACCGGGGCATCCACCTGACGGCTATCTTCGACTCCTGCCACTCCGGATCGCTGGCGCGGGGCGCGGTGAGCACGGCGCTGGTGGCTCGCGATTTCGACTTTGACCCGCGCCCGATGCCGGATGATCTTTATCCCGCGGAAGCTGCCGGCCTCCCTCCGGAGAGCCGCGCGGACAATCCCGTGCTGGTGCTCTCCGCGGCCCAGAAGGATCAGTCGGCGATGGACGTGCAAGATGGCGATCCGCCCCATGGCCTGTTCACCGATGCGCTGGTCGAAACGCTTCAGGCTCTGCCCGCCAACCGGCCCGTCAGCGACCTCTTCAAACGGCTGCAAGTCGCCATGGAACTGGCTCCCGGCGCAACCAATCAGCAACCGCAGCTCGATACCTCAACCGCGCGCAAGGAGCAGCCGCTCTTCGGCGGATCGGCGGGCAGCGGCCCACCCACGGCAGCCATCGTCTCCGCCGATGCCAGAGGCGTGGTCCTCGATATCGGCGTCCTCGCCGACATCGGCAAGGGCAGCGAATTCACGGAACTCACCGCGACCGACGGAGTACGCGCCGTGCTTCAGGTCGGTGATCCAATCGGTCTGGCGCGCTCGAGGGCCATGGTGATCTCTCCGGCGGGCGCCGCGGTTCATGCCAAAAGCATCGTTCAACTGACCAAATGGGTGCCGGCGCAGCGGCCCGTTTTGAGCTTCTACGCGGGCGCTTTGAACCTCTCGCTGGCGGAGATCCAGGACGCTCTCACCGTCCTGCGAGCGGCCAATGTCCAACTCACCGCCGACCCGTCCCTGGATTCGTGGACTCACCACCTGGCCTGGGATGGCGCGCACTGGGTTCTCTCCGCGCATTCCAGTACGACCGCCGCGGGTCAGATCAAGAAGGAGAATCCGGTCACGCTTGGCGCACGTCTGTCGCCTGGGGCGCTGAAGAAGCTGCCGGCCAATGGAGTTGTCTGGTTTGACGCTCCGCTGCCGAAGGAGTCGGCGCAAGGCCTGCTGGCGCCGCCGGCCGGAACTGAGCCTCCAGGCGCAGTCCAGCTTACCTCCGATCGCGCCCAGGCAATGTATGTGATCGCAGGCAACCCCACCGGCGCCGGGATCAGCTACACATGGTTCAAGCGCAGCGACGTGGATGCCGAGGTGCAAACGCCCAGGGAAATCGGCGCGGGTTGTTCACCCAATTCATCCTATCCACTTCGCACGGATTGGGTCGCCGTTGATAAGCCGGTCCTGCTGGAGAGTTCGCTTGCGGAGTCCGCGGCACAGTTGGCGAGACTCAATGGCTGGCTGCATCTTGGCTCCTCGGCGCTGGGCGGCCAGGCGGTTTTCCCTTACCGGCTTGCCCTGCGCCAGATGCCGGAGAATCAGGACGTCGCCGATGGCGGCAATACCTATCAAAAAGGGAACTACGAACTATTGCTTGTCGGCAACACCAGGGCCGCGGTCTCGCCTCGCTGGGTCTATGTTCTCGGCATCGACTGCCAGGGCAAAGGCACGTTGCTGTGGCCCTATGAGGGCGTACCCCCCGGCAAATTCCCCGCCTCGGACGCGGGAAGGTTAACCCAGATTCCACTGCCGGGAGATCCATTCCCGGTGGGCGATCCGCTCGGGACCGACACCTATTTGATGTTGACGACCTCTACGCCGCTGGCCGACCCATCGGCTCTCGAATTCAAGGGAGTGGTTACGCGCGGCGCACGGCTGGCAACCGCAACGGACCCTCTTGAGGAACTTCTGGATGCCACCAGCGCCGGCACTCGCTCGGCCACCCGGCCCACGCCGACTAACTGGAGCGTCCAGACGCTGCAGACACAAAGCCGAAAGGAACCTCCCGCAAACAGCAAGCCGCAATGAGTGCCTGCAGAGATGCTGTGATGTTTTCCGCTTGCGGGATGCGGCCAGCGGCAGGGAACTTGCAACGCTGCCCGGTTTCGAAAACAGCGGCTGGCAGTCAGTTGAAAATAAAACAGGCGAGCCTCTTGCAAAATTCCATTGAGANNCTAAAGCCCAACATCTTTTTTGTGGATCTTCCGGCACGACTAAAGTCGTGCCCTGACGCTTATTGCGACAACGAATGAGTTTTTCCGTAACCTGTAAAGTCGTGCCCTGACGCTTCTTGCTTTGCTTTTGAATTTTGCAAGTGGCTCAGGCGTGCTGCTCAAGCGCATACAGGAAGCTGGCGCCTACCTCCAATTCCCCATCAGCACAAATGGCGCCCAGTAGTAGGGATGCGCGTATCCGGCAGGAGCCGGACTCGCGGGTTTGCTCCTGGAAGCTCCCCTGTCGCTGCCATCGCCTTGTGCCCTCGCATTGCCGAGCAGCAGATCGAGCTGCGCCTGCCGCAAGGCTTCCACCTTGGTCACTTTTCCCGCGCCCACCACCCATCGCTTATAGAAGTCGCCCATCAGTTGGCCGGTGCTGGCGTCGTCAACCTCCCACAGCGACGAAATCACCGCCTTTGCCCCCTTGAGTTGCGCGGTCGTGCCCAGTCCATCCACCTCTCGCCCATTGGCTGCGCTGCCGCTCATCCCGGTCTCGCAGGCCGAGAGCGTCAGCAGGTCCGTTTTGGAAAGTGAAAGGTTCACGTCGTCGCGAAAGTCATCTACGGTCAAATGAAAAGAATTGCCGTCCTTGCCCGCCATCAGCAGATAGCTTTTGCTGGCGTCTCCGGCAGGGCTATACACAAAATGGCTGGCAATATGCACCACCATGGGATGCCCGCCCAGTTGGTCCTCCATCGCCTTCTCGGTAAACTGCCCATTCAGAAGGATGGTCCCCGCCAATGCGCCGTTTGCCCCCTGAATCCTCGCGCCCTTCACCACGTCGTCCAGCTCGCCCGCTACCGCCGGCAGCGCAGGCAATTCCTTCTCATACTTCTGCGAGATCCCCATCGCCGCCATGCTCATGTTGCTCAAATTCGGCTGGTCGGCCAAGTGCGCAATGCTCGCCGGAGTAATCGCCACCGTGTTGTAGTTCTCCACCATGTACTGCTTTCCGTCGTAGAGCGCGGCCATCGGCAGATAGCGCAGCACACCGTCCAGCGACCATACCAGCGTCTCGGCCTTCGCCTGGTCCAGATCCGCCTTCACCGGCCCAATCAGGATCTTGTACAACTCCTGCGCCAGCGGTTTTGGGTCCAGACCCGGCTTGCGCAACACCTGTTGGAAGGCCGCGACCTTCTTGTCCAGCTCGACCTCCGAAATTGCGGACTCCCGCACCACCGCGGGCACGTCCTCCGATCCGGCAATCACAATGATGCTGGTTCGATCCGTGCTTACCACCGTATACAGCGCTACCGTATGCGGCATCTCCGCAATGATCTGCTTCAAATCGCTGACAGGACCCTTCACATCTCTTACCTGATTGTTCGCGCTGGTGGTCTTTCCAAAAAGCCCATAAAGCCGCGAGTAGAAAACGTCCAGCCCCTTGCTGGCCTGCGCCAACTGGTCAGACAACTCCTTGAACTGCTTCTCCTGCTCCGCTGTGCGCGCCGTATTCTTCTTCAACTCCGCCCACTGCGCGCCCGCCGAAACAAGCGCCGTGGTGGACTTCTGATAATCCTCCTCCGCTTGCTTCTCCGCCGGAGTGATCGCCAGCGGGCTCAGCGGGGCCGCCGCCTCCCCGCCAAGATAATCCGAGTACTCCTGCTGTTTCTCCAAATTCAGCACCTGCTCGGCCTCGGGCAACCGCCCCTGCGCAATCAGCAGGTCCGCCAGAGCGCGATAGTAGCTCTTGTATGAAGTCAGAAAGCTATTCTGCAGATCCTCATCCAGTCCCTGAATATTCCCGCGCACCTGCTGCAGCAGATTGATCGCCTGCTTGCCGTAGAAGACGGCAAGGCCCGGCTGCGAGGCCTTTTGATTTTCCATCAGCAGGATAAGAATCTTCGATTCAAGAAGTGGATCGTTGACAATGGCAGCCAGCGCCAGCGCCTGGTTGTAGTTCTCCAGCGCGCTCTTCTGATCCCCCAGCTTGGCGTTCATATTGCCGACGTTTTTGAGCGTGTTCGCCTCACCGCGGCGGTAATTCCTTTGCTGAAAGATCGGCAGCGCCTGGTTGTAATAATCGAGCGCCTTCTGATACTCCCCAAGATTGGCGTAGACTGCGCCAATGTTGTTCAGCGCCTTGGCCTGGCCGAGGCCGGAATCTATTTGGCGATAGATTTGCAGTGCCTGGTTATCATAATCCAGCGATTTCTGGCTCTCCCGGCGTCCGAGGTAGACAAGGCCAATGTTGATCAATATCCCGGCTTCGCCAGGACGGTTATTCATCTGGCGATCCATCGACAAAGCCTGGTTGAAATAATCGAGCGCCCTCTGCCCCTGTGCAAGATCGTAGTAGACTTGTCCGATGCCGTTCAGCGTAACGGCCTCGCCAGCGCGGTAGTTGATTTCGATTTGAATAGGCAGCGCCTGATTGAAATACTCCAGCGCTCTCTGCTTCTCGCCAAGATCGGAATAGGCTTGACCGATGGCGCTCAGCGTGGCGGCCTGGCCGGCGCGGGCACGCAGATCTTTAGTGATCAACAGCGCCTGATTGTAATACTCCAGCGCCTTCTGCCTCTCTCCAAGCTCGTGGTAGGCGCCGCCGATGTTGTTGAGCGTCGCGAACTCGCGACGGCGGTCGCCTGCTTTGCGTTCAATCGGCAGCGCCTGGTTGAAATACTCCAGCGCCCTCTGCTTCTCTCCCAGATAGGAATAGACATTGCCGATCCCGTTCAGCGCGGCGGCTTGGGCAGGCTCGTCCCCTGAAGCCGTGGCCAGATCCAGCGCCTGCTGAAAGGGCTCCAAGGCCTTCTCGTTCTGCAACTGGCCGCGGTAGCATCTAGCGACGCCGATCAGCGCCCCCGCCTGCCTGATGTCATCGTTCGCGGAGCGGGCCAGCGCCAGAGCCTGGTTGTAGCTGCCCATTGCCCTCTGGAAATCTGAAGCGTTAAAGTACGCTTCGCCAATTTCGTTCAGCGTCTTCGCCTCGGCCTTCGCATCGCCAGTCGCAACTGCCGCTTTCAGCGCATCTTCGAGCTTGTCCAACTGTGCCTGCGCGGCGACCGGCAGTTGTACGCTCGAAGGCTGGGGGCTCGCCTCCTGATCGTTCAACTTTTGGGACGGGTCCTCCTGGCCGTTCAGCAAGAAGGGCAGAAGCAGACAGCCAGCCATCACCAGCAGAAGACCAGCGGCAGACAATCGGGAATTGGCGCAGGCGCTGAACATTCGGCATTCCTCCCATTGCAGCAAGGCCGGAAACACGCCGCCATTTTTTTGCGGGCCTGCATTCAGGGGGCAATACGCCCCCTGCTCCCTCCGCCGCAGTTCGTGGGCCTGATGCGCTTTATTGGCCGGCTTGACTGACACTCACAATGCCGCATTTCACATTGGCCAGATACGGTGCGATCGCTCCCATCTGAAATGGACCATAGGTGGCTGTGGCCTGGGGCTGAACGGGCCCGTGCAGCGTGGTTTGCTGTTGCGAGAGAACGGCGCCGTTGGCAGCGAACTGGATGCACTCCAGAGTCGCGGATTGAACAACGACATTCGCCTTATTCGTCCATCGCACCTGCGAGACCTGAACAAATCCGTTCATGGCGTCCCATCGGCCGCCGAACATCTGCAGCCTCACCAGCGCCGCGTCGTTTCCCGACTGTCCCGGATTGCCCGGCTGCTGTTCCGGATACCCTCCCGGCTGGTTCGGAACTCCAGGCTGGCCCTGAACTGGCTGCTGGCCCGGAGTTCCCGGCTGCTGCTGGCCCGGAGCTCCCGGCTGCTGCTGCGCCGGAGTCGGAGGATTGCGCTGCGAGTAGTAGTAACTCCCGCCCAAGATGGCCAAAACTATGATCACCGTCCACAACTTTCCCCCACCTTTGGCAGGGGCCGGCTGCGGCATGCCCACGACGACCGGAATCGGTCCATGCGCCGCAAAGGGGCTTGGAACGCCCATCGGCTGAACCGGCGGCGCAACCGGTCTGGGCGGAACAGGTGTGGGTGGGGCCGCGGCAGGGGCCGCTGTTGACGCTGCCTGCGCTGTAACATCCGCTCCGCAAGCCACGCAGAAGCGTTCATCGCCTTGCAACTGAGCACCGCATTTGCCGCAGAATTTCATATCTTCTCAATCTCCTTGCAATCCTGATGAATGTTGACCTCGCTCGCGGCGGAAAAACTCCCGCATCCGGCAAAGTTTTGCTGTTTCTCGTCAGACCACCGCCGCATCCGGCGATAGAATTCCAGCTTCAACGTTGGCCAACGTGCTTTGCAATTGCATCTTCTGCTCTTGCTGCACCTGGCGCAACCCCTGCTGCACGAGCATGAACACGACATACCAGGTGATCAGCCCGGTAAGAATCTGGTTGCCGCTAAAGGGCAACTGCCAGGGAGCGTCCCAGATGGCGTGCATGACCACGGGAATGGCAAGCGCCTTCAGAAAGCGCGAGTCCATCAGCATCGCCGGGCTGAACGGCTTGTCCAGCTTCACGCGCCAGAATGCGCCCGCCGACACCGCCGTCCACGCCACGTGCCCCAGCGGCGCCTCAATTCCGCGCAAGCGCAGAATCTGCAGCATGGCCGCCACGCCCTGATGCGTCGCGGTAGCCATCACCTGTTGCGACGTGGAACCGCCCTGGACCAGGCCCTGGATCAATCCGGGGAGCAAAGCCACGTTGAGTGCGTAACCGGCAGTCTCAAAAGCCGCGAAGCCCGCGCCCACCGTTGCTCCAAACAAGATGCCGTTCAGCATGTATTTGTAACGGATGCTGCGCATCAGCAGCACCACCGTCAGCAACTTCGCCACTTCCTCAACGATGCCCGCTTCCATCTCCGAAACCTGGAAGATAGGCAGTGCATAGCCGAGCAGCGCAACGCCCAGCGAAACCACGGCACCCATCAGAAACAGCTTGCTGATGACGTGAATGGAGACGTTGCGCGGGGTGTTCAGTTCGAAGAACATGGTCAGCGTCGCCAGTGGAACCACGAACGCTCCCAGAAACATCATGCCGGGGACGCAGTTGGCGTTGCCGGTCTGCATGAACATGAAGGTCAGCACCACGTAAGCAACCACCATCAGGGCCAGCAGGCGGAAGAAGAGCCAAGGCTTCGGCCAGCCGGTCTCGATCAGCTCAATCGGCGGGGTGGTCTTGGAGGTTCCGACCAGGATGTAATCCTCGACGTCCGCGGCGCTGCGGCGCTTGAAAACCTCGGAAAACATCTCCTTGAGGCTGAACCCCTCCAGGCTCTCGGTGGAGGCCAGACTCTGAATGCGCACTCTCAGGCCGTGCAGCAGATTGTTCTGCTGAGCCTTGTGCGCCAGTACCGCCGCTTCCTGACTGACGTAATAAATTGGCTGGTAAGCGCCCTGCGGCAAGCCTGGAGAAGGAGGGACATACTGATAGGCCGCGGGTGGAACGGCTGGCGCGGTTGGCGCGGGCGCGTTGCCCGAAGCTCCCACAGCCGCTCCGCAACTTTTGCAGAATTTATTATCCGGCAATAACGCTGTTCCACAGCGTGCGCAAAACATAGGAACCCTCCGGTCCTGAGTGTTGGGAATCTTCTGGAAGATAACACCTGGCTATCGGTGAAGTAAAGGTGGAATTCTCGCCGAGAGCCTAGGTCGACGAATCGTCGTCAACCGACGGAGCAGAATCATCGACCGGGGCAGAATCCTCTACGGGGGTGTCGTCAACCGGCGTCTCCTCCGCGGCGGCCGAGGAGTCGTCCTGTGGGCCCAACGCATCGCCGTATTCGCCCGCTTCGCCGTGATCGTCGGCATTCTCCTGTGCGTTGTCAGCGGCCGCGGCGTACATCTGCTCATCGGCTGCATCGTTCGCCGGATTCCCGGTAGGATCATTGGCGTAACTCTGGGCGGTCTGCGCGTCCTCGTTGGCGGTCTGCTGGTCCCAATTGGCCCAGCTCTCGTTTTGCGCCGCCTCCCAGGTCTCGTTGGTGTTGTCGGGGCCTCCTGCATTGGCCACGTCCTGCGAGGCCGAATAGGCTTGCTGGGCATCATCCTGCGCAGTTGCGTAGTCGCCTGAGGCGGCGGCCTGTCCCTCCGACTGCTCGTCTTGCTGGAGATTTTGCTGGGCGTCATTCAAGGCGCCACTTTGGGCGTCAGGGTCGGTTGTGTCGGTGGAGGATTGAGTTGTGGCGTCGGGATCGGAGCCGGCGACTCCAGTCGTCGGATCGTCGGAGCCGGTCGCGGGCGAATCCGTGGGATCGGGCGTTGTCGATGTCTCTCCGGTCTCCGGAGAATCGGTGGCCGGTTCCAACCCGCCTTCCGGTCCCGTGTCGGCCGCCGGTGTCGTGCTTCCATCCGCGGGATCAGTCGCCGTTCCCTCGCCTCCGGTTGCAGAGGAATCCACGGCGGGTTCTACCACAAAAACTTCTTCCACCACCCCTTCCGGAGCCGGGTCGGTTGAATCGTGGCTCCCGAAAGGATCGAGAATGGCATCAAAAACCTCGACTACAACCGGTTCGGACTCGGCAGGGGTCGAGGCTTCCGCCGGGTTCGCGGCCGGTGTGCTGCTGGATCCCTCCGGCATCACCACCACAACTTCATTGACCTCATTGCTGCTATCGCTTGGCATGGCTCATCCTCTCTTTCCCGGACCTACGGCTTGTTTCGGCGCGGCGTCAGGCGCCGGCAACGGAGCAGCCGTCCTGGGTCGCAAGGTGAGAACGTTGCTGCATTGTGGACAACGGACATTCAGGGACGGTTTGCCGCGCAAAACAGCCAGCGGAATCCGCATTGCGGCCTGGCACCTGGTGCAAACAACACGAATGGAGTCCGCGGGTGCTGGCTCCGGAGCAGGCGCGGCAACGGGAGAACCCGGCTGCAATGCAGGGGCGAGTTGCTTGCGAGCGGTCTGCGCGATCTGGCTCATGCGCATCAACTCGGGCTCGCACGCCGACTGACCCAGCAAGCGCAAGCGCCGCGTGGTGTACATCGAGGAAGAGGTGGTCATTTCGGAGAAGCGCGTGATCTGGTCGTCGCTGGCCTCTTCCTGCTTCATCCATTCCTCGATGTTCACCTGTTTCAGCAGCCGGGCGGAGCGGATGGACCATGCCAACAGTACGCGGCGCGCGAGGGCCTCGTCTCCGACGGCGAGCAACCCGGCGCGATCGGCGGTGATCTCCGATTGGCGCGCCCACGCCATCAGCGGCATTTCCACCGCGCCCTGAATCAACTTCGTGGGACTAATCGCGTTCAACACTCCGTTGGAAAGCAGGCCGCTGTGCATACTGGTGTCGCCGGCGAGAAAACGCGTCACGGTCTTCCAAACGGCATGGCCGGCGCGGCAGTGTCCCATCTCGCGGGCCAGCACAAAGAGCAGTTCGTCTTTCTGGAAGTTGGTGAGGATGGCGGTGCCGAGCACGATAAACGCGCTGCTGTCCGAGCCGAAGGTATAGGTGTTCCACATGCTGTCGCCCGAGACGTACACATCGGGCATCGTGGGCAGCCCAAGAATGCGCGCCGCCAGAACAGCGGTGTTCCACACATCGGGAAACTGCTTCGGACCCAGGCGAATGCCGTTGAATGTCGATTCGATCCAGGGACGGCCCACCTTGTCGGAAGCGGAGCGCACGAACGTGTGGAGGGTGGGAATCTTCTGCAATTTGGCCATCGCCTGGCCGTCCTGCGCCCACAAAAATGCCGAGCGATCGAGCTGGTAATCGGGAAGCAGCGGACGCAGCCATCCGCATTGCGCACAGACAATCTCCGCGGGGCTGAGGCGAACCCCATTGCCGCCGCAGAGCTTGCAAACGGAAGGTGGGCTGCCCGCATTGGGCGGCGGAATGGATGGCGCAGGCGGCTGTTCCGGCGCGGCTGAGGCCGTGAGCATGCTGCCGCACACGGTACAGAATCGCGAACCTGGAATCCCAGGGCCGTGTCCTTGAGGGCAAACGAGCGGAAGAGCGTTGCTGGCCATGAGGCTTCCTTTTTCCGTCACACGCCAGACGCTAACGTCACAAACGGGCGGTGTGTGCGCCTTCTGCTGATTTGTTCCACCCGCGGGTGTTCTCGACAAGGGATAAAATTAGCGCAATTTTACGAAGTCGGCTAATCAGGCACAGTGACGGCGGTCACTTCGCCGGTCATCCAAGAAAGACGCTTTGCCCTCGATTGCCGCCCTCGCGAACAGTAAAGGCCGCCCGCGAGGAAGTGCAGGAAGCTGATTCCACAGGGCAAACGCATCTTACTGATCCGGCCCCAAAGAAATGCAACACTCCCTCCCANNAAAATCCTTGCGGAAACGGCCAGCGTCTCTTGCGTCACAGTGCTTTCAGGCGGTTCGCGGGAGGCCGATTTTGATTCATTTTCAGAGCCTGAATACTGCGAAATTTCGGCCTTTTCGGGGGCATTTTCGGCCATTTTCAGGGAAAACACCCCCCCTTTTCGGGAAAAAACCGCTCTTTTCCGGAAGGCCAT
>PMGP01000397.1:15164-16204 GCA_003156235.1 Acidobacteriaceae bacterium
GGAAATTTATACCCCCGGGGGGGTAGGGGGGGGTAGGGGGGAGTGCCTTTCTGGTAACAATATTGGCAGCGTATTTGTTGGCATATGAGTACATACGGCCTTTTCTTTCCGGTTGAGCATTTTCCACATTCAAGATGATTGTGCGCCAGGGGAGGGTAATTTTCTGTAACCAAGAGGAAGAAAATGCGTTTGCCCTGGCTGATTCCACCTTCATGTGGCTGCCTTTAGCCGGCCTGATATATGCTTGGTGCATTCTCTCGCCTTTCCGGCCTTGCTGCAATGGAAGGAATGCCGAATGCTCAACGCCTGCGCCAATTCCCGGCTGCCTATCGCAGGTCTTCTGCTGGGGATGGCCGGCTGCCTGCTTCTGCCCTTCGAGCTGAACGCCCAAACGGCTCCGCCCCCAACGCCTGCACCGCTCTCGTCTCCGGCGCAGAGCGGTCCGGCGGCGAGCGCGCCGCTGCCGGTCGCGGTGCAAGCACAGTTGGACAAGCTGAAGGACGCACTGAAAATAGCGCAGGCGTCAGGCGACGCGCTCGCCGAAGCCCAGAGGCTGAACCAGATTGCCGAACTGCACTATCGGACCTCGGATTTCAAGGCCGCAGCGGAAGAGTACACCCAGGCTCTGAACCGAAGCCGCGCCACGAGCGCTGCCGCCGTCGAGGCCCAGTCGCTGAATGGCCTTGCCGACTGTGATCGCGCTCTGGGTGAGAACCAGAAAGCGATGGAAGATTCCCGCCAGGCACAGAATGTGGCCGTGGCCGCCGGGGACGAACGCGGCGAGGCAACGGCGCTGAACGGGCTGGGTTGGACGAGCTGCAACCTGGGCAACTGCGAAGCGGCGATGGAACTGCATAGGAAGGCCATGACGCTGGCGGAGAAGGTTGGGGATGCAGGGTTGGAGGCGCTGATCTGGAACCGGATTGGAATCGTCTACGACACCGCCGGGGAGACCGGCAAGGCGCTCGACGCTTACCAAAAGGCGCTGGAACTTTGGCGCGCAGCCGGGGATGGGCGAGGCGAGGGGACGACCGAAAACA
>PMGP01000163.1 GCA_003156235.1 Acidobacteriaceae bacterium
GCTGGCAGCACGACACTCTCACAGAAGACACCGACCTGAGTTACCGCTCGCAGTTAGCCGGATGGAAGTTCAAGTACCTGCCCGAGGTCGAGTGTCCCTCCGAGCTGCCCATCGAGATGACCGCCTTCAAGACGCAGCAAGCCCGCTGGGCCAAGGGGCTCATCCAGACCAGCATCAAAGTGCTGCCCATGATGTTCAAGTCAAATGTTCCGCGAAAGATCAAGGTCGAGGCCGTCTATCATCTGACGGCCAATCTGAGCTACCCGCTGATGGTCATTATGACGGCGTTCCTGATGCCCGCCATGATTGTGCGCTTCTATCAGGGATGGTTCCAGATGCTGCTCTTCGACTTTCCGCTGTTTACTGCCTCCACCTTTTCCATCGCCGTCTTTTACCTGATGGCCGAGCGCGAACTCTATCCCAAAAGCTGGTGGAAGACATTTCTCTATCTGCCTTTCCTGATGTCGCTGGGCATCGGCCTCACAGTCACCAACACAATTGCGGTGATGGAGGCTCTGTTCGGCATCAAGAGTCCCTTTGTGCGCACCCCCAAGTACCGCGTGGCCAAGAAGGGCGAGAAGTCCCAGGCCGCCAAGTACCGCAAGCGGCTGAAACTGGT
The DNA here is from genome assembly GCA_003156235.1 of Acidobacteriaceae bacterium. Lineage (GTDB taxonomy): Bacteria > Acidobacteriota > Terriglobia > Terriglobales > Acidobacteriaceae > Telmatobacter. The sequence goes on from PMGP01000163.1 coordinate 620, forward strand.
TCCGTGGATCGAGCTACTGGTTGGCTGCTACTTCTTCATTGCGATTCTCTATACCTTTACTAACCATAATTACTTCACGGCCCCGTTCCTGATCCTGTTTGTCATCGGCTACTGGTACACCGGCCTGATGAGCCTGCTGCAAGGCCGCTTCGAGCGCTGGCGCACGGGAACCGAAGCCAACCTCGAAGAATCCAGCCCCAAGCCGTTTCCGGTGGGAATATGAGAATGCTTGCGAAGACGAGTCAACCCAAAAAGTTTAAGGACACCATGCGCCCGGAGTACGACATGAGCGGCGGCGTGCGGGGAAAATATGCGGGACGATTCAAGGGCGATGTTGTGATGGTGCCCATTGCTCCCGACGTGGCCGCTGTTTTTCCCGACGCAGACGCGGTGAACGATGCTTTGCGCATGCTGCTTAAGGTTGCAAAGAAAGTGTCCCAGGCTGCCTGATAGTTGATCCCGACGAGTTCAGCCCCCAGAAGATTCAGGTGGGGGTGGGAGGGGATTCTCCGAACTCGATAACTTTCGAAAGGCGAGAAAGATGAAAAATGCGATTAAAACCTGCATATTTCTGCTGGCTACCTCTATAAGTTGCTTCGGTCAGTTATTGACCAGTGCTACTGCTGACGTTAGTGATCCCGGCGGGTTGCTAAAGTCCGCGAAGAAGGTCGCTGTACTTATCGAGGTGGGAGTTCCCGCGGCTGCTTACTACATACCGGATTTTCCCAGGGCAAAGAAGCAGATGGCCGAAAAACTTGCAAAGACCAAATTGATAGTAGTTGCCAATCCGGTTGACGCCGATATAGTGATCGTTGTGCATGAACAAAACGAGGGAGCGAATAACGTCACAATCTGCCTCGGAGATAAACTCGAGGTGTTTAAGGGTGGGAAGGCTCCCTCTGAATTAGATATTCCGATTTTTTCCGTCAACGAGTACTGTGGAGTTACTTGGCCGTTGAATCGGGCAATGGATAAGCTGATCAAAGCCATGAAAGGCAAGTGAGCACGCTATTTCTGTTATTTTGCCTAAATCCGGTCTACACTATCCCTATGGCAGCCGTGCTAACCGCCGAAAAAGTTCGCGCCGCTCTTGAAAACCTCACTCCTACGCAGGAGAAGGTCGATCTGGCCGTAAAGACGGCTGTGGAGATCGCTCAGCCCTCGCGCGTGATCCTGTTCGGCTCCTGGGCGCGTGGTGAAGCCCAATGGGACAGCGATCTGGACCTGGCCGTGCTGATGCCGGACGCATTTCTCGACCGGCTTGGGGAAATTCATCGACGCATTCGGACGAAGCTCCACGAGATTCCCATGACAATCGATCTTGTCGTCACGACAGAGGGTACAGCCAGTCAGTTCCTCGACTCCGTCAACTCCATCTACCACCGCATTCTGACACAAGGCCGGATTGTCTATGAGCACGACAAAGCCTACCCAGGCGCAGATTCTTCTCGTTAAGGCCGCCGAGGACGAGAAGGCTCTCGGCGCGCACAATCTCTCCGATTCGATTCTTGGCTTCCATGCGCAACAGGCGGTCGAGAAGCTGATCAAGGCGCTGCTTGCACAGTTCAATGTGGACTTCGAGAAGACGCATGATCTGGAACGTCTGCAGACCGCGCTGGCCGCTTTGGGCGAATCGCTGCCTCCGACGCCCATTCCGCTCGATCAACTCAGCGACTTTGCTGTCGTCTATCGCTACGACCTTCTTTTCCAGTTCGATTCACCTGACGTAACCGAGTTGATCGAAACCGTGCGCCTGATCCGCGAGCACGTTGTTACCCGCATTGCCGCGCTCTCCGGCGCGCCCTAGCGGCCTCCGCTACAATAGTCCTCAAGCGTCTGCCGCACCGGGACTCGCATTCCCGGCCCGCCAGGCGCATTGGAGCATTATGCTTGCCAGGAACTTGACCGAAGCACTCACCTTCGACGACGTGTTGCTGGTGCCCGCCTACAGCGACGTGGTGCCCGTGCAGGTCAGCACGCAGACCCAATTGACCCGCGCGATTACGCTGAACACCCCGCTGCTCTCCTCGGCCATGGACACCGTGACTGAGTCGCGCATGGCCATCGCCANNCGCAGCAGGGCGGCATCGGCATTGTGCATCGCAATCTTTCCATCCTTGACCAGGCCGGCGAAATCGACAAAGTGAAGCGCTCGGAGAGCGGCATGATCGTGGACCCGGTGACCATCGGCCCGGACCAGATGATCGGCGACGCGCTGGAGGTGATGCGGCGCTACAAGATCTCCGGCGTGCCGGTGACGCAGGGCAAGCGGCTGGTGGGCATCCTGACCAACCGCGACCTCCGCTTCGAGACACGCACCGACATTCCCGTTGGCGAGGTGATGACCAAGGAGAATCTGATTACGGTTCCGGTGGGCACTACGCTGGAAGAGGCCGAGCAGATTCTGCACAAGCATCGCGTGGAGAAGCTGCTGGTGGTGGACGATCAATTCAATCTGAAAGGTCTGATCACGGTCAAGGACATCCAGAAGAAGCTGAAATATCCCTACGCCAGCAAGGATGAAAAGGGCCGTCTGAGGGTGGGCGGGGCCATCGGGGCGACAGGGGATTTTCTGGAGCGGGCGGCGGAGTTGGTTAAGGCGCGCGTGGATGTGCTGGCCATCGACTCGGCGCATGGGCACTCATCGCGCGTGCTGGAGGCGGTGCGCGAGGTGAAGAAGGCCTTCCCGAATGTGGGCTTGCTGGCTGGCAACGTGGCCACCTACGAGGGCGCCGCGGCCTTGATCGACGCCGGCGCAGACGCGATTAAAGTCGGCATCGGGCCGGGTTCCATTTGCACTACGCGCATGGTAACCGGCGCGGGAATGCCGCAGATTACGGCCATCTCCGAGTCGGCGCGCGCCGCCAACGAGCGCGGAATTCCGGTGATCGCCGACGGCGGCATCAAGTATTCCGGCGAGATCACCAAGGCCATCGCCGCCGGCGCCAGCTCGGTGATGATCGGGTCGTTGTTTGCCGGCGTGGATGAGAGTCCCGGCGAAACCATCCTTTACCAGGGCCGCAGCTTCAAGAGTTATCGCGGCATGGGCTCGCTGACCGCCATGAACCAAGGCTCGGGCGAGCGATACTTCCAGAGCACGGACGATCTGGCCAGCGCGGAGCTGGGCAGCGAGGGCGTCGTGCAGCGCGAGCGCGCCAGCCAGANNGCATGGGCTACCTGGGCTGCGCAACCATCCGCGACCTTCAGGAAAAGGCGCAGTTTGTGCGCATCAGCGGCGCCGGCCTGCGCGAGAGCCACGTGCATGACGTGATCATCACACGAGAGGCGCCCAACTATCATGTCG
>PMGP01000447.1:0-5649 GCA_003156235.1 Acidobacteriaceae bacterium
CAGTTGAGCTACGCGTCCAGACCACCAGAAAACCGTGCGGCGGAGAGGCTTGCACACGGCGTGAGCAGATACAAATTTATGCTGCCACTTGAAGAATATAGCACAGCTACAGGGCTTGCTCAAAATGCGGAATGGATGCGTGTCAGGCGCGCGTTCTAGAAATTGAAGGCCAGGCCGGCGCGGATGCTGCGCTGATCCTGAGCGAAGATAAGCAGGGAGCCGTCGCTCAAAAAATACGGCCGGTAACCCTGGGCCAGCAGGTTATTCACTTCGAACAGCGCGTTGATGTCGCGGCAGCCGTTACGGCAAAGATGAATGGGCTGGCGAAGGCGCAGGTTCAGCCAGGGCGCGGAGGCGTCCACGGCAAAGGGAGCTACCTGGGTGACGGTATCATCCGGTTGCCAGCGGTAGCTGGCCCGCCAGCGCGTTTTGGTGCCGTCCAGCGTGCCGGAGAGCGAAAGCGCGTACGTCTGGGCGCGGCGGGGTTGGGCGCTGGCCAGCACCTGGGCCAGGGATGCCGATTGTGGCAACTCAGTCGCGCCACTCAGTACCAGAGCGTTGCCGTTGGCATAGCTGAGCTGAAGATGATTTCCGCCCGGCAGGCGCCGCCCAAAAGCTGCCTCCATTCCGGCGGTGGAAAACCCCGGACCGGCAACGTGAATCAGGCCGCTGATGGGGTCCAGAAGCACCGCCGACGAGGTGGAATTGCCCGCCGCAAAGTGACTCATGGCCTCAAGAACCGGGTTGTCGATGCGGTCGGCAAAGACCGCAACGGCGACCCCGGACAAGTTGGTTCGCCGTTCCCAGCCCAGTTCCTGGTGCAGTCCGTGTTCGATGACCAGGCTGCCGTCGCGAGCCGAGAGGCCGGGTAGCCACGAGCGGGCTTCCGTATCTCCAGCATCCGGCGCTCCAGGCAGCAACGTCGTCATGCGATAGCGAACAGCCGAGTTGCCGTCTCGCCATCCCACAGAGGCAAAGGGCAGCACGGCCACCACGGTCTGCGGAGAAATCGAGGATAGCCGGGCCAGCACCTGGCTGGAACCCGCCTCACCCTCAAACTCGTCGCCCAGATGGATCGTCTCCCAACTGCGAACGGCAGCCTCATCCAGCCCTTCAGACCCGCCCGCGGAAACCTCCGGATGAACGGCCACGGCCGCCACCGACTGCACCGAGCCGGCAAAGCCCAGGTCCTGGCGGAAACCAAGCATGGATTCCATGCCGCCTGCGGTGTCGGGTGCAAAATCAACACGGGCCAGCAACTCGCGGCTGTCGGACGGCGTCTCTTCNNGCGAGCCTTCAGCCGGGGATGTGTGCCGGCCTCGTCCGCCACCACCACCAGAGGACCGTCCTCCAGCCAGCGCAGCAGCGGGCGGTTGGCCGCCGAGCGCAGCGTCCAGGCCCAATCGTCCTTCTGGGAGTTGCCGTCGCGCGGCTCTGCCGGAAGCCACTGCATCGCCTCGTACAGGCTGTTCAGCGTCAGATTTACCACTGTATTGCTGCGCACGCGCACGTTTTCACGCAAAGATGGAAGAAACCAGGCGCCCATGGCCTTGACCGCATAGCGGCCCGGCAGAACAGAGGCGATGATATAGCGGCCGCTCGAGTCGGTATAGACGCTGGCGATGACCGTCAGATCGGCGCGCAGCAACTGCACCTGGGCGCCAATCTGAGGAACCCCGGCAGAGTCGCGCACCTGGCCCGTTACCGCCCCTAATCCAAGGGCAGCTCCGCTGAACGGGCCGCTGCCCAAGGCAATCAGCACCGTAAAAACAACGAGATGGACCCTGCGTGTCATCACAAATCTGGGTGACCCGGCAGCGCCGCTGGCAATTTTCCGCGAATCAAGCTCACACGGGCATCCGGATCTTGTGTCCGGTAGCCCTGTTGCAAGGGATACATCCTATTATTCCACGACAAAAGGCGCCGATTGCGCAATTTCTTGTTTCGAGATTCCGTCACTGATCTTGATCGTCACCTTGTATTTCCCTGGTTCGAGCCCTGCGATGGGCAAGGTTTTCTCCACCGTCATCTGGTCGCTGTGCGCGCCCAACTCCTTTGAATCCATTTGTTTTTCTAAAATTACCGTGTCCGTGGCCGGCGTACTGGCCGTAGCCGCTCCCGTCTTGACGATCTGGTAGGTCACCGTCGCCTGGCTGCTCTTGCTAGCCTCATCAATTTGCAGATTGTAAACCTGCATCCAGAAGCTGAATGGCTGGTTGCGATGGAATTTGGCCGGAGGATTCGGGTTGGTCGGCGTCGAGCTGCTCACGCGAGGCCGGATAAAGGTATTGCCGATCACGAAGTTGCCGCTCCCAATCGAGTGCGAATCCACCGTGTTCATCTGGTCGGCCAGAATCAGCGAGGAGGTGCCCAGCTTCTCGTCGTGATAGGTTGGCACCTCAAGGCTGCGGCCGTAGTAGCCCTTGTGATCCTTGTTGTTCACGTCCATGACCGCAATATCCAGCCGGTAGAGTCCGGGAAGCAGCGGCAGCGCCTTCCAATAAACCGACTGGTGGTCAAGGCTTTTTTCAAGCAACTCTGCCGGCTGCGTAACCTCAACCGTATCCTCGAAGGTCTGCACTGTCTTGTGCGTCAGGGTAGTCACCTTACCCAGGATGTTCACCACGCCCTTGGCCACGTTGTCCTTGGTCAAAAAGGTGATGTCGCGGTTTCGCATCTGGATAGTAATCGGAACCAGAACTGTGCTTTCCGTCACCTTGACGAAGTCCGTGCGCACGTCAAACGGGAAGACCGGGCCGGAGAGCAGTTGATGCTCGGACATGAAGGCGTCCAGGTCCTTGAACTTGACCGGGGGCGGCGCGAAGATCTTGGCGGCCAGCTCGATGCGGTCAAACTGCTTCGACTGCTGCTGTTGCGACGACGGGCCCGTGCCCAGGCTTTCCATGCCGCCCTTGAAGCGGTCGGCCTTCGTGCTCTTGCCCATCTGCTCATCCATGGTCGCGCCGGCGCCGGGAACGTGCAACAGCGCGTCCTTCTCGCTGCGGTCGATGGTGAAGTGGTAGTCGCCGCACTGGCAAGTATCCACAAACTCCAGATCGATGTTCTCCCCGATGCCCTCGAGATAACGGTAGTGCCACGTCTCGAAGGGGAAGGTGGAGGTTTCGCCGCCGCCTTCTTCCATCGGCCGCTGGTAGCTGCCGCCGGAGGGATGCGAGTCAATGGAGTCGGCCGGGCCCCAGGAGATGTAAATCCGCCCGCGGTCCGTCTTCCAGCCGGGCTTGCCGGCCGCATAGTGCTCGTTGGCGTAGGCGATGCGACGATAGTGCTCTTCGCGGAATTCGTTCTCCGGCGAATCCTGGTCGGGGTTGCGACGCAGCCAGAAGTTCTCGATGAAAGCGTCGCGCTCCTCGTCGTTGCTGAGCGTCCGGAACGCCTTGCGCTCCTCGTCGGAAATGATGTAGCTCACATCCTGCTCCAGCCACGACTTGTAGGCCCCCTTCAGTTCCTGGCGTACCGCCTTCTGAGCGGCAAACTTCGCCTTGTCGGAGCGCTCTCGCTTGAGAGGATCAACTTCCTTATTCTGCTCGTTGGACGGTTGCGCCTGGGCTGATGGGGTGTCCACCTGCTGGGCGGCAATTCGGGCGGCGGGGATAAAAAACAGGCCGCAACCCAGTGCGGCAAAGAGAAGATGAGAACGGTTAAGCATCATTTGCGTTGAAAACTCCTGCGACTCCTTATTCTACGGGTCTGGAAGGGGATGAGCAAGATTCCGTAGGGAGTCGGCTCACGGTTGGACGCCAATACATGCCGGGGGTAAGCAGGAAACCGTTCCCTGGAACTGCTAAACTATTTACGGGAATGATTTTAAGACCCGCCAGGCAGCGCCCCCGACCGGAAATCAGGTGCCAGGGGTCTACCGATTTATTTTGAAGCACTTGCGACGCTTCCCAGTCTTCCGCGCAGGCCGTCTGCCCAGGATGTCGATTCATTCACATCCGGCGGCCCGGTTGGCCTCAGTCGGGAACTGATCCGGCGCCGATTGCGTACACTGAATTTGGGATTCCCGGAGCTCGTTAATCGCATGAAAAAAATACTTTTGATTATTCTCGCCGCCGTCGCCGTTGTCGTGCTTGTCATTGTCTTCATCTGGAGACAGCAGGCCGGCTATACCAAGGTTCTCACCGCCAAGGTCGCGCGCCAGGAGCTGGCTACTGTTGTCAGTGGCACCGGCCAGATCAAGCCCAGAACCTATGCCAATCTAAGCGCCACCGCCATGGGACGCGTCACCCGCCTCTATGTAAAGGAGGGGGACCTGGTCAAAAAAGGCCAGATCGTCGCCACCATCGAGAACGTGCAGCAAAAAGCCAGTGTGGCTGGCCAGCAGGCCGCTATTGCCGCCGCCAAAACCGACATCGCCTCCTATGTCGCCGCGGAAAAGACCGCCGAAGCCAACGTCGAGAAGGCCAAAGCCGATCTGGAGCAGAAGCGGCTCGACTGGGAGAGAGAACAGCCCCTTTACAAGGCGGGCATCGTCGCCAAATCGGATTATGACGTCAAAAAGGCAGCCTACGACACCGACGTGGCATCGCTCAATCAATCTGTCGCCGCGCTGAATCAGGCCAAGGCGCAAACCGATTCCTACCGCGCGCATTTGCAAACCAACATCGCCACGTTGAGCGCCAACCAGAATCTGCTCGACCAGACCATCATGGTTGCGCCATTCGACGCCATCGTCACCAACCAGCCTGTCCGCGAGGGTGAGTCGGTGGTCCCCGGGATCCAGAACACAGCGGGCTCCACGCTGATGACCCTGGCGGACATGAGCGTCATCACCGCCGAGGTCAAGGTGGACGAGACCGACATCGTCAACATCCGCGCCGGACAGACCGTTGAAGTCACCGTGGACGCCCTGCCCGGCAAGGTATTCAAAGGCCACGTAACCTTGGCCGGAGATCAGGCCCTGCTGCGCTCCACAGGCATGGCCACATTGCAGTCCACCACCGGTACCGAGGAGGCCAAGGACTTCAAGGTCGTGGTCACGCTCGACGAGCCTTCCAACGATCTGCGCCCCGGACTCTCCACCACCGCCAAGATCACCACCGCCTACAAGCAGAACGTACTCACGCTGCCCATCCAGGCGATGACCATGCACAACCCAGACGATGACAAAACCACTAATAAGGATCAGGGCAAGGTGCCCGCCGCTTCTGCTTCCACTCATTCCACCGCCAAAAGCGCGCCCCTGCAGGGCGTTTACGTATTAGAAAACAAGAGCGGCAAGCTGCACGCAAAGTTCGTACCCGTCACTACCGGCATCACCGGGGCCACTGACATCGAAGTGCTCAGCGGATTGAACGAAGGCCAGGAAATCGTCACCGGCCCCTACAAGACGCTGCGCGGTCTCAAAAACAACGCGCTGGTCAAGCGGGACACCACCAAGCCGGTTACTCCGGCAACAGGCGGAAATTCTTAACAATTATTAAAGAAAGAGATGCGGATGGCTCTACTCGAAACCACTACCGAAGACCTTGCCCTGCCAACGGCGCCGCCCAGCGACGACCTCATCATCGTCGAAGATCTATGGCGAACCTACGACATGGGCTCCGAGCAGCAAGTGCAGGCGCTCAGAGGCGTCTCCCTGCGCATCAAGCACAACGAGTATGTCGCCATCATGGGCCCCTCCGGCTC
>PMGP01000447.1:5662-14653 GCA_003156235.1 Acidobacteriaceae bacterium
CTTCCAGACCTTCAACCTGCTGTCCCGCGCCACTGCCCTGCACAACGTCGAGCTGCCGCTCATCTATAACGGCACCCCGGCCGCGGCGCGCATTGTGAGAGCCAAGGAATCGCTGGCCGACGTGGGCCTCGCCTCGCGCATGTACCACAAGCCCAACGAACTCTCCGGAGGCCAGCGCCAGCGCGTGGCCGTCGCCCGGGCACTGGTCAACCGGCCCTCCATCATCCTGGCCGACGAGCCCACCGGCAACCTCGACTCCAAGACCGGCCTGGAGATCATGGCCCTCTTTGACACCTTGCACGCCAACGGAAACACCATTGTGCTCGTCACCCACGAGCCGGACATCGCCGAATATGCCCATCGCGTGGTGCATATCCGCGACGGACAGATCTACTCTGACGAGCCCTCAAAGCGCTACCGCCAGGGCGAATAAACAGCCTGAATTAAACCCAGATCCCGTCCCCTCCCGAACCGGAAAGAACTCCTCTCTTTCCGGTTCATGTTTTTCCCTCTATCGCCGATGAAACTTCTGTAGGCTTAGGAACCATTATCTGAGCTACGGAGGCGAAGCACGTTGATAGCCATGCAGAGCGTTGCTCAGTACCAGCCTTCCGTCCCCGGCCTCACCCTTGTGGGTGTCGAGGCGCCTCCTGAAATGCAGCCCGTGGGAGTCAGCGCCGCATGGCGTAAATTGCTGATGCAGGCTCAAATGGCCGCGCCCTATGTGCAGTTGGCCACCATCGAGGGTGAACACGGCGCAGGCAAGCAAACCCTGGCACACTATCTCTTCAGCCGCTCCCCTCTGGCCGGTGGCAGCTTTCAGCGGCGCGATGCCCGCGAATGGCTGGTTTCCGACGCCGATCCGGCCACCCTGGCGGGTTTCACCTATTTGGATCGTGTGGACCTGCTCGCCCCTCCCGGTCAGGGTCTGCTGCTGAGTGTACTTAAATCCCTCCAGGACCGTCCGCAGGGACGCGCCGTCCTGCTGGCCTCCTCCCAAACCTCGCTGCGCCAGATGGCCTCCCAGGGCTTGATGCTGCCCGATCTGGCCTTCCGCCTCACCGCCGTCCGCTTTGGCATCCCACCCCTGCGCCAGCGCCGCGAAGACATCGCCCCCCTGGCACAGGCCCTGCTGGACCGCATTTGCACCCGCTACCAGCAGCGCCCCGTCCTCATGGCTCCCGGCACTCTGGCCCGTCTGCTCCAGCACAGTTGGCCGGGAAACGTGCGCGAGCTGGCCTCCGTCCTCGAAACCGCCCTGCTGGAGGCCGTCAATGGCATCATCCGCCCCGACGACCTGGCTCTCCCCTCCGGCCTTGAAGCCCCCACCGAGCTGCATCAGGGTCCGGCTATGCACTCTGACAGACTCAACCTGGACGCCGTCGTTCAGCATCACGTGCAGTACGTTCTGGACCTCAATCGCGGCAACAAGCTCCGCGCAGCCCGCCAGCTCGGCATCAGCCGCTCCACCCTCTACCGCATCCTCGGCAACGAAAATATCCTCACGCATTGAGAGATGCCGAGCAGCACGCTTCAATCCCAACCCGCCGCCAGAAGCTGCAATCCTGACCCGCCGCCAGAAGCTCCAATCCTGACCCGCCAAGGCGCGTCCGCTTTCATACAAGACGTGTCCACCCTAAAACCGATGCCGTAGGCAGCGCGCTCTTCGGCCTCCTGCGCGCTACCGCTGTTTACAGATGTAAACGCGGCAAGGGCGGCTCGGAGGACGGCTTGCGGGAGAGCTTAAGAAGGCTTCCTGGGTTCCAGTTGGGATACGAGTTGGTCAAAAGCCCGTGGGAGATCAACGAAAGGATAGCGCCTTTCCGTTGTAGAAGCGTCCGGCGAATACATTTTGAGGAGTCCAACGCGGGTTTCAACGTCATACTCTCCGAGGGCATCATCAAGGAGTAAATACCCGATTTGCTTCCAATCTGCATCAACCTCTCGAAAGGAAGGAATAAACAATCGGATGCCTGCGATCTTGCCATTATCAAGCAGGGAAAACTGGACCTCCTCCGGTCGAGCCTGCTTGCCTCTAAACTCAATTACATTGAGAGGAGTTCGACGCGGACGAAAAGCCGTCACTTGCCAACGAGAGAGTGTCGGCGCAGCGTTAACCAGCGAGGCGACGGCGGGGAAGGAGCCCTTTATTCCGCCAGCACTGATTACAAATTCTCTTTTCGTCTGCTTAGGACCAAATTCAAATGTTATGTGCGGGTCAATCTTTTGCAGTTCGGCTGCGAGCGAATCGAAGACTCGCTCCCGATCTGCTTCAAAATCATGAAGTGCCTCTTGATTTCGAATAAACCAATCCCAGAAGCCTTCTAGAACAGTCATTTTGCTCCTTCTCTGTGACGTTCTCCGTCAATTCGCAGTGGTTCCTTTTTCACCAAGGAATGAAGGAGGAAAGAATATCGACAGCACCGTCTACCAGGCCATCTACGACTCCTGCACCTGTTTCCTCTGCTTGGCATGTGTGTAGATTAATGCATCAGGATTGCCCTCGGCCATCAACCCCGGTTCAGATTCCACAGCCCTCCTCGCCGGCTCCCAACTCGCTGGAGGCCCCGGTTTCGCCCAAGACAAGCTGCCCCGCCGAAGTTCTTCGGCGGGGCAAAAGGCCGTCCCATCCTCATTTGCTGCCCAACTTGCAGGAGAGAATGTGCTGTTCTTTCACCTCCTGATTGCACTTGGCCATGCCGCCGGGGGAACAATAATAATTGCCCGGCAGGCAAGCGAAAATGACCTTGCTGGAGACGCCGCCGCAATAGCATCCAGCTTTATTCAGCTCCTGGTCGATGGCCGGCGGCACCAGCGGGGTGCAGCTTGTGATCACACCATTCTTCAAGATGACATTGCACAAGCCCAACATCCCCACGGGGCAGAGATAATCGTGGTTAATGAGTAACCCCAAAAACCCTGCCGACCCTGAATTTCGCTGACACCCTCCACCTGTCAATGTGCGGTCGGCGGATTCCTCTTCCTTGGGAAGCATACCCGGATCGCAACTCTTAATCCCCGACAGCGCGTTGGCGTTCAGGGCATTCTGACACGTCTGGTACGTCATGATCTTCCCGCAGATCATTTTGTTTCCGTCGACCGTGCAACCCTCGCTCAGCAATTGTTGCTTTGCGCCGCCCTGGGCTCCTTTTTCAATGCCTGCTTCAGGCTGGAAGTCGCGTACACAGGTGGTTCCGGCATGGCATCCAAAATCGATTCCGCCGGGCGGCAGGTCAACGGCCAACTGCGGAAACCATACGATCCAATCCCAGGTCTGCGACCATACGGCCAAATCGACAGCCAGTTGCGCGTCAATTCCGGGCGTAAGCGTGAAGCCGAGATTGTAGACCGGGTTGCCGAAGCTGAAATGGCTGTCAAACTTCTTGTTCTTGTCAGTGCCGAGGGAGAAGGTCTGCCCCGTCGAAGAGACGTTGATCTGCTTATTCCAGACTTCATCATTCAGCGTGAACTGCAATTTGTTGGAGTGGAGATTGATGTTTACGGCGGGAAAGACCTTTCCGCTCACAACCCCGAAGTCCAGCAGGCCGCCGAGAAAATCAAACTGATCGAACTTATAGACGGTATTGATGCCACCTGAGCCCGGCGCCGGAGGGTTGAAGTGACCTCCTTGATAGGGCGGCGGCAGCAAATCCGTGAAATCCAGGGTAGGGGAGAATTTTATTTCCTGGCTGCCGATGACCGGCAGGTTGAAATCTACGCCGGCATCGGCGCCCACCTGGGCAACCAGCTCCTTGCCGTCAAAGATTTGATCGTGTTCCAGGCCCGTGGATTGAAACTGCGCGATGGAGTCTGCAACAGACTTAAACTCGGCGGGCTCGAAGTCGGCGGTGAGACTGGCATCGGCGGTTTGGTTGGGATGAACCACGTTATGGTATTTCAGATGCGTCTGGATGGGGAATCGCAGGCCGAAGCCATAATTGAAGCCCGCGAAAAGCCTGACGCTATAGGTGGAGGAGCAGCCGACCACGCACCAGTTGACGGTTGTATCGACCTCCAGGCTCCACTCGTAATCATGGCCCAGCGTAAAACCGGTCAGGTAGATATAGCTTCCCAAATCGACATCGCTCGTCTGAGCAGTGGTGTTATTGGGTGAAGCGGGAGCGGCTTGCGCGTGAAAATTCGCGGACGGCTCCACCACCAGCATTTTCGGGAATTGCGCATTGGCCGCTCCGCTTTCGGGGATTGTCACGTGCAACAATTGCTTCCCCGTGGCCATCTCCTGCGCGTTCGGCGAGATGCGCAGCACATTGGGTGCATGCGCGTATTTCGATGAGTCCAGCTTGTAAACAAAGGCCGTCTGCTCCACGCGCTGCACCGAGGAGTTGATGATCTCTGCCTTGAGCTGATCGTCGTTCAGATTGCTGATGCGCGCGACTTCGGCCGCGCCTAGCTGAGCCGTCAGGGTTGCTCGCTGCTTGGGGTCGGCGAAGTTCTTGCGCAGGTCGGCGATGTGCTGATTTGCCTCGGCGTCAGCCTGCGCCGACCTCTGCTGATAGGCGGCGATTGCCGCCTGGCGCTTGACCGGGTCGGCAACATAACGCGCGTGGCCGGGCGTGGCGAATTCCGCCGCGCGCTGGCTGGCCGATTCTTTTGTGAAACAAGCGACGCCCGCCTGCGCTAGCTGGGCCTGCACGCCGGGTTCGGCGCATTTGCCCGGCAAAATCCGGTAGCTCAGCACGTGATGAAGGACGAGACCCTGATCGACTTCGCTGATCTCGCTCGTGTCCTCCTTCACTTCCACATTTTTCGGCATCGCGCGCAGGCGCAACGCAATGTTGAACAAGGCTTTTGGATTGTTGAGCACTGGAGTGAAATCCAGCGGAACATTTCCCAGCGTAATCTGCGGCCTGGAACGGACATCCTCGATCTTGTATTGCCGTACAACATGCAGCCGCTGCATTGTTGTGGCGTGATCTTCGCCACGCAGGATGACGGAGTTCGGCAGTGCGCGCTCTCCGGTATCACGGGGTTGCGCAGCTCTGTTTTGTGCAAACGCCTGTCCTGACGCTGCAAGAACTGCAAGAAACGCTACAGCGCGCATGGTCAAACGGCGCGTTGGATTGGGGATCCTCATGTCAATTTCTCCTTTTGAGATCGCTTCTGGCGCGAAATGAGCGGTCACCATAAAGCCAATACGTAACGGCATAAATCAACAATCGAGGAACACAGACAAACTACTCCTTGCATACAGATGATGCGCGAATGGCTCTGGAGATTTATTGTTTTTTATACTCATAATGCGGGCAAATTTCCCTGTCCGCCAGTGTGGCATCTCTTGGCAGCGATCCAAAACAATCCAGAAAGATGGGCGCAATCTTCTACACTGATGGGAGGACGATTTTCCCCTTTGATTCCACACTGAGGTCCGCTCCTTTGAAAAGATTCCCGCTCCCCGCCCTATGCGTTGCCGCGTCTCTGCTGCTTGTTCTTGCTCCCGCGCTCCCGGCGCAGGCTCCTGCTCAGCCTGCCCCAGCGACGCAGCCTGCTTCCGTCGAGGCCAGCCGCAAGGCTCTCAACGACCTCTTCGAGGAGTACTGGCAGGCCAGCCTGGAGCATTCGCCGGAGTTTGCCTCGGTGCTGGGCGACAAGCGCTTCAACGACCGCATCGACGACTACTCCGTCAAGGCGGAGAACGACTGGCTGGCCCGCGAAGAGAGCTTCATGATGCGGCTGGCGGCCATTGACGAGGCCGGGCTCTCCGATCAGGAAAAGACCAGCCGCGAGCTGCTGCTGCGCAAGTTTGCCGACGACGAGGAGGGGGCGCAGTTCAAGGATTGGGAGATGCCCCTGAACCAGATGAGCGGCATTCACACCACCTATCCGCAGTTGGTCGCCCGGTTGAGCTTCACCACCGTCAAGGATTACGACGACTGGATCGCCCGCCTGCACGCCGTTCCCAAGGCCTTCGAGCAGGTCACCACCAATATGTCCATCGGCATGGAAGACCATCGCGTGCCGCCCCGCTATCTTCTGGAAAAGGCGCTCGAGCAAGTGAAAGCGCTGGCCAATCAAAAGCCTGAAGACTCGCCTCTTGCGCTGCCGTTGAAGAACTTTCCCGCCGCCGTCAAGCCCGCCGAGCAAGAGCGCATCAAGGCTGAGATGCTGGACGCTATCGGCAAGGAAGTCCTGCCCGCCTACCTGCGCTTTGCGCGCTTTCTTGAGGTCAGCTACATTCCCGCCGGCCGCGCTGAGCCCGGCGCCTCCGCCCTGCCCGACGGCGCGCGTTATTACGCCTATCGCCTCCGCCGCACCACCACCACCGATCTGACCGCCGCGCAAATTCATCAGATCGGTCTGGACGAGGTCGCCCGCGACGAAACCGCCATGCTGGCGATTGCCCAGAAGCTCGGATTCAAAGACCTGGCCGGCTTCCGTGCCAGCCTCAAGACCAATCCCAAACTGAAGGCGACCTCGGCTGCGGCCCTGCTCGACGCCTATCGCGGCTACCTGACTCCGATGCAGGCCCGCCTGCCGCAGCTCTTCGGCCGCCTCCCCAAGGCGCCCTTCGAGGTCGTTGCGGTGCCTGCCTTTATGGAGAAGACTTCCGCCCCCGCCTATTACGAAGCGGCCACCCCCGACGGCAGCCGCCCCGGCCGTCTCTTCATCGACACTTACAACGCCACCGACCGCAATCTCTACGCCGTCGAGGCCATCGCCTATCACGAAGGCCTGCCTGGCCACCACTTGCAGATTTCCATTGCCCAGGAGCTGGACAACCTGCCCACCTTCCGCAAGCACGAGCACTATACGGCTTACATCGAAGGATGGGGGCTCTACTCCGAGCGGCTGGGCAAGGACGTGGGCTTCTACCAGGACCCCTACTCGGACTACGGCCGCCTGGAGGCTGACATCTGGCGCGCCATTCGTCTCGTCGTCGATACCGGCGTCCACAACCAACACTGGACCCGCCAACAGATGGTCGATTACTTCCACGACCACTCGGCCATCGACGAGACCAGCATCCAGGCCGAGGTCGATCGCTACATCGCCTGGCCCGGCCAGGCCTCGGCCTACAAAATAGGCCAGTTGAAGATTCTGGAATTGCGCGACCGGGCAAAAAAAGCGCTAGGCGACAAGTTCGATCTGCGCGCTTTCCACGACCAGGTGCTGGACTCCGGCGCGCTGCCGCTGGATGTGCTCAGCAACCGCATCGACGCGTGGATTGCCAGCCAAAAATAGGCCGACGTTTCGCGATAGAACTTTAGCTGCAGAAATGGCAGAATAGGCGCATATGGGCAACTGGCGCCTACCTCCAATTCCCCATCAGCACAAACGGCGCCCAGTAGTAGGGATGCGCGTATCCGGCAGGAGCCGGACTCGCGGGTTTGCTCCTGGAAGCTCCTCTGTCACTTCCATCGCCCTGCGTCTTTGCGTTGCCGAGCAGCAGATCGAGCTGCGCCTGCCGCAAGGCTTCCACCTTGGTCACTTTTCCCGCGCCCTCCACCCATCGCTTATAGAAGTCGCCCATCAGTTGGCCGGTGCTGGCGTCGTCAACCTCCCACAGCGACGAGATCACCGCCTTTGCTCCCTTGAGTTGCGCCGTCGTGCCCAGTCCATCGATCTCTCGCCCATTGGCTGCGCTGCCGCTCATCCCGGTCTCGCAGGCCGAGAGCGTCAGCAGGTCGGTATCGTCCAGGGCCAGTTGCTGATTGTCGCGGAAGTCAGCCACTGTGAGGTGAAATCCAGTTCCGCCCTCGTCTTTGCCCGAAAGCAGCAAATAGGACTGGCTATCGTCGCCTGGCTTGAAAACAAAATGGCTGGCAATATGAATCACGGCGTGCTGTCCACCGAGTAGATTCTCCATTCCCTTCTCTGTGAACTGGTCGTTCAGCAGAATCGTCCCCTGCAGCACGCCGATTGCCCCTTTCACCTTGGGATCGTTCACCACGTCGTCCAGTTCGTTGGCCACCGCGGGCAGTGCGGGCAGCCCCGATTCATACTTGCGCGAGATCCCCATCGCCACTGCGCTGAGGCTGCTCACCTCCGGCTTTTCGTTGAGGTGCGCAATGCTGGCAGGCGTGATGGTGACCGTGTCGTAATTTTCCACCACGTACTGTTTTCCGTCATAGAGCGCGGCAATCGGCAGGTAGCGCAGCACTCCATCCAGAGACCAGACCAGCGTCCGCGCCCCGGCCTGGTCCAAATCCTGCTTGACTGGAGCAATGAGAACTCCGTATAACTCTCGCGCCAGCGGCCTCGGGTCCTGAGCGGGGTTGCGCAGCACCTGCTCAAAAGCCGCAACTTTCTTGTTAAGGTCGCTTTCTGAAATTTCAAACTCTCGCGCCACCGTCGCCGCACTCGTAACGACGATAATGCTGATTCGGTCCCTACCCACCAGCGTATAAAGCGCCACCGTGTGCGGCGTCTTCGCAATGGACTGCTTGAGCGCGCTCACATCGCCCTTTACATCGGCCACTTGCTTGTTGGCATCTCCGTTGTTGCCAAAGAGCAGATACAGGCGCGCGTAATAGTCGTTTAACTCCTTGCTAGCCGCGTCAAGCTGACCGGAAAGTTGCTGGTATCGCTTCTCCTGCTCCGCTGTGCGCGCTGGATTCCGCTTCAGTTCCACCCACTCCGCCCCCGCGGCCACCAGTTCTGCCGTCGAATGCTGGTAATCCGCCTCCGCCTGCTGCTCGGCGGGCGTCAGCGTCAACGGGCTGAGCGTGTTGGACCTCTCTCCGCGCACGTAATCCTGGTACTCCTGCTGCTTCAGCAGATCCAGAACCTGCTGCGCCTCCGGCAGCCGCCCCTGAGCAATCAGCAAGTCAGCCAGATCGTGATAGTAGTTGTCCTTGGCCGCCAGAAAGCTCGCCTGCAGATTCCTGTCCAACCCCTGGATGTTTCCCCTCACTTTTTGCAGAAAATTCACCGCCTGCTTGCCATAGAAGATCGCCAGGCCGGGTTCGAGCGCCTTTCGGTTCAGCATCAGGTTCCTTAAAATCTGCGCCTCCCGCAGCGGATCGCTTGCCG
>PMGP01000086.1:0-153 GCA_003156235.1 Acidobacteriaceae bacterium
TCGATCAAGGCCGACTACATCCGCAAGATCGACTACTCGGCACCGAGCGAAGCCAGCGAGAGACTCAGAACGAGGCGTGACTGTTGAGCAGGTACGGGACTACGACAACAACACGGTTGCATGGGGAGATTACGAAGCACTCGCCCAAGAAGT
>PMGP01000086.1:195-2795 GCA_003156235.1 Acidobacteriaceae bacterium
GAGCCGGAACGATATTCCTCTCCAGAACCCAAACCAACCAGTTCAGCGGAATTGCGCATCTCGCCGCCGAGCCAGACGATTTCGGAACGCGAGCAGGAAGTCTTTCCAGCGCGCCTGGTCGTAGCAGTCTTGCCGAAACCGGCAACGGATAAATCAATGCATGAGAAGCGCACCATACGTATCGATCCAGGCGTCTACGATGCAGTCGAAAGGGAACTGAAGAGGCAAAAGCGTTCGCGCAAGCGGGCCTCAAGCACTCTCAGCGATTTGTTGGACGAATTGCTGCGCAACTGGTTACGAACGCATAACGTCGAGATCGAGTAGTTCATAGGCAGTACCAGTTGCTAACAGCCGCCAAGCTCTACCCCGTCATCGTCCAGCCCCAGCTTGGAGAAGCGCAAAGAAGGGGCATGGAGTCCTCTCCGAGCGGTAAGGGCTGTTTCCGTAAACCGAGAATAGTGTGGAGGTGGTACATCCGTGCGTATTTGATAGACGACGTGAAGCCGTCACTCTCCGACATTCTGATTCGATGAGCCGCGGGTAGTATAGATAAACGGCCCCGAACAGGAGATGACGAACATATTAGCGAACGCTTCAACCGCGAAATTGCGCAGGCTATGGATGCCGCCTTGAAGCGATGGAATAGTGACACCGATATTCAGAATGGACCTCGCCTGCTCCGCTGACAAAGCGGCCTCCCAGGTAGCCGCGTCCTTGGCAAACTCGCAAAACCAATAGCTGATCTCTTTCTCTTCGGGAGGAGCTTTTCGCTCCCAGCCACGGATGTACGCCTTTCGGTTTAGCGGATCAATTCGCGGCTCTTCTGTCGATTCCATAATGGCTTGCCTCTTTCCCTGCGGACTGAAGTATCCTGCATACATTGTGCGATTAACTCGTACCCCACAATGACCGACAAGACCTTCAAGAAGTACCCGACCAGGTAAGAGCTGTTAGCATCAACTGAAATCCTCGTGCGGTCAAATCGGTGAACACTGGCCGACTCCCAAGGAACAAATACTGTTCCTTCTCATCCTGTCTGGCCAAGGCCAGTTGCACGCTTTTCAGTACTGATCTGGTCTCAACCATTGCCTCAGCGGATGATTTGAAGCCCGGCAGCGATGCTTCCGGCAAGGTGCTGAATCTGGGAACTGACATCGATCCGCGCGCGACGTGACGGTGTGCCCATCAGCGACGAGGACGGACTGCGCATTCTGGACTGGATTGAAGGCAACCGGCGCAAAGTGGTTGAGATCTCCGGCGGCAAGGTGGCGTATGTTTATATGCCCAACACCGGCGGCTCGGGGTACACCGACTTCAACCGCTTCTTCTATTCGCAGTTCGACAAGCAGGCGCTGGTGCAGGACGAGCTGAAGGCGCATCCGGCGCCGGAGATTCCGGTTCTGCCGTATCCGAATTATCACAAGGGGGACGAGCTTGGGAAGCCGTAGCGGGGTTAGCGAGTTAGCCGCGCTGCGCGCGGGTTAGCAAGTTAGCGGGATACCCCGCACTTTTCGCAAAAACAAATATGCGGCGAGGGTGGGGCACCGACGAATCCTTAGCGTCCTGATCTGCCGAAGCCTTTTTCCGCGCGGGCAACGATCACTCAAAACGCATTGATGGCGGTGGTGAATTGCAGTACTTTTCCCGTGCCCTCGGTGACAGCGCCCATGGTGTAATTGCCGGTTGAGGCGTCGTCTGGAGCTTCGGGCTCCCAATAGATGCCCCCCAGCCCCATACTGCTGGGCACGGCATTCATCGCCAGGATCGCTCCTTGCACATCGGTNNTTGGATCACTATACAGGTAGCCAATCTCGCAGATCATCACCGGCTTGCTATAGCGGGCGGCCAGCGTCTTCAGGTTGGCGGCAACCGTAGTGATGTTTCCCGGCCCGTCGTAATAGGAGCCGCCGATGACGTCGAAATTTGCGCCGGCGGCCGTCAGCCCGTCAAAAAACCACTCAAAGTCGCTGAGATTGCTGATAGTGGCCAGGTGGATGACAACCTGCGTAGTGGGGCTGGCCGTCTTCACGGCGCTATAGCCGCTGTTGATGAGGCCTGTGATCTGGGTGAAGTTGTTGCCGTTTGGGGTTGTGGCGCCAACTGAGCCAATGGGCCAGAGCATCCCGGAGTTGATCTCGTTGCCCACCTGCACATATTGCGGATAGATTCCGTCCGCCGCCAGCGCGCTCATGAAGCCATAGGTGTAGTTGTAGACGCTGGTTTGCAGCTGGGCATAGGTTTCGGTCGACCACGCGGCAGGAGTGGTTTGATCCCCGGGATCGGCCCATGTATCGCTGTAATGGAAGTCGATCATGATCTTGAAGCCCATCGAATTGGCGAGCACTGCAAGAGCGATGCTGCCTGCCTGATCGTTATCGCCTACGCCCAGGACGCCGGAGGTGATGGTGGGATTCACAAATGTGCGAATGCGGATGGTGTTGACGCCATGATTCTTGAGAATCTGCAGCGCGCTTCCGGTTGCGCCGGTGGTATCGGTCCAGGTATACCCCATGCTCTCCAGTTGGGTCAGCCATCCGATATCGGCTCCAACGACGGTGGCCGTTGCCGGGGGCGAGGCCATCGTATAAACGGCGGATGCG
>PMGP01000430.1:0-4305 GCA_003156235.1 Acidobacteriaceae bacterium
TGGTAGGTCAGGGTTTTAACCCTGACTGCCGCAAATGCCGCAAAATCAACGCGGGCTCTAGCCCCTGAGGGAATGCTGGATCAATAGAATCACTTGATCAGAGGTTCCCTAACTGTTACATCATTAGTACTTGGTTCCACCGTTGTAATCGGCGGTAATATCGGCATTCATCGTTGTCATGCTGGTTGCGTCGGTGAAGATCAGTCCCAGTTCCCGATTGTCGTTTAGAGAAGCGGTGGAGAAGTTCTCCGAGCCTTGGAACAGCTTGGCATTCGCAGTTCCATAGTCCGCCAGGACAACCTTGGCGTGAATGTAATAGCCGGTGGACGAGGTATAAACTGCGATCTTGGCTCCGTCCTTCTTCAGGGTGGTGAGGATGGTGTCATAGTCGCCGCTCTCGTTCTCCTGGACCATGGTAATGGCCACACCGCGCTTGAGAGCTGCTTCCAGAGCGGACTCAATGCTGGTGTCTTCCAATTCCTCCTGCTCGATTTGCAGCGATTTGGTGGCGTCATTGATGAGGGCGGTGAGGGCGGTGCGCGAGTTGGTGGGGCTCCAGACCAGGTTATCGCCGTCGGGAGGCGTGATGGTGCCATTGACAAAATCCGCGGCAAAAGTGGTTTCGATGGCCGCGACATCGACCGCATCGTTGGTGATGACGGCGTAATCGCGAGAGGTGGAGTAGTAGCTTGGGGTGAGGTTCAGCGTCATGATGGCAGACGTGGCCTGATCCACCGTGATGGTCTTCTGGTGTGTGCACTCATATTTCGAGTTGGCCCAGTGGACCGAGACTTTGTGCGCCTTGAGGTAGTTGTAAGCAGTGGTGTTTTTGCTCTTCTCGTTGTTCTGGTCGAGGATGACGCGGACCGTGACGCCATCGGCCGCCGCCGTGGCCAGCAGAGAGGTGACGGTAGTATCGGTCAGCTCGTACATGGTCATGTCGATGGTCTTTTTGGCGGAGGTAATCAGGTTGTAGATCGGCGTCAGGCCCTGGGCGGGTTCAACCACTAGTGTATAGGTGGTGGTTACCTCTGGTGTTTGGGCCTGAAGCGAAAGAGCCGCGAAGAATCCCATGCAAATGCAGGTGGCGGCGATGCGAGAAAATAGTTTCATGTTGCGTACCATGTGCTCTCCTTTGAATGGGTTAGGGGATTGAGGTTGAGCCGGGTTTCAAAGGAAACCCGGATGGGGGCAGGTAATGCGTTTTGATCCAAAGCAACGTACAATTGCGACCTTCCGTGCGAATTCGGGTCAAAATTAGCCGAATTTGGTAGGAATAAAATCGTAGCACACAAATATTATGTTACGGAAGATTTGTTAATGTATGACTAACGAATATCGTTCCATTTCGCGGGCTGCGTGAGGCCAAAGGACAGCATCGCGTCACGCTCGATGCCGATCTTCTTGCGGCCATTTCATTTCTGGCGACGGATCATGCCCTGCCGGAGAGATTCCACGCGTCATGCGTTGACGGGCGAATATACGAATCATCGCGAGTGCCATCGAAAGCCCGACCTGCTTCTTATCTACAAAAAACCGAACGATTCTACATTGCGGCTTGTGCGCATCGGTTCAGCCAGCGAAGTTTTCTTGCGGAGTTTACGAACGGTCGAGGTTCGTGGTCTCCCCGGTTCCCAAAAGCGAGGGACCGGGGCCACCCTGATTTGTTACTCATGGGGACCTGCGCCACCCGCCGTAAATAAGAGCGGATTATTCAGGCAATTCCGTAGCTCCAGGACAAAAGCTGAACATGAGATTTTTCCATTCATATTGTGAGTTGACACTTGCGCTGCAAGTTTTACAACCTAAACCTGTCACCATAACCGAATATCTGAGACTGCACATTTGCTGTTTGGATATTCCTAATGTGCTTGACATGAATATCTCCATATGATGGCGAGCCTTCCCGATCGGTTCTTTATTGAGGCCAATATCGAAAGATTCTTGGTCGCTTCGGTAATAGACATCGAAATCATCTACAGGGGCTGCTACGCATCGTTTTAGATTAGGTGAACAATTCAGGAGATCCGCCGCATTCCCCGCCAAAATATATGATCCGGGCTTTAATTTAATGGTTACACCATTGTTTATAAAATCCTTTACGACTATGTCATTATTCATTGTACCCAATTTCATCGTCCTCATGGTCCCGGACATGGGTTTCCCTGTTGATGATGCACCTTGAGGAATTGTTGTTGAATTATTGACATGATTCGATTGCTGCATAGGCTCAAATGCATTACTGCTTATAACTTTTTTATCCGGTGATGCAAAATGCCAAATCGCAATAGTTGCAAGCAGTATAGCGACTAATCCACATCCTAATAAGATTCGCGATTTTCCCCCGTGCTGATCTATCCAAAATTGCATATTATCTTTACGATCCTTGGTAATACGCTCTTTCTCTTCCAAAAATGCTCTTTGCTCCTCTGCTGCTTTGATTCTCTGCTGCTCTTTCTCTTCTGCATCGGCCTTAGCAGCAGCAAGAAGTTTCTGCTCGATTTGTGGTAGATACGTTTTGTCGTTCAGGGCCATAAAGGATGATGCAAATTCATCCACCCATTTACTCCCAAATGGCGCTAACTTTGCAGCTACTATTGCTATATCATTGTCATACTGGATCAGCGCATTCCATTTGGCACGATCAAAACTCACTGTTGTGTCGTTTGAACCGCCATCGCTATTGGTCGATGCCTTAATGGCCGCATAGGAAGACTTGGGCCTTGAAGCTGAGGAGGGGGAGATCAAAGCGAGCACTGCCGTAGCGCCGATGGGAAGAACAAATAGTTTTCCGATCGCCCCCAATCCGAGCATATAGTAAAGAAGAAATGCGCTTCCACCGAGGATGATTCCTCCAAGGCGCGGACTCGAGAAGGTGATTATTCCGCCTATGATCGCAAGAAGAGGCGCCAGCCAACTTATAATCGACACCATTTGTGCCCAATTGCTTATCGTCGCATTCCCTGGACCCAGCGAACCGAGCCAACCCGCTGACGCGCCGATAATACTGCCGTAAATTCCGATATACGTGAGACTGAATATACCAAGTAGAATGCCAGCAATGCCTGCGAGAACTTTCACGCGGAACCTCACTTCCTCAAAAATGAAGAAAAATTTGATTACGAAATCTTAGTACGATAATCCTAAATAATCAACATATTTCACATTCTTTAAGTGGAAAATGGGGTCAAATCGTGATTTATTAGATTTTCTGCAGTCCCCGCCCATGCCGACTGCTCCACGTCCTGCCTTTGGTCCTGGGATGAAGCCGTCCGCCGGGTGCTCCAAGTCCCGCTTTTGGAACCTGGGAATCACGATACCAGAAAAGCACCCGCAGGCCCTTCGACTCCGCTCAGGAGTGCAGAATGTGTGCACCCGGCGGCAACCAAGAAGCTACGAACTTGTAGCGCCGGCCTCCTGGCCGGCTGTAGCGCGGGCTTCCCAGCCCGCGCTCCAAACCCAAGTCCAGTCCTTCAGTCCTGCTTTGGCTGGGTTTTCGACGACGTACCGGATAGCGCGGTCAAATTCGTCTCCATTGCGGATCAGGCGGTCGTAGTACTCTCTCTGCCAGAATTGACCCTTTCGTCCGAGCGCCTGGTTTGCGGCTTTTGCAGAAAAGTTCTTCCAGGCTTTGATGACCTTCGCAAGCTCCTGGCCTGGGAAGAGTCTCACCACCACGTGAACGTGGTTGGGCATAATGCACCAGGCGAGAAGCCTGTAGTGCTTTCCCTCCCTGAAGCGCAAGGCCGCGGCCATGGCTCCGGCGATACGATGATCGTTGAATGCGCACGAGCCGACGCCGCGGTCGAAGTACTCTTCGATGCGCGTGTGGCTATAACTGGCGAGCAATTCTTTCTGATCGGGAAGCAAATTGGCATTGTTTTGTTTGGCGGTTGTGAGGATGTGGTGGCATTCGGCGATTTTCGCAAGCACGGAATGGGGAAGCGAATCAGCGAGATGAAAGGTGAGGAAGTAGAGGCCTTCTTCTTTTTCCCAATGAGGAAGGCGGCCACGGTTGCGAATGTGAACTTCGCCGTAACGTGGCTGCACGGCGCCGTGGAGGAGCGCGGAAGAAGATTCTTGCGCCATGGGAGAGATTTTACTCCGGTTAGCCGAGCGCGGACGAGGACGTCCGCGCTACAGCCGGCCNNGGAGGCCGGCGCTACATTCCTGGAGCTACTGCGGCTTGGGCGGATGCTGCGGCTGGGACTGGGAGCGAGATTCGCTGGATTGGGAACCGACATCGATGGCATCGCCGAGGGCTAGAGGCAACTCCTGCTGTTGGGGCTTGGCGGACTCGTAGGC
>PMGP01000430.1:4332-13901 GCA_003156235.1 Acidobacteriaceae bacterium
GCCTCGTCCATGATGATGAAGGCGTCGTTGAGGGTGCGTCCGCGCATGAAGGCCAGGGGGGCGACCTCGATGACGTTGCGCTCGAAGAGCTTGTCGACCTTTTCGGGATCGAGCAGGTCGTAGAGGGCGTCGTAGAGCGGGCGCAGGTAGGGGTCCACCTTTTCCTGGAGGGTTCCGGGGAGGAAGCCGAGGCGCTCGCCGGCCTCGACCGCGGGACGGACGAGGACGATGCGGCTGACTTTTTTGGCGTTGAGGGCGGAGACGGCCATGGCCACGGCGAGATAGGTTTTGCCGGTGCCGGCGGGGCCGACGCCGAAGACCATATCGTACTGCTCGATGGCCTCGACGTACTTGCGCTGGTTGATGGAGCGGGGCTGGACGGTGCGCTTGACGCCGGCGGAGCGCTGCTTGCCGCTGTCGGAGAGCGAACGCAGGGTGACGGCGGGGTCGCAGACGACCAGGCGCAGGAGAGCGTTCAGTTCGCCATTGTGGGGGTTGAGGCCCTGCTTGCGCAGCGCCTCGAAGTCGGCGAAGATCTGGCGGACGCGCTCTATGGCGGGCTCGGGACCAGTGACGTGGACGGCGTCGGAGCGAAGATCGATGCGGACGCCGAGCGTGTCTTCCATGAGGCGGAGGTTTTCATCGCGAGTCCCGAAGAGGGGCTCCAGGTTGGGCGTGATCTCCAGGGCGATTTTCAAAGAATTCGATGACCTCCAAGAGGGTTGGACTGGGCGCAAGGCAGGCCAACAGCGCGACGGACAGGCTGCGGACAAGGGACGGTATGAGAGGGAAACAGCGGAATGCGGCGCAGGAGAGAGCCGAAGCTCTGGGCTGTCTGGCGAAACCGCGGGATGGATAAGGCTACCAAATCCGGTGTCAGTATTCGGTATCTGGGCTTGAGAGTAGCGCCAACTGGGCTAGGAGTCAATGCGGATATTAGGAATTTTTCATGAAAAGTGTGCATTGGCAGTTACGGTTGGGCAGTGCGGCGACATTAGCGCGTGGAATTCTCATTTTTTGCGGGCAAAGGTGTGTAGGTCTCGGCGAAGGACTCGTCCGGGGAAGTAGAAGGCCAGCCTGCCATGACCAAAAACACGTCGAGGACGAAGAGCGCGATGGCAATGTCGTTGAAGAGCGTCGCCTGGCGAAGGCTGGGCCAGAACTGATTGGCGGCCCAGAAGAGAAAGGCAACCGCCAGCAGTACCGCCTTGACGGCTTCCCAGCGCGCAGGCCGATGCGCGGACTGATAGACGAGGTAGGCAACCGCGATCATGGCCAGCGGAAATGCGGCAAGAACGTCATGAGCGTTGGCTGGAAAGAGCCCGGGAAATGCGTCCCACGCGATAAGCACCCCAACACTGGCCAGCGTGACCATGCCAAGAACCAAGGGAAGAGCCCGGTGAATCCGGTCGAGACGAGTATACATAGACCATTATTGCCAACAGGTCAAAAGGAAACCATAAAGAGGCGTGATGCAGCGGCAAGCACGCATATTGACCGGAGGGCCGATTTCCCGTAGACTAAGGAATTGCGAGGGATGCGGCTCCGGTTGCGTTCTGTGACCGCACATTTCGCCTGAAAACAAGGCAAAGATCAAGGAAAACGAATGGCAAATCATGTATCGTCGCTGAAACGCGCCCGGCAGACCGTAACACGCACCGAAGTGAACCGCGCCAGCCGCAGCCGCGTGCGCACCAGCCTGCGGGCTTTGCGCGAGGCGCTGGTGAAGGGCGATGTGAAGGCCGCCCAGGCGCAGTATCGCGAGACCGTCTCCACGCTGGATAAGGGCGTGCGGAAGGGCGTTTTGCACGACAACACCGTCTCCCGCTACAAGAGCCGCCTGAACGCGCGGCTGAAGGCTCTGGTTCTGGCCAAGGCATAGCCGGCGAGAGCCTTTGAGAGCTCCGTGACAATCGATGTACAAAGAGCAGCCGGGGGAATCCGGCTGCTTTTGTTTTCCGGACGTACTGTTTCAGCGGCAATCTCCCGCGCCGGTCGTTTGCGAAACAGGAATGGGCGGTAGTAACTTAAAGCGCATGATGCAATCATCGATTCAGATTCGATTCAGGCGCTCCCGTCTGTCCAGCACTGGCAGAGTCTTCCGGTCTTTGCCGCTTATCGTCCTTGCCGTCTGCGCGGGGTTGAGTTTGACTCTTTGCGCTTCGGCCAGAGAGGCTAAAGGATTTTCCGCGGCGACGCTGGTGGAGAAAGCGGATTACCAGCCCTGCCGCAATGGATGCTCGGAACAAGCCGAGCCGGTCAGCGCTTTCTGCTTCCGGCAGGGCGATCAGGTTGTGTTGGGGGACGGCAGCAGCTTTCTTCATGAGAAGAAGTTCTCCGGCCTGGAGGATCTTGCCGGAAAACAGGTTCAGATTCGATTCAACCGGCGCTACGTTTGGGTGAGGCCGCCCGATGGCCCGGTGATGAAGCTGGAGCGCGGGACAACATACGAGAACTTTAAGGATGCGGGCTGCATCCGAGAGGTGCGTCGGCCGATTATTGATGCCGCCTACGCCCATAAGCGGCCAGGCAAGGTTCCCTCCTACGCCTTTGCGCTGGCGGGAACAGGCAAAGGCGATCTGTATCTGTGGTTCCAGTGCGACCTGAGTTCCGATAAGTCGGTGATCGCCTGCCAGCGGTGGTACAAAGACGGCGCTCCCTACGGCAAGGATTGGTACTGCGCGCGCACGGTGGATGGAGCGCCGGTGGCGGCGGAGTTTGAAATCGACCCGCTGCTCAGCCAGGAGGGCAGGCTGGTTCTGAAGTCGGGAGCCGTGGTGCAGCAGGACCACCGGGCGAGAACCAACGACGTGCTTGACCGGCCTGGCGAGACTTGCCGGTAATCAGTACCTTGTCACTGCTGGTGGCGCCGCGCCTGTAGTAGCCTGTATGCAAATCGAATTGGAGAGTTGAATGAGCAGCAAAGTTGTGGCAATAGTCGGCAGCTATCGCAAGGGCGGAGCCATCGACACCGCGGTTGAGGCCATTCTGGAGGGCGCGAGGGAAAAAGGCGCCCAGACGCACACCATCTACCTGAGAGAACAGCACGTTGAGTTCTGCACTAACTGCCGCCAGTGCACCCAGTCGCCGGGCGCGGAGCGCGTCAAGTGCGCGCAGCAGGACGATCTGGAGTCGATTCTCAAAGAAATAGAAGCGGCGGATGCTGTCGTGCTTGGATCACCGGTCAACTACTACAATGCGACGGCCCTCTTTCGCAGGTTTTTGGAGAGATTGTTGGGATTTTTCTATTGGCCCTGGGGAAATAATTTGCTCGTTCAACGAAACAAGCGGCAATCGCGCAAGGCCGTGCTGGTGGCTTCGGCGGGAATGCCGGGATTCCTGATTCCTTTGGCCACTGGAGCGCCGAGGGCTCTGCGCTTGATGGCGAAAAGCTTCGGCGCAAAACCGGTTGGCAGCCTGTGGATCGGGCTGGTCTCGCAAGAGCCGCATCCACGACTCTCGGCACGGACTCTGGAGCGGGCGCGGCACATGGGATGGAAGTTGGCATAGGAGGCGCGCTACAGAAGTGGTACGATGGATGGCTGGGAATGACCATGGACATTCGCCGTGTTCGATCGAATTGATTGCGGATCGGAAAGGTACAGTTGTGAGTTCAGATCGGAACAGTGATCAGTCATCGAATGGCAGTTGTTTCACTGCTCTATGCGGCGTAATTGTATTTATAGTTGTTATCTGGCATATCTCTTCCACTCTATTTCTATCTTCTAGCGCCATAATTAAGATTGACAATGAACAAGGCTCACCGATCATGGTCGTCAGCAAACAGGGAACTACCACCTCAAGGCTGACGGCCCAACCCATGAATGCTTTTAGCCAACCCGGGAATGAGCTTAGTTTGATGCAACAAGTGCAAGGCTGGCGTCCCTGGCATCAGCCATCCAATTTGTCCGTGGCAGGCGAGGACGTATTTCTTGCTCAAATGCCATTTGCGGGATGGCGCGTCTGGACTAAGCAGCAAGCAGGTGGAAACCATATCGAAGCTTCGGTGCTATCCGATGACACCATTTCCCTCAAAGTAAAACAAGATCCTATTCCTGTTCCTGAAAACCGAGGAATATTTCAACCATCGACGGGATTGTGGGATGCCATGCATGGGATGAAGAATAGAACCGGAGGATTGCGGGGTTTGAACAGAGCCCTGACTCCATAAGATGCGCCGGGAGTTAATGATTGAAATATTTCTGTTTCACCCCACCGTCCACGATAGTGGACTTCACGCCTTGATAACCGCAAGCAATATCCGCGCCCGACTCCTAGCGTGATCAATTCCGCGCTTTTCGCAATAAACGCAGTAAGGATGGGGGTCCGAACTGCGTTTATGGAGCGGAACAATAGCGGTTTACAGACGAGACACACTGAAGCGTATTGCGAGCTAGACCTCCACAGTTCTCACTTGCCGATCAGGCTACGGGCGATGGCGTCCAACATTCCGTTGAGGAAGTTAATGGACTCGGGGGCGGAGAAGCGGCGGCCGATTTCCAGAGCTTCGTTGATGACGATGGGAAAAGGCGTGCCTTTGAAGCCCAGCATCTCGCCGACGGCCATGCGCAGCAGGTTGCGGTCCACGGCGGGCATGCGCTCCAGCCGCCAGTGCTTGGAGTTGGCCACAAGCAACTCGTCGATCTGCTCCTGGCGCTCGACGGCCACGCGGAAGAGCTCTTCAGCAAAGCTGCGCACTTCGGGCTCGACCTCATCGGCGGCCTTCCAGAAGTTGGCGCGCACCTGGTCGGGCGTCTGCTTGCCGATCTCCGCCTGATAGAGCATCTGCATGGCCAGCTCGCGCGATTTGCGGCGTCCCGACCCATGATGTTGTCCGGCGGTCACTCTGTACCGCCCTGCCGCAGCTTGCGGATGAGGCTGACCATCTCGATGGCGGCGAGGCCGGCTTCAAAGCCCTTGTTGCCGGCCTTGATGCCGGCGCGGTTGAGGGCCTGCTCCAGCGTCTCGCAGGTGAGCACGCCAAAACTGTGGGGAATGCCGGTCTGCTGCTGCGACTCGCCGAGGCCGCGCGCCACTTCGTTGTAGATGGCCTCGTAGTGGGCGGTCTCGCCGCGCAATAAACAACCAAGAGGAATGATGGCGTCTACCCTGCCTGCGTTGGCCCCGCGGTTGGCAATGGCGCGGGCAGCGGCGGGAATCTCCCATGCGCCGGGAACGCGAACTACCTCGATGGCGGTGCGTTTTGCGCCGCTGCGCAGCAATGCATCGAGCGCGCCTTCCAGCAGCCGCTCGGTGATGACCGCATTCCAGCGGGCGACNNTCGGTCCACGCCCAGAAGCTGAAGGCGAAACCTGGCTCGGGCTCGACAGTGAAAAGGCGCGACTTCCAGTGGGTTTCCGTGATGGCGGAGAGACGCGCGTGAGCCTCGGGACCGGACTCGACCTGGGGTCCTTGAGCGAGCAGCCAGGCAGAGGCGGCCTGATGCACGGCGTCCAGAGCGGTTACCTCCACCAGCACATCGGCGGTGGAGGGAAACTGGCCGTCAACAAATTCCAGATTGCCGAGCGGCGCAAGGAAAGCTGCGCCGTGACTGTTTTCTTCGTTCCACCCTTTGCCGGAAGCAAATCCCAGCGCGGAAAAGAAGCTCGCCAGCCGGTCATAGGCTGCCTGGCTGCCCGCGGGACGAAGAAAAGAAATCCCCTTGATCATTACTTGATTCTATCGTGCGGCCCCTGCGGTGCGGCCAGCCGCCTTCGGGCACATGCGGTGCGGCAGCCGCCTTCGGCACCGAATTTGAATGTATTGGTTTCCCACCCATGCGCCAGAAACAAAGCGCATGGATAGGGCACGGAGCATTTGTTGTACCGACCGACAAAAAAGACCGGATGTGGACCGATCGACAAAAAAGGTCGGCGCGAGGCCGGCCTTCTTTGCTTGTAGCTGAATGCGCCTCGCGCTATGTGGTGGAGCGGGGCTTGACAGCGATGGCCGTGGTCGGAACGATGGCGGCGGCGGGGCTTGGACCCGAATAAACGCAGCCAAGGTCTGTTCCCGTGCCGTTGGGTGGCGGGGGCGTGCATGCCGGCAGGTTGGGGCTGATCTNNGTTGTCGCCCGCGGTGGAGACAAAGAAGAGCGTGTTATCCGGGGTGAAGGCGCCGGTCAGGGGAGCAGTGATGCTGGCTGCCAGGCTTCCTTTGAACGGAACAGAACTCAAGGCGCCGCTGCCGGGTACGTAGAAGGGCAGCGAGACGCCGGTAGCGGCGCCGGTGGTGGGCGGGGTATAGGTGATGAAGGCCAGGTTGGACTCAGGCGAGGGCACTACCTGGTCGAGGGTGGCGGCGGTGGCGGTGAAGGCCGGAGGCTGGGTCAACGTGGTTCCGAGCACCAGCGGCAAGAGCGTATCGCCAAGCAGGAGCGGATAATCGGGGTTGGGTGACCCGCCGATGGTTTCCGGAGGCAGGCAATTCAATGCGGGAATGGTGACTCCAATGTCGGACAAGCTGATGCTGCTGCCGGTGGTCGATGCGCCGAGGATGTGTTTGCCATCGGTGGTGGCAGCCAGCACATCGGTCAGCGCGGCCACAGTATTGTCCGGAGTTGGCCCCTGCGGATAGAAGCTCATACTGGCGTAATTGCCCACCGTGCCTGTGGGGCACCAGGTGTGGGCTGTGGTGGAACTGCCACTGAGAAACGCGCCGACGCTGGGAATGGTAATCGCCAGGCTCTGCGCGCCCATGAAGGGATTGGGGCAGGTCGTGGCGTTGTAGACGGTACAAAAGGTGACCCAGCCGGTGCCCGCGTTATAGACATACAGCGCGTCGGTGTGGCTGGTGATGTCCGCCGCCACGTTCGCCGGCGTATTGTTCTCCGCCGCGCTGTCCACGACGTAGAGCGTGTTCGAGTCGGGGGTCCAGGCCGCGGCCGTGCCCATGCCGCCAAATGCCGTGGCGCTCCCGCCAGAGATGTTGTAGAGATAAAAGATCTGGCGCACCTGATCATTGATAAGCAGTTGCGAGTTGTTCGGCGATACGGCCAGCACCACACCGGGAACAGAGGTGTTCTGCGCGCCGATCGTGTTGCTCGCGGTGCTCATACTCATCAACGCGTGGGAGGAGCCGAAGTAAAGATTGTTGCCCAGCCGGTCCATCACCATGGAGTTGGGCACGTAAGGAAGGCGTATCGTGGAGCCGACCGAGCCGGGGAGGCTGTTGAGAATCTCGAGGGAGACGACGTACTGCGACTGGCCGGGAGCCGCGAACCAGGCGTATTCGCCGGCTGTGCCGGGGGTGGTGATGATGACCGGGTTGGAGGAAACGGGCAGGCCGGTGCCATAGACGCCAATTTCGTTGATGGGCGCAGCATTGCAATTGGGCGGCTGGCAGATGGCGTAGACCGAAGCCACGCCGGGGAAGGATGTGGTGATGGCTCCGCCGCTGCTCGCCGAGATGTCAATCGGATCAGTGGATTGGTAGGTGAGGGAGAGGCCGGTAATGGAGTTCCCCTGGGTGTCAGTGACGGTGGTGGTCAAATTCTGCGTGACGCCCTGAGTGATGGTGCCCGAAGTGCTGCCGTTGGCCAGAGTTATCGAGATGGATTTCGGCGGGCAGGTAGAGAAGTATCCGGCCGAAGAGCCCGAGCCGGCCACTGAAGCGGTAATGGCGGTGGTGCCGGGCTGCGCGGCGGTGATAGTCACCTGGTTGGTGGTGGTGTTGGTGACTATGCTGGCGACCTGGGGGTTGCCCACCGAGTAGCTGAGCACGCCGATGGACGAGGTGCAACTGGGCACCGAGGTCACACCGGAAGGCAGCGGGCATGCAAAATTGCTGGTCACCGAAGACGGCGCGCACAGCAGAACCTGCTGGTTGCTGCTGTTCGCGTAGCAAGCCTGTGCATCGAACGTGGCCTGGGCGCCCTGCGAGAAGCACTGCTGGGTGTTGATGGATGTTGATGACGCCTCAGTGACTAGGCTGACGGAGGTCACCATGGCGTGCACATACACTTCGACCGGATTGGATGTCACCGACTGAGCCGAGGCCGTGATGTAGGCAATGCTGTAAGGCAGGCCTCCGGTCGATGGCAACGGATTGGGCGGGTTGCAGATGGTATAGTCGGCGATCCCGCCGCCCGAGTTCCGATTCCACGTGCCGGCGCACATGTTGCCACTCGGCGAAATGTCCACCAACTGGTTGTTGGTGGTGCCGTAGGTATACGAGCCGGCGCTGGCCGTGGTGCCCTTGCAGGTAAGGGCCGAAGGCGAACTCGACTGGCGCGTTTGCCCGTAGGCCATCGAGATGCCCGTGGTCGCGGGTTGTAGCGTGATCGAGGCCACATCCGTGATCTTCATCCCGTATCCAGCGCCATTGCAGTAGTTCGCGGCCGGGTTGCGGGTGCAGCCGGAGATCGAAATCCCGGCTGGAATGGCCAGGCACAACAAGCAGACAAGCGTCAAGAACCGCCGCATGAATCCTCCCCGTCCCGCCTTGTCGAACTGCGGAACGGTCACTCCCGATACCATCGGAAAAATTCGGTTATAGCGAACTTCCCATCACCGCCACCCGCGTTTGCCGGTGGCGAGTGGCTCTCTCTTCCGGGGTCCTCAGCGACAGGTCTTAGCCGCTGCGGTGGAAGTAAAAGCCCTTTTGCTCGGCACCCCAAAAGGGCACGGAAATTGGGAAGACGCTCTTTGGAGCGGTCCGCCAACAAGCCATAGCTGGCCTGCCGCCGGTCGAATCCGCTCAAATGATCGGCTCCCGGCGCCACACTCGCCACGCAGCCGGTTGACGAAACGCGCCCTAAAACTCCAAAGAAAAGTGTATCAGGACGAGGTGGTTCCTGGCTGTAAGCCATGCGCCGCAATTCCCCGCTCCCGCCTTTTCATAGACTTCGCCAGGCACGAATGGCGAGCAGGCCTTGCTCTACGGCGCGGGCGGCAGGTAGCGGGCAAACCACTCGGCCGCTCGCGCCATCACGTCCCGCTGGTGGGCCGGGTCGGTAAACATATGCCCCTCATTGGGATACACAACCAGCCGCGTGGGCACATGGCGTGCTCTGAGCGCATGCCAGAATTCGAACGACTGGGGCGCGGGGCACTCGCCGTCCCGTTCGCCCACCACCACCAGCGTGGGCGTCTGCGCTCGCCGGATGAAGTTGATGGCCGAGCTCTTGGCGTACACCGCCGGATCGTCGTAGACCGGCGCGCCGAAGTAAGGAATCATCCACTGGTCAATGGAGTTTTCGCCGTAGTAGCTCTGCCAGTCCGAAATTCCCGCGCCCGCTACCGCAGCCTTGAATCGCTGCGTCTGGGTCACGGCGAACATGGTCATGAATCCGCCATAGCTCCAGCCGGTCAGGCCCACGCGGTTGGGATCCACCGGATAGCTGGCTTCGACCCTGTCCACGCCGGCCAGAATGTCGCGCAAATCGCCGTAGCCGAAGTCCTCGCGGTTGGCCTGGGTAAACTCCTCGCCCTGCCCAAAGCTGCCGCGCGGGTTGGGTTCCAGCACAAAATACCCCAGCGCCGAAAATGCCGACGCGCTCATAGCGCCAGTGCTCCAGTGCGGCACCGCAGCCGCGGCCGGCCCGCCATGCACGACGACGATCAGCGGAT
>PMGP01000032.1:0-831 GCA_003156235.1 Acidobacteriaceae bacterium
TTATTCAATAGGGGAATGGCTTCAACACACTGACCCATGGCTGCCTTGCTCAGGGCGAGGAACACTTGGGCCGTGATTTG
Organism: Acidobacteriaceae bacterium; assembly: GCA_003156235.1. Classification (GTDB taxonomy): domain Bacteria; phylum Acidobacteriota; class Terriglobia; order Terriglobales; family Acidobacteriaceae; genus Telmatobacter. The sequence continues at coordinate 81 of PMGP01000032.1, forward strand.
GCCCGCGTCAAGCTGGAGAGCAGATTGGAGTGCCGCCGCAGCCTCCTTGGGTTTTCCCATCCCGTAGAGCGTGACTCCCATCCCGGTGTAAGCCTCCACATTTCGCGGATCAAGCTTTAGGATCTCTGCGTATTCATGGGAAGCGCCTTCAAGATCCTGCGTCGTTATCGCATTACGGGCGCGNNTGAATCTCAGCGGAATTACCCTGTGCCTGTCCGATCATTGCGCCGCTGACTAAAAGTGCGATCACTAATACTCCCGCCTTACTCCAGTCCCATCCACAAGAAATTGAAGGAGCATCTTCTTTCACTATTCGAAAAAAAGTCCTCATAACGACTCCTAGCACATCGTACACCAGGCTGAATTAGCACGTGATCTATCCGCTTGGCGGGCGGCGAAAGCACGCGAACATGCGAAGCATGGACGTTTATGCGATGGCCGCGCAGAGCGGGCGATGAAGGGGCAGGAAGTGATATCGCGGCCATAGCGAAGAAGATCACGCGGTGGCAGGCAGCGGAGATTATTGGCATCAGCGACCTTGTCGATCCGGCGCTGACGGAAGCGGTAGGAACGACACGGCTATGAAGGGCTGATGAACCGGCGGCGAGGCAAACCCAACAGCAAGCGGGTGCCCCCGGCGCGAGTGGAGCGGGTTCTGGACCGTGTACCGGTCGAGGTACTTTGAGTCGAGCGTACGCCACTTTCACGAGAAAAGTGCCAAGAGAACGGGAATGAACTGAGCGATACCTCG
>PMGP01000032.1:857-3281 GCA_003156235.1 Acidobacteriaceae bacterium
CGACTGCTAGAAGACAGGCGATTCCGAGGGCTTTAATTTGAATGGTTTACCTCGCGATAAAACCGAAGTAGATCGAGAGGCTGAGGCGGCGTACACATGGCGACGCCCTAATAGGACAGCACCGACATTTTATGTGCTAAGAAGACCGGGCATTTTCACTTGTTGCGAACACCTCATAACGAATCGCAATCCCCCCAGCGCGGTTGTCTCCCCGGGGCNNCGGGGCAATAGTTGGGCAAATTTCCGGGGGAACCGACCATTTTCCGCACCGACGAAGAAAAACATTTGACAACGTCACTTTACAATTGGTATATTCTCGCACTGTTTAACCGTTTGCATTTTCGCTTGGGGTCTGCTGAATCCCAAAAGGTGCTTTAGGAGGCATGCATGGGCAGCCAGGTTAGCTTGTCAAAGAGACTCGGTATTTTTACTACGTGGCTATTAGTCGCAGTTCTGATCGGCGTTCTTCCGAGAGTGGCTCAAGCCCAAAATGCTACAGGGAGAATAGTGGGCACGGTAGCGGACTCTACCGGAGCAGTCGTGCCTGACGCTACAGTTACGGTCACAAACCAAACAACAGGGGCGTCCCGCAGCATGAAGACGGATGCCAGCGGTGACTTCAATTTCGAACTTCTCCCTATAGGCCTTTACTCGGTCAAGGTAGAGAGATTGGCATTTAAGGTATTCATAGTAAAAGGCATTACGTTGCAGGTGGAGGAAAGCCGGAGCATTCCAGTTAAGATGCAGTTGGGTGAAATCACACAAGAGGTAACTGTTACAGATGTACCGGTTGGTGTGGACCTTGTCGNNTCTCCAACTAATCATGCCCGGTACGGCGGTCGACATCGTAGGCGTGGGCCATGCCCAATCACAGAACAATGGGTTAGTTGTCAATGGCAACCGGGCAGCATCGAACTATTATCTTTTGGACGGGGTGGACTTTATCAATGCGTTCCAAGCTACTGCGCCCGTGTTCCCTGCGCCAGACGCATTGCACGAGTTCACCATGCAATTGGGACAAATGAGTGCCGCGTTCGGGAGAGACGCCGGCGCCACTGTTAACGCTGTGACCAATTCTGGCTCCAATGCGTTTCACGGTACCCTGTTCGAGTTCTTTCGTAATACGGTTTTAAATGCAAACAACTACTTCTCGAACGAGGCCGGTGCGCCCAGGCCTCCCTATAATCTGAACCAGTATGGAGGAAGTTTGGGGGGGCCCATTCGAAAGGATAAGACTTTCTTCTTTATTTATGCTCAACAAACCTCCCGAAGAGAGAGCCAGCCAATTATTATTCCCACGGTGTTGACAGCGGCGGAGCGCGGAGGGGATTTCAGTGATGATTGTCCCGGGNNCCTGAGAATACCATCCCTCAAGGCCGTATTGACCCCGTTGCCGCGGCATTTGTCAAAGCGGTTATGCCGTTGCCTAATTCAGGCAGCAGATCCTACATTTTTGACGGTCCGACGGGTACTGGCCAGGATCGTCTCGATGAAAGCCAATTTGTAGCACGAATCGATCAATCCTTCGGCGCAGCAGNNCGTGGCTTTTAGCGGCAACCTTCCCGGCAACTTCTATGACCAGGACTACCGCAACCAAAATTTGGGGCTCAATTGGACGCACATACTCTCGCCGACCAAGGTGAATTCTCTGACCCTGGGCTTCGATCGTACTGCGCATCACTTTGTTGATCCCATTCCACGGAACTGGCATGATTTCGGAGGTCCTTGTAACTCCAGAGGTTGCGACGATAAGTACACCATCTCCTTGTTCATTCCAGGATCGATAAATAGTCAGGGGAATTCTAACTACTATCAGACTCCGACCACCTATCAGGTCTCCGATGTTATGAGCTGGGTCAAGGGAAGGAATTCGCTCAACGTCGGTACTGACTTGCTGGACGAAGCCCCGAACCAGTTCTTCAATTTTCTCTCAGATGGAGAATTCTTCTTTCAGAATAATTTCTCGAATAATCCCCTGTCCGACTTCTTGTTAGGTCTTCCATCGTATGGCCGGCAAGACTCACCGACTGGCAACGAATTACGCTACCATGAAGTAAATCTCTATGTTCAAGATGACGTAAAGGTGACCAAAAATCTTACCGCAAATCTTGGGGTACGTTGGGAGCCGTTTATGCCGCCCGCAGACAATCGCAACTGGCGCGATTGTATGGATCTGACGTTCACGAAGCAGTCGNNGCGGCGGCTCAACAGGGCCGTGGTGGGGGCAATTTACACGACGCTGGGTGCCCCCGGTCCGCATCGCCTAATCAAATGAAGGATATGGCGCCGCGCATAGGGCTCGCCTGGGACCCGTTGGGCAAGGGGAAAACTTCTATTAGCGCGGGATACGGAATTTTTTGGGATAACATCCGGCTTGAGGCATGGAACCGCTTGCCGAACACCCAGCCGTATACGATTTCACGA
>PMGP01000069.1 GCA_003156235.1 Acidobacteriaceae bacterium
AATCTTCGGCTCCTGTCTCACCTGTCTCTCTGGTGGATTGCTGGGGAACTCCCCGTAAGCTAATGCAACACTAAGGGTAGCGCAAAAAAGTTCCAAAATTCGACCGCTGCGGTCGGTCTCTCAACATTGCTAAAGCGTAGTTAAATTATTTACTGAAATTGGCCGTAAAATGATGGGGCGTCAAGTCGAACCAAAAGTGGTTTGGCACCCTCCTGCAATCCGCACGCAACCCATGGAAAACTGAAATCCCCGGACATTTCGTCATCGGGAGGTTACGGGGTTGCCCCATTGTGATCAAGAAGCGACTAGAGACCACCCCCCAGCACCGATTGAAATAAGCGACTGGAAAGCTCTTCCCTCAGAACCTCAACATTCCAAGGGTGGGCCAGATTAAACGGCCGAAGTGGGCCAGAACAACTTGCCAAACGTACCATCTCGGGATAAATCCCTGAACGGCTCCGAGTATCAGGCCAATCAATGCGGCAACACCCAGAGTAATCGTGCCTACGTTGACATACCTATTGGGGACCTTCGAGTTTCCTGTGGCAAACTCAGCGGAGACGGCCTGTGCAACAGCATTTGTAGTGGCATTCGCCTCGGAGGCGGGCAAGGCCGGATTGGTTTCAGATTGTGGACTCTGCTCTGGCTCAAGCATCTTCCGGTTGTCGTCCGTATCTATCTCCGTATTCGCGGGCGCTTCCGGTAAAGCGGTATCTGAAGTGACCTCATCCAGAACGCTGCGTTTGCCGCATCGTGGACAGAACTGAGCTTCATTCTGCAGCGTCGAACCACATGCGGCACAAAACATACTGTTCTCCTGAATAAAAGTTCCGATCCTGGCAGCCTAATCGTCAGTGAGGCTTATTTACCCCATAGCGATTGTCTATTCGCCCGTTTCTGTAATGGCCGTTCCGGTGGTAGGCGTTTATCTCGCCTGAATAATTCCCGCCGTGAGAGGTCGTATGGTGTCCGCCGCCATAGTTCGGGCGACTTGTGGACGATGGACGTGCGGTGTTGTGATGTGCGCTGGTCGGTCGTGGAGAGTAGGCCCGGTGCGTCGTAGCGAAAGCGGCAGACAGGGCAAGCAGGGAATAAGAAAAGGTTATCTCTAAGATCAATGGTTTCATTGACATAGAAATCTTCCCAACTTATCAATCAGGGACAGTAATAAACACAGAATGATACTAGCTCTAAACCTCCTGTTATTATAGCAACTTGGCACATGGAAAACTGAAGTCCCCGGACACTTCGCCCTCAGGAGGTTACGGGGTTGCCCCATTTCGAGCGCTACATCGGCATCGACTACTCCGGCGCCGAGACGCCTGAATCCAGTTGCAAGGGGCTCCGGCTTTACGCCGCCGAGGGCTCCGGCACGCCGGGACAGGTTTAGCCACGGAAGTGTCGTCGACATGGGGCACCGCCAAGGTGGCTTTTTCTTGAGAAAAAGCCACTCAGCAGCATTGGTTTCCCTTTACAGCAACTGGAGAACCGCTCTACAGCTGCTTTGCGCCTTCCTTGCCCCCATTCACGGCGCCCTTCGTCGTGTGCTTCGTCTTATGCCATGCCTTGAAATGATGCGATGCGACTCGTTCCTTGAAGTGCCGATATTATGCGAAAGACTCAATCGCAAAGTGTCATGTTTCGCGAGTGACGACGTTGTGTCTTTTTAAAAGCGAGACGATCTTCCAGGCAAACCCACAATGATAAAAGGGGCGTTAATAACTTATGGCAGGTGAGTATCGGAGAGGGACAATCTGGAAGGTTGGCTGAACTACCCTTCTAAACGCTTGATTCTATTACATGTTATACGTCGAGAGCTTCTTTACACATACAGTTCAAAATGGAACGGACTTCTTGTTCATGCGCGGTTATAGTTAAACTTGGGTTCCGTTTGCCTGACGAGGACGCCTATTGACCAAGGAGATTTTGAAATGTAGGTTCACAATTCGGTTGTCGCCGTGCAAGCGAGACGGCAAGTGGGAGAATCCCAAGGCGAGTGAACTGGTACCGGAAGACGTCATCCGTCTGCGGCCCGGCGACATTGTTCCGGCAGATGCGCGCCTCCTGGATAACGATTCGATCGAGGTTAATCAGTCCGCTTTGACCGGCGAGTACTTGCCCGTCACCGTCAAAGGAGCGGACGGGAAGCAGTTCTTTGTGGCCAAGGGCGCGCTGCAGGTGATTCTGGAGATGTCGACCAACGCCGCTGAAGTCAAGCCAGCGGTCGTGAGAGGTGTGAATGAATTTGCGGGGCGCGGCTTTCGTTCTCTCGGCGTGGCACGGGCAGACGAGGAAGGCAAGTGGCAGTTTGACGGCGTGTTGCCACTGCTTGATCCGCCTCGCAAGCAAGCCAAGGCGACCATTGCGAGCGCCCGCCAAATGGGCGTGGACGTCAAGATGTTTATCGGATTTTCGATCCGAGCAAACCATCTCTGCTTGAGAAGAAGCCTGTCGATCGCACCTCCGAGATTGCCGCGCGGGCCTACGAACTCTACCAGGATAGAAGTCCATGGCGAGAGCCAACAGGATCAGGACTGGCTTGAAGCCGAACAGGAGGCACGCGGCGATCAGCCGTCCGGGAATAAGATTGCGTAGAGGTTCTTGTAACACCGAAGGGACAAAATGAGCATCGATTCGAAGACCTACCGTGTACCGCCAGACAAGAAAGTCGACCTCGGCGAGTGGCCGACAGTTGTCGACCCCTATTCAAAGTCGAAGCAGGAGTATAAGGATATTCTGCAACAACACATGGAGAAGCTGAGTTCGCTGCAGCGGTTGCACTACGCATCCAACCACTACGCATTGTTGGTGATCTTTCAGGGAATGGACGGCTCCGGCAAAGATGGCGCGATCCGGCACGTCATGTCCGGCATCAATCCGCAAGGCTGCGAGGTCTTCAGTTTCAAGCAGCCCAGCGCCGAGGAACTCCAACATGATTTTCTCTGGCGCAGCACGTGCCGCCTTCCCGAACGCGGCCGCATCGGTATCTTCAATCGGTCTTACTACGAAGAAGTGCTCGTCGTTCGGGTACATCCGGAGCTTCTTCGCAGCCAGGGGCTTCCCGAGGAATTGTGCGACGAGAAGGTCATTTGGGAGCAGAGGTATGGCTCCATCGTGGACCTGGAGAAGCACCTTCATCGTAACGGCACGCGGATTGTCAAGATATTCCTCCACCTTTCTTACGAAGAACAGCGGAAGCGATTCCTTGAGCGTATCGATGAGCCTGACAAGAACTGGAAGTTCAGCACCTCTGACATTCACGAGAGGAAATACTGGAAGCAATACATGAAGGCCTATGAAGACTGCTTCCGTGCGACAAGCACTCATCATGCGCCGTGGTATGTCGTCCCCGCCGACGACAAGGAGAACGCGCGGCTAATCGTCTCCCAAATCGTTCTGGATGCATTGGGAGAACTCAAGATGGACTACCCCAAAACCACTGAAGAACGCCGCCTCGAACTGGACGAGATTAAAAAGTTGTTGGCGAAATGATGTCAGGGACCCATCGCGTCCCCCAACAAACCGATGTTTCAAAGCTCACGCCGCACTGTTACCAGTTGCGGAGAAATATAGCCATGCTTTCGGCGCGGGCGGTCTATATCCCAGCGACGAGTGTGGCCTGACGGTGTTGTACAACTGGGGTACCCGTGGCAGTATCATCGGCTCTGAGGGGTCTACGCCGTGGTATTCACGGGGCTTGCCACAACGATTCTGTCGCGCCCTTCCTCCTTGGCGCGGTAGAGAGCTTTGTCTGCCGCACGCACCAATTCTTCGACTGTTGCGCCGTGGTCGGGAAAGGCTGACACACCGATGGAAACAGTGATTTTTCCCAGGACCTGACCAGCGTGGCGCACCGTCAAATGTTTGAGACCTTCCCGCAGGAGTTCTGCCCGCTTGCTGGCGGCACCGATGGTTGCACCGGTAAGAACGATAAGAAACTCCTCTCCTCCATAACGGCAAGCGACATCCTGCCCGCGCGTCTCCTTACTCAGAAATTCGCCGAATCCACGCAGAAGCACGTCCCCTGCCTGATGGCCAAAGGTATCGTTGAACAGCTTGAAGTGATCGAGGTCGAGCATTAGCAGCGCTACACTCTCCTTGTTGCGGGCGGCACGACGCACCTCTCGTTCCAGGGACTCTTCCATGAAGCGGCGGTTGAAAAGTCCTGTCAAGGGATCTCGATTGGACTGACTGCGAAGTACTTCTCGAACCCTCAGGTTCGCCAGCACCAGGGAAATGCGTTCTGCCACGGCGTTGGCCTGGCGGGCGAGAGTTTCCATTTGATTCTCCGGGGATCCGAGGAAAAGACTCGGAAATTGAACTGAATTCTCCAGGCAAAGCACTCCGAGAGTCTCACCCTGCGCCGCCAGTGGAACGCAAAGGTAGCCGCCGGCAAGAGATCCACGCACATGCGCGCACCGCAAGGGGGAGGCCGCGTTGCTCACACTGTGAATTTTGCCGCGCCGCAGCGCCCAGCAGTCATCCAGGGAGAAGACCTTTTCGGTAATGTTGGTGCCGCCCCAGGCGGCCACTGTTTCCACCATGTTTCTGGACGGGGCTGTCATGCACAAGGCCCCAGAGAAGGATGCCAAAGTCTTTGGCAGAGTGTCCCCGATGATCTGGTAGGCTTCTTCGACTGTCTGGCAGGATTGCAGGATATCGACAAGTTCGGTAAGTTTGATGGCCTCCCGAGCCTGTTCCTCCGATACTCCAAGGGTAATCCTCAGCTTAGCGTTTACCTCTTCGAGAGCTCTTTCCATCTGCATGCGCTCGCTGATGTCGCGAATGGCGCTGACCACGTAGTCGCGGTCAAGGT
>PMGP01000208.1 GCA_003156235.1 Acidobacteriaceae bacterium
GGGGTTCCACGCGGCGCGAGTACGCGGCCATGAAGCTGGCCATCTATTCCTTCGCCGGCTCGGCGATGGTGCTCATCGGCCTGCTGGCGGCCTACACCACGGCGGGCAGCCACTCGACGGGGTTGATCGAGCTGGCACACGCCGGTCTGCCCGTCAGCTTCCAAATGTGGTGCTTTCCGCTGGTCTTCATCGGCTTTGCGATTCTGGCCGGCATGTGGCCTTTCCACACCTGGGCGCCCACCGGCCACGTCGCCGCGCCCACCGCCGCCTCCATGCTGCTGGCCGGCGTAGTGATGAAGCTGGGCGCATACGGCTGCTTGCGCGTGGGCATCGCCCTCTTCCCGCGCGGGCTCGATCCCTGGGGATTTTCGTTTATTGGCATCGGCTCCTTGCGCGATGTTTTTGCCGTGCTGGCGCTGATCGGCATCGTCTACGGCGCGCTGGTTGCCTTGGCGCAGACCGACTTCAAATTCGTCATCGGCTACTCCAGCGTCAGCCACATGGGATTTGTGCTGCTCGGGCTGATGACCCTGAACCAGATCGGCGTCACCGGCGCGGTCCTGCAGATGTTCTCCCACGGCATCATCGCCGGGCTGCTGTTCGCCATCGTCGGACGCATCGTGTATGACCGCACACACACACGCCAGTTGGCCGAACTGGAAACCATGCATCTCTCCAGGCGACTGCCTTTTGCGGCGTGGGCATTTGTCGTTGCCGGAATGGCCTCGATGGGGCTGCCGGGCTTCTCCGGCTTCGTAGCTGAATTGCATGTGCTTATCGGCGCGTGGAATGTCAACCAATGGTGGGTCGCCGCTGCGGGTATCGGCATCGTAGTCGGCGTGGCCTACATCTGGCGCGCGTTGCAAAAGGCTTTCTTCAGCGACCTGCTGCCCAGCGCGCACGTGCTGGAAGAGGAACACGGACATAAGTTCGCCGCCATCACCTGGCCTGAAGTTACCGGCGTAGTACTGCTGGCGGGAGTCAGCTTGGCGGTTGGCGTCTGGCCCAGAATTCTGCTCGACACCATCGAACCGGCCGTGAAGACGCTGCTTGCGGGAGGGGGACAATGAACTACGCAGACCTTTTCCGCGTGACACTGCCGGAGACCGCGCTAGAAATTGCAGCGCTCGTGGTATTAGTCGTGGACCTCGCCTTCCTGCGCAAGGCCGCGCTCAAGGTGCGTGTGGCAGTTGCGGCACTGCTGGGCGTAGCCGGCTGCGGAGCGGCGCTGTGGGCGTTGCACGCCTATTCCGGATTTGGATACAGATTTAACGGCGCTTTAGTTCTCGCGCAGTACGGATACGTTCCGGCCGCTCAATCTGGAATCCTTGTTTTGACGGCACTGACATTGCTATTACTTATCGATTCGGACTTCACCCGGCATGTCGGTGAGTTTGTTGCCGTCGTTTTGATGGCGGCAACTGGCGGATTGTTGATTGCCGGAGCACAGGATCTGCTGGTTATCTTCGTCGGATTGGAGTTACTAAGTCTCGGCCTCTATATCATGACGGCTTTCGCAAAAAGTTCCGGCAAAAGCGCCGAGGCCGCAATGAAGTACTACTTATTCGGCGGCATGTCAGCGGCATTTTTGCTCTTCGGCTTTAGTTACTTCTATGGGTTGACGGGCAGCACCAACCTGAACGAGATTAATACGGCGCTTATACGTCAGGGACCAAGCCCGTTGCTCTACGTCGCATGGATTCTAATTATTGCCGGTCTTGGCTTCAAGATTGCTGCTGTTCCGTTTCACCTTTGGGCGCCCGACACCTATGAAGGCGCGCCGACTCCGGCTGCCGCATTCATCGCCTCGGTTTCAAAAGTGGCCAGCTTTGCGCTCCTGCTCACAATTTGTGGGGGTCTGGTGACTATCCAGGGATTTCACCCCCTCAATGAGTTTGAACGTCATTTTCAACTTTTTCTCAGAACCTGGTGGGGCCTCTACGGGATTCTACTTTTGTTGGCCGCAGTCTCAATGATCGTGGGTAACCTGGCAGCCTTGGCGCAGACCAGTGTTCGCCGCTTGCTTGCATATTCGGCGATTGCGCACGCGGGTTACATATTGTTGGGCGTGGGCACTCATCCGTTGCCTCCCCAGCCGGGAACAGGATTGGTTTCGGTCGGTATTGACAATGTGGTCCAAGCTATGATCAATCGCCAAGCACCGGTGATCTACTACATCCTCACTTACGGCCTCACAATCATCGGCGCATTCAGCGTGGTCTCCGTCGTGGAGCGCGCCACCGGCAGTGACAAGCTCGACTCCTTCCTCGGTCTGCACAAGCGCAATCCTCTGTTGGCGGCTGTGCTGCTGGTGCTGTTTCTATCCCTCGCCGGCATTCCGCCGCTGGTCGGNNTTCTGGGCCAAGTTCAACCTCTTTGCCGCCGTACTCGGCGTCTCCGCAGGTCCAGTTCCCTTCGCGCTGGTAGCTTTAGCAATAGCTTTCAGCGTGGTTTCACTCTACTACTACTTACAAGTGCTCAAGCGGGCCTATGTGATGCCCGCGATAGACGAGACGCCAATCAAAGCGCATCCGGTCACGCTGTCTGTGCAGCTTCTAATTGCAGTGGCTGTTGTAGTGCTGGGTTGCTTCCCTGATCTGCTCCTAAGGTGGATCGAGAGCTTCTATCGCGTGATATAGTTCACGTGATTGTGTGCCTGTAGTGATTTCCCCAGCTGACTTGTCCCATTGGACTATTCGCCGAGCAATCCGCTCGGGCAAAAAATGCACAAAAATTCGAACAGGTTGGGCTGACCAACCCGGCAAAATGAGCCAAAAACTCTGACTTTTGAGACGGTAGTCACCTATTACCTTTATCAGCAAGATGTTACCGCAGTAATACAGCGTGATCCCCTCGCGCCTGTTTTTACAGTTAGAAATATTAGATTTTGGGGGGTCTGAATACCAGGCAGAGGTCTGTTTTCAGGCTGATTCCGCCCACCTGGTAACGCGTATTGGTAACCTCTAATTTAATCCAAAATAACGGTTTTGCAGGTTAAACCTGAAAATTTTTTATTGACTGAAAATTAGACGTCGCATATTATGGGTAGAGTGGTCGAACGTGTGAATACTACCCAATGATGCATTCATTTTGAGAATATGTTTTGCCATGCAGTTTCGTAGTTCGAGCATTGGCGAACTTGTTCAAGTGGTTTCACTCAGTTTGTAAATGGGCCAAGGGGGAAACGAATGAAAAAATTTAGTTTTGGTATTGCTTTATTCTCTGTCGCGCTGTGCGCTCTGTTGATCTGCCCGCTGAAGTGTTACGCAGAAACAGTGACGCTGACGCTTGAAAGTGTCGGGGGGCAATCTTCAGGGAGTAGTTCTGGTGTTTACGTGTACCCCTACAATTTCAGCATTAACAACAGCCCCACTCTCACGCCGCTGATGTGCCTCAGCTACGAAAATGAAATTTACATCGGTGAGAGCTGGACGGCAACGGTGGAGCAAGTCACGGGGACGCAGTATCTCGAAGCGGGTTACATCTTTTCTCTGGCTAACGCTCCCAACGCATCTGGGACAACCATCGCGGAAGCGCAGTGGGCTAATTGGGAACTCTTCGATTCTAGCGATTCCAGTTTGACAGGCAACTTGCCCGCTGGGTATCAGGGTGACATCAACACCATATTGTCCGATGCGTTGGTTTTTGCCAATGCCAATCCCAATACAAACCAATTCTCCGGTTTCAACATTCTTGTCCCTGTAGCCGGTACCCAGCCCCTAGGGGATGACATACCTCAGACGTTTTTCGGGGATCCTCCGGGTGACGCGCCTGAGCCCAGCAGCTATCTCCTATTCGGAACTGGCATGCTCGGACTCGCGTTTTTGGGGTTCCGCAAAAAGTGTATGGCTTAAGAAACCTTAAGGGCTACTGCGGTCCGTCCCCCCACGGACCGCGTAAAGGCAATGCCATTTTGCCTGGAAGCGCAATTCTGAGTCCCGGCCCGGGCAGAGAACCTAACCATTATATATATCGTTGATTTACGGCTTGGATTAGAGATTTTCCGCGCTTTAGGCGAAATCGATTTCTGTTTCACTTCGCTCCTCCTAGAAAGAAACAAAAACGCAAGTCCAACAAAACAAAGAACAATTCCAAGACGGTTTTTCCGTTCCCACACTAGCCGCAAATTACGAAACGCCGATCCTTCGACTTCGCTCAGGACGGCGAGGGTGGGGCACTCAAAGTTATTTGAATAAGTGCAGCAAGTTAGCCTCCGCTACGCGGAGNNTTTCATTCCCCGTGGGTCGGAACAGCCGGTGGGGAACTCTGATGTAAACCTGTCAAAGAAATCCCTCTGCCGAACCCGTGTGCCGGCAATTAGATTGGGACTATCGCGATTCTCAGGCGGCGCTAACTTCAATGAGGCCATCTTCGGCGGGTTTCTGGCCCTTGTAATCCGAGAAATGGACCACGCTGTCATAAGCGTCCTTGATCAGGTCCTGGA
>PMGP01000411.1 GCA_003156235.1 Acidobacteriaceae bacterium
AAACCCTATAGAATCAACAGCCGGATTAGCCGATCCAGCCGTTTGAAAAGGTATGGGTTTAGATACATTGCCCCGCCTGTGGGCATATGAAAATACCTCATCTAAACCATCTATAAGCAGAGGGTTTCTAACATGATCACCACCCAGGGCACTCACGCTCTTGACCTGCTGAAGTCCAGAAGAGACGAACTGCCTAGGTCAGCTGCCGACCGTTTTCCACTCGTTTCCAGGCATGATCCGTTTCATGAACTCATCGAATAACGGGACAGTAAAGGCTGTGTCGCCATGCGTAGGGCTCCATATCATTCCCTTACTAATCAACCCCGCGCGGGTCGGGCCCAGAGAGCTTACTGTTCGTCCCAGCTCCTCGGCAATATCACCTGATCGATGCGGGCCAGGCCCTAGATCAGCCATCGCCCGTAAGTACTTCTTTTCAGCTGGAGTCAGTCGATCGAAGCGAACCCGGAAGAAGCTCTCGTCGAGAGCGGCAATTGCCTCGTCCGAGGCGTTCTGAACATCCTGCTGCCGAATCGGGCTCTCCGGTGCGATGTCCCATGTGTGCTTGCCCCATTCCTGCAAAAAGTAAGGATATCCTTGCGTTTTTTCGATGATCAACTGAACTGCCTGGTCCTGAATCTCGACTCCTTCGTTTTGGGCGGGTCTTACGATGGCATCTGTGGCATCAGGCGCACTCAACGGCCCGATCTCCGGAAAGTCGAACAGCCGCTCGGCATACGATTTGGCTTCGCCCATTCGACCTCGCAGCTGAGGCAGGCCCGCGCCAACAACCGTGACTGGAAGTTGCTCCTGTGAGCAGCGGTGAAGCGCTGAAACCAGAGCGGCCATCTGCGGCTCTTCCACGTACTGGAGTTCGTCGATAAATATCACGATCGCAGTTCCCGCTGCCTTTGCCGCCAACCCAACCTGTTGAAGGAGCGTTGTGAGGTCTCCTTCGAGGTCGCCATTGTCGGCGAGGCCCGGTTCGGGCTCATAGTCGAGCCCGACCTCGATATCAGCGTAGGTTACTTTCAACTTGCTGGCGAAGCCGGCTAGGGCCCGGAGCCCTCGGATGGCATAGTCCTTTGCGGCCTCTTTCTTGCTGAGGTGAAGCAGAGCAAGCCGAAGAGTCGGGGCGAGCAGCGCCGGAAGCGAACGGTTTTCCGGGGCTTCGATGCGAACCGTTTGGATTCCGGCAGCCTCCGCGTCCCTGCGCATTTGGTCCAGTAAGACGGTCTTGCCAACGCCTCGCAGGCCAACCAGCATCACGCTCTTTGCTGGTCTGCCTAGGCGGAGCCGCTGGAGGCGTATATCTACGTCTCGGCGGATGGCACTGCGGCCTGCAAGCTCCGGGGGGGGACTGCCAGCGCCCGGTGCATAGGGATTGCGGATAGGATCCATTTGTAGAGAGTTTAGCAGTATTATCACAATTTACAAACTTCCCTAATTTCTATACATCATATGACTCAAAGAGACCGCGGTACCCTCCCAGAGAGGACGAGATCCATTTCCCTTGATCAAACTTCAGCGAAGCACAATCTTCGATCAATCTATATTTATCATTAGTAGGATAATACAAAGGGAACAGTTTTGATTGATCTAGATTGTGGATTGTGGTAGATTGGATCAATTAAAGATGACTCCTGATATTTGAGAGCCTTCAGATCAAGAAAGATGGACCATGGCTGAATTCCTTTATGGGCACGTCTACTTTCATGAGCGATTCGTCGGTCTGCTCCGGCAGGAACCGGGAGACCGCTGCTCGTTTAAATACGACGGCGAGTTCCTGCGAAAGCCTGAGGCCATTGCGGTCTCGCTGCCGCCGCAGACCGAGGCCCACGTCTATCCTGGCAGACTACATCCGTTTTTCGATAATCTGCTGGCTGAGGGGCGGCAAGCTGCGGTCCAGGCTCGCTGGCTGGGTGTTCCGGTTGAAGACCGTTTTGCGCGGCTGCTGGCGTTCGGCGGGGATTGCATTGGGGCGGTCACGGTGCGCGATCCCAAGCCCCGCATCGCGACGGGCAAGATGCCCGAATCCGCCGAGGATATTGCTTCGATCGTCAGCCGTGCTTCTATCTCGGGAGTTCAAGCCAAGTTGCTCGCGGTTCAAACCGAAACCGGGTTCCGACCGGCACAAGCAGGCGAGCTAAGTACACATATTGCCAAGCTGCCCAGCGGCAACCTTCGGGAGATTATCCAGCTGGAACAGCTATCAATGTTGGCCGCGCGCATTCTACTGCCAGATGACGAAGTCGCCGAGATGCAGATTGCGGCGGTCAAGGGCATCGCCGAAGAGTGCCTGTTAATCCGCCGTTTTGATCGTCCGAATGAAGGAGGGGCAATTCTGAAGCGGCACTTCGAGGAGTTTAACCAAATCCTGGGGCAGGTCAGCGAAGACAAGTACACAGGGAAGTACGCCGACATGGCGGATGTGCTGCGCCGGAATCCACGCTGCTCTTTACTGGATGTCGACCGGCTCTTCCGGCGGATTCTCGTCTCGATTTTGCTAGGTAACAACGATGCGCATATGAAGAATTTCGGCTTGCTCTATTTTGCGGACCAACTGCGCCTGTCTCCCTTTTACGATGTGTTGGCTGCCGCTCTGTATCCCGAGTACAGCCGAACCGGAATGGCATTGCAGTTAGGGCCGGGGACGAATCCAACCAGCTTGGCAAGTATCGGGCAACCGCATCTCACTGCGTTGGCCAATTCCTTTGGAATGAGGAACGCGGCTCTGCGTGAGGCGGCACATGACCTGGGCAGACGGATTGAGGCCGCTCAGGATGCCGTTCGAGAGGCTCCGTACGGCTCGCTAACGCTCAAGAATCAACTTGTGGATTACATGAGGAAACGATGGAACGGGACCTTCAAACAGATCATCAGTTCGACTGGCCAGAAATAGTAGCATCTGCCAAGCGTCGGCGCCTTGTGATGAAACTGACGCAACGCAGACTGGCTGCCGTTGCAGGCATAAGCCTGCCTACGGTGGTCAAATTTGAAGCTGGGCAGGATATCCGTATTTCCTCGGCGCTGGCCATTCTAAAAATACTCGATATGCTTCCCAGACCTGTCGAGGGGGTACTGATGATCGCAGCCGCCGGCCAAAGCGCGACTGGACCTTACCAAGTGATGTTCGCACCATATGCCAGCCGGGGAGGTGCGCTCGAACCGCGCCAACTTGCCGACCGACCCGAGCTTGATGAGTTCCTTCACAAGCTTCGCGTGGGAGAAGAGGAAAAGCAGCGTGCCTTCACCGCGTTGGCAAAGGAGAATTCCGCGGACATAGTGAACCTGCAGCTTTCACCCGCGGAACTGCGCCGGTACTGGCCGACGCAGTTTACGACGACTTCTTAGACTGGATCAGCGAAGGCTATTGGAAGGAATTCCACCGTGTAGGCTTGGATTGCCCGAGAACTGGATGGCACCCAGGATGCCAGCGGTCCAATCTCAAGTCAAATTTCAGAACCGATGTATTCCGCCGCCAAGGCCGCTGGGGCCTAGCGCAATGCAATGGAGTGCGACGCCATGGCTACCAACTGGAAAGACCTAAAACACAAAGCTTCGCCGAAGGCGCGTGCCGCCGTGCAACGCGAAGCCCATGCCGAACTCGAGCACATTGGCTTCCACAAGCTGCGCCAGGCGCGCCAGCAGACACAGGTTGCGGTTGCCGAGAGACTCAATATCGCCCAGGGAGCTGTCTCCCGCATGGAGAAGCAGTCGGACTTTCTGCTGAGCACACTGCGAGAGTACGTCATGGCTCTCGGCGGCAAGCTCGAGCTGCGAGTTGTATTCCCGGATGCAGTCTTTGAGATTGAGACGTTGGCACCGTCCACGTCGACCAGAAAGCGGTCATCCAGGGCGATCGTCAAGGCCGCCGCTACAGGCCGATGAAGGTGGCCAAGTGGCTGGCAGAAGAACAAAAGCCGTCTTGCCGCCGCCGCGCCCCTTGGCCACCATCCTAGACCTCGAACCGCGGTGCCAAGTATCCGTCCCTACACGGAGGCACTATGACCCGCGAAGCGGCGAAGAATCTGGCGGCTTCAATACGTGAGTGTCTGCTTGCTCTGGCCCAAAACAAGGGCGAAGACTATCAACGAATCCTCGGAAGATTTGCTATCGAACGCTTTCTGTACCGGCTGGGCCAGTCGAAAGGTGATTTCTATCAACTGTGCTCTGCTGTCTCACAACCCATGGGTTACCGCACACTGCTACGAAGGGAAGGCGCGTTTGACGTTGATCGAACGGGCATATGTTCTAGCACTGGCGCATCCCTGACAAACAATTCAAATACTTAGCGTAGACATAGTCAAACTACGACAACTCTATAATCATCAAATTGATCTTCTTTTGATATTGTGCCTATAATCGCAGTATGGCTACGATAGGCCAGAGCAAACTAAATCGCCTTTATGCTCAGACGGTTACAGGGGCTCCCGTGACCTCGGAGGACCTCGCGGACCTGGGTATATCGGCCGATCTTGCTGTTCATTATGTTCGCGCCGGCTGGCTGAATCGATTGGCAAGGGGGGTGTTTGTACGGCCGGGCGAGGCTCCCGGACTGCACCCTTCCCTGCGCCTACTGGAGCGTACGGTCCCCGGATTCCACGTCGGTGGCAAAACCGCCTTGAACTGGTATGGAGTGCGCCACTACGTTGCTCAGCAGGAGACGCTTCACTTCTACGGTTCGGTAACAGCAAAGTTGCCGGCCTGGTTTGTGGAACGATTTCCGGCGGAGTATCACCGCAAGCGTCTCTTCACCGAGTCGCCGGACAAGCTGCTGCACGTCGCGCCGTTTGAAGATCGCGCCGACGGCCCGCGGGTATCCGCGCCGGAGCGCGCGATGCTGGAATTGCTGAGCGAAGTCGGTGTGCGCCAGCCGCTTCAGGAGGCGAGAGAACTGATGGAGAGCGCCTACAACCTTCGCGCCGATGTGCTACGCGAGTTGCTGAAGTGCTGTACGAGCGTCAAGACGGTCCGGCTCTGCCTGCAACTGGGGCGCGAATTCTCACTNNCTGGTGCTCAAACCATGAACCAAATCTATCTCGACACGGTTACCCTCGCCCCGGCAGAGGAATCCTAAGCTTTTTGCATACTTTAGCGATTGCGTTACCTGATACCCCATACCGTTTCGCCACAGTCGTGAGGGGTACCGCCCACACCTTTGTATAAAGGGAATCGCGATCCCAGAGTTTTGTCATTCGTCCTCCTGCATTGCGTAAATTCTTCATCCGGAGCCGGGACAAGAGGTTAGGTTACTGGCAGTCTTTTCCATTGCCCAATCTCAAGAGTTAACGGCTCGCTATGTCTGGCCTCCTTCTGGCAATAGTGATTATAATTTGCATATGACAGCTAAATGTGAATAAAATCGACAGAGAGCAAAACATTTTGGCATTCAAGGTTGATTGATCCAGGAGTATCCGAAGTGAATATAATTTACGCAATCATTGGCAGGTGACTATACTTTGCAAACAGTTAACGATTTCAACGGAAGACGACTTCCCGAAGCTGGCTCTCTGGCCGGTTACGCTGCGCTGATGGATCGGTATGCTCTCCGTTTGCCGCTGCCGCCAAGATTGACTGCCATTGCAACCCGGCACCATCCGGTTTCGACGGAGCAATGGCTGCTCCTGACGCCCGCTCATTGTCCTGACGACTCTCTGGCCGGACACCTTGAATTTGCGCTTAAGTGGGAAGGCGTCGATCTCGGCGTTCTGGTCCAACTATTTCGCGCGGTTACATCGCAAGAAATCGCGCAGGCCGTTTCCTCCAAGCCAACCGGGATTTATAGTCGAAAACTCTGGTTTCTCTATGAATGGCTGATGGGCCTTGAATTGGACCTTCCCCTCCCAGGGAAGGTTCGAGCTGTCACGGTCGTCGATCCAAAACAGCAATTTGCCCTTGAGGAAGGCAGGATGTCCTCCCGTCATCGAGTCATTGATAACCTGCCTGGCACTAGAGCATTCTGCCCGATGGTGAGGAAGACTTCCGCACTCTCCGCGTATGGCAGCAAGGGGCTGGACCAACAGGCCCGGTCGATCGTCGCGAGCACCCATGCGGATGTCATGACCCGCGCGGCGGCCTTTCTTCTGCTGAGTGATAGCAAGTCCTCATTTAGGATCGAAGGAGAACGGCCTTCGGTACAACGCACTGCCCGCTGGGGCCGCGCGATTCGCGAAGCTGGGACACGCTCACTTAGCCTGCCGGACCTGGAGCGGCTGCAGCAGATTGTCATTGGCGACGACAGGTTTGTTCGGCTTGGACTGCGGACTGAAGGCGGCTTCGTTGGAATGCACGACCGGCAGACCCAGGAGCCGATTCCAGACCATATCAGTGCGCGGCCCCAGGATCTCCGCGACCTGATCGAAGGAGTTGTTTCGTATGATGCCCACGCAAGGGGTGGGGGTGTCGATCCAGTTGTTGCGGCGGCCTCTGCAGCCTTTGGCTTTGTGTACATCCACCCATTCGTGGATGGCAACGGGCGCTTGCATCGATGGTTGATCCACCATGTACTTGCCGCCGCTGGGTATAATCCTCCAGGTGTGGTTTTCCCGATCAGCGCCGCTATCCTGCGTGAAATTGCGGCGTACCGAGGTGTGCTGGAATCCTATTCTAAGCCCCTGCTGGAGTTTATCGAATGGAGGCCGACACTGGACGGGAATGTTGACGTGCTGAATGATACGGCCGACTACTACCGTTACTTCGATGCCACAGCTCATGCTGAATTTCTGTATCGTTGCGTTCAGCAGACGGTCGAGCATGATCTTCCCGAGGAAGTCGCATATCTTCAGGGATACGATCAGTTTGTGCAGGGCATGTATGCGGTTGTGGATATGCCGAACAGCCAAATCGAGTTGTTGCACCGCTTCCTGAGGCAAGGTAACGGAAAGCTTTCGAAGCGCGCACTGTCGAACGAGTTTGCTGCATTCGATGCAAAGGAAGTAGATCAAATCGAGGGTCTATATTCCAAGTGCTTTCCGGAAACCGGGATACCCGACGTGTCATGAGAGTCTTCGGCAAGTGACATCTGACGAACAATCGCCGACATTTGCAGCTGCGAGACAACCCATGGGTTTAGATATACCCCTTCAGGAAAGCTCAGACGTGAATTCCGGCTTGCCACCTTCCAGCAACAGGGACAATGNNGATGAGTGAACCGGCGATTTTGGCGTCATACCAGAAACACTCCAGTCCACATCGATCAAAAGCGGAGGGGTGGAATGTGCCACCCATGTTGCCGGCAAGGTGTACTCGCAGTTGACTCTCAGCCGCAATCTCGCTCTGATCGACCTGTCGGCGATCCCGTTACGAAAGCTCGGTATCTCCCGCAAGGATCTGATTGGGTGCGACGGCTCGCAATATCCCGAAACCCGCGCTTGGGCACTGGCGTTACACGACCAGCATCCGGATGCTGAAGGCCTCACCTGGACTTCCCGTCAGGCTGATCCTGAGCGCGCTGTTCTCTTGTTTGAAGATCGCCTCACCGGCCCAGTGCGGGCCGTGAGTGGAACGCCGACTTCGCTGTTATTGTCCGATATGTCACGGCTGATGCAAAAATC
>PMGP01000050.1 GCA_003156235.1 Acidobacteriaceae bacterium
TTCCGCATCGATCACTTCCTGGGGAAGGAAGCGATCATGAATATCCTCTATTTCCGCTTTGCCAACTCGTTTCTGGAACCTATTTGGAACCGCAACTACGTGGCCAGCGTGCAGATAACTCTATCGGAGAATTTCGGCGTGGGGGAGCGCGGCGCGTTTTACGAAACCGCCGGCTGTCTGCGCGACGTGATCCAAAACCATCTCTTTCAGATCGTCGCACTGCTGGCCATGGAGCCGCCCGCGGGCAGGGACTTCGGCGCCGTACACATTGAGAAGGCCAAGGTCTTCAAGGCCATGCGCCCGCTNNTCGAGACCTTTTGCGCCCTGCGGCTATTTATCGATTCATGGCGCTGGGATGGGGTGCCGTGGTATCTTCGCTCCGGCAAATTCCTGCCCGACACCGCGACCGAGATACTTGTGGAACTGAAGCCGCCACCTCAGAGGCTTTTTGCCGACGCAACCTCGGCGACCAGCCGGTCCAACTACGTTCGCTTCCGGCTCTCCCCCAACTCGGCCGTTGCCCTCGCCGCCCGCGTTAAACTTGCAGGGCGGGATTTCATTGGAGAGCAGCGAGAGCTTTACCTGTCGGAAGAACGGTCGGGAGAGGATATGCCCTACGAGAGGCTTTTGGGCGACGCCATGGCCGGCCGGGGCGCGCTCTTCACGCGTGAAGACGCGGTTGAGGCCGCGTGGGCGGCGGTCGATCCGGTCCTCAAGACCCATCGCCGGGTTATCCCTTACGAGCGCGGCAGTTGGGGGCCGAAAGAGGCAGATGCTATCATCGCCGCGGACGGCGGCTGGCATAACCCCAGCAGCGCAGCTTCATCGGGATGATGAGTCTGAGGCAGTCATGTTTTTGTCCTCTCCAATCACCGGCGGACACACCAACGCAGTACCGTTTTGTCCAGGAGGGAAACAATGAAAGCGACCCAAAAACTTCATGATCTCGGCCAGAGCCTCTGGCTCGACAACATCACCCGCGGTCTGCTGGCCAGCGGTACGCTTCAACGCTACATTGAGGAGCTATCGATCACAGGTCTCACCTCGAACCCCACGATCTTCGATCATGCCATCAAGAACAGTCACGACTATGACGGCGCCATCAGCCAGAAACTGAAAGAGGGCAAATCGGGCGAGACATTATTCTTTGAACTGGCGATCGAGGATCTCCGACAGGCCGCCGATCTCTTCCGGCCGATCCACGACCGGACAGATGGTGTGGATGGCTGGGTATCCCTTGAGGTCTCGCCCCTGCTGGCTCGCGACACGGCGGGCACTCTCGCCGCTGCCAAGGCGCTCCACGCCCGCGCGGGACGGCCCAATTTCCTCATCAAGATTCCGGGGACCAGCGAGGGCCTTCCAGCCATTGAGGAGGCGATCTTCGCTGGCGTGCCCGTCAACGTAACCCTGCTGTTCTCTGGCGAGCAATATGTCGCGGCCGCCGAGGCGTACCTGCGCGGCATCGAGCGGCGCATCGCCGCCGGGCTGAATCCCGATGTCGGCTCCGTGGCTTCACTCTTCGTCAGCCGCTGGGACGTGGCAGTAGCAAAAAAGGCGCCGGAGTCGTTGCGCAACCAACTCGGCATCGCTATCGCTTGGGAGACCTATGGGAGGTACCGCTCTCTACTTGACTCGCCGCGGTGGCAGCGCATCTTGAACGCCGGCGCCCGTTCCCAGCGCCTTCTCTGGGCCAGCACCGGAACCAAGGATTCTGAAGCCTCCGACATCCTCTACGTTCAGGCCCTCGCCAAGCCATTCACCGTGAATACGATACCCGAGGTCACGCTGAAAGCTCTCGCCGCTCATGAAGAATTCGGCGAAGCCTTGCCCGCAAATGCCGACACGGTGCTGGCCGAATTCGCCAAGGCAGGTATTGACACGGACGCCGTGGCTGCCCAGCTCCTCAAAGAAGGGGTCGCATCCTTCGCCAAGTCCTGGAACGATCTGCTGGATTGCATCGCATCCAAGAGCAAGACGCTCACGGCTGCCTGAGTCACGAACGGGAGCCATCTCACACGGCCACTGCTTGGAGCTATGATGTATAGCAAATCCGGGCAGGATCGCAGTGTTAACGGCACAAGCTAAAGGAGTTGAATCATATGAATCAGAAAACGCTTTTGATTGTCGGTGGAGCGCTAGTTGTGGTTGCGTTTCTGTTCGGGTTTGTCCCGCAGTACCTGAATGGCAGAGACCTCAATAACCAACTCGGGGCGGTACGGCAGCAACTCGCTTCGGAACGCGAGAAATCACAAATGGACGAGCTTGGTCTGCTCTGCGGGCACGTTTACCTGGAAACAAACCTCAAGAATTATGGCTTGGCGAGTCAATACTCGTCAGAATTCTTCGACAGTGTTCAAGCTATGATGAGCAAATCACCGAATTCAAACCGGAAGTCCTTCCTTCAAGAAGAGCTGGCACAGCGGGACTCGGTTACAGGAGGATTGGCGAAAGGGGATCCGAGCACTCTGTCCGCGGTGCAGGATCTGTTTAGGCGCGCGCTGGAGAATGCACAAAATGGCTTAAAGTAATGTCGCCTCTGATGGTCGGCAGGCACCGGCTGAACAACAATCTCGGGAGCGTTACTACGCTCCTGACCATTTTCAAATGGAAGTCCACCGCAGTGCAAACGGCAACTCTTCTGTTATCAGTGGTACGGACCTGAAGAATTGCCATGCGGCGGCATATTGCCGATCGGCGCCGCACTCGTGATTTCATAGTTATGATATTGAATCGTCAATAAGGCACGTCCACCAAGCCGGATATCGGTGAAGCTATGGACGTGTGCAGGATCGTGATAGACGGAATATATCTTTACCCGTATCCCGGGACCTTCTCCAGTCCGACTTTGAAAAGGCAGTGGCCCCGTGGCAATCATCCTGCAATCGCTGGTGCTCATCATTATTGTGTCAGGGCTTTAACCGCCCGCCATTCGCAGCCAGAGATTCTGTCTCCTGTTCATAATGCAGCATAACGATAGACCGGGGATTGACACGGTACTTTAAACCACTCACGCGAAATCCCATCGCCACTTCAACAATGTCATTCGGCGAAGGGAGAGAGGTGTCGATCAGGCGAAGCCAGCCTCCTTTTGGTCCCCCAGCGACAGGCGGCAGTTCAAACTCCAATGGATTCCAGTAGGCGTTGATCGCGATAAAGCGCATCTGGGTGGCCGCTAGATTGTGCAGGGACAACGCGAGACTGTGTGAGCTCTCCCCCCAGTCGGGCTTCCCAATCTCAACGCCATGCCACTCGATATGAGCTTTGCTGAGGTAGTCCTCAAGCGTGATCTGGCCACCCTCGGTTCCCTGATCGAAATGGAGGTGAGTCCGAATCAAAAGCTGCACAAATCGCAAAAGGTCTGCATTGGCGACGCAAAGGCTCCAATCGAACCAACTAGTTTCATTGTTCTGGCAATATGCGTTATTGTTTCCCAGTTGCGTGCGCCGAATCTCGTCTCCCATGAGCAGCATCGGCGTTCCAACGGAGAGCAGTGTGAGTGCGAGAAGGTTCTTGCATTGCTGCGCTCGTAAATGTTCGACGTCTGCGTTGGTGGACGGACCCTCCACGCCGCAGTTCCAACTGAAGTTTTCGTTACTTCCATCGGCATTCGACTCACCGTTAGCCTCGTTGTGCTTGACATTGTATGAAACGAGGTCGTTGAGCGTGAATCCGTCGTGGCAAGTCACAAAGTTAATGCTCTGTCCGGCAGGCCGGTCCCGCTCTCGATATAAATCGAGACTACCTGCGATGCGTTCTCTGAGTTTCACGACAGTATTCTGGTCGCCCTTGGCAAACCTGCGAATGTCATCGCGAAATTGCCCATTCCATTCCTTCC
>PMGP01000017.1 GCA_003156235.1 Acidobacteriaceae bacterium
TGCACCGGCACCATGCGACGCCCGGACAGCGCGTCTGTCGCGTCGATTCCGGCCTGGGAGCGGGGCTTCTACGAGAGCGCCTTCACGCACTCCAATGTTGGCCGCCTCACGCGCCATGAGGGTGGATTCGATGGGCTGTGGAGTGCCCTGATTGGCAAGCGTCAGAAGTTCACCGTCGAAACACTCATCACGCTTCCGCAGACGCTCACGCAGTTCGTGCGTGGAGAGAGAGGATGATATGCGCATCGAGCACACGATTCCAAGCGATCTGTTGGGCCAAAAGCCGGTGCGCGTACTGGTTGTCGGCGCGGGCGGGACCGGCAGCGCCATCGTGATGGGCCTGCCCTATCTCGACCAGGCGATGCGAGTTTGGGGCCGATCATCAGGAATAGAAGTGGTCATGATGGATGCCGATACCGTCTCTGAGACGAACTGTGTGCGCCAACCATTCTCCGTCTCCGACATCGGGCAGAACAAAGCAACTGTCCTCATCAATCGCATCAACCTGTTCTGGGGGACGCGGTGGCGGGCCGAGCCGACTTACTTCGATGAGCAGACATTCGACCGGATCAATGACAGGGCCATCGATCTACTGATTGGCTGCGTGGACACCAGAGCGGCGCGAAACATCATTGCGCGCGCACTGACCAAGGCCAGGAACCGCACCGCCTATTGGCTTGACCTCGGTAACAACGCCGCCAGTGGCCAGTTTGTTCTCGGCCAGCCATTGAACGCGCGTAATCGCAGGAAGGCTGCACGATTGCGCACAGTCAGTGAACTGTATCCAGAGATCATCGACGCTGTGGCTGGTGAAGACCCTCTGCCTAGTTGCTCGGCTGTCGAGGCATTGGACCGCCAGGAACCTTTCATCAACCAGACTCTGGCGTCGGCGGCGCTGGCCATGCTGGCGCGGCTCTTTCGCTACGGAAAGCTCATGCATCACGGCGGCTTTTTCAACGCTGAAAGAGGAGCCATCAGTCCGTTGCCCGTCGATCCTCAACTCTGGTCGAGGACGCGGCGACGCGGTCGGCGACCGTAACCCAGTAATCAAGTTCCATCAGGAGAGAAATCCATGTTCAAAGAACTTGCTCCAGTCCTGCGCGACCGCGCGGTGTTGCTCACGGTCACGCTTGTCGATGCAGATCAGATTCGGGTGAACATTGTGCCGAAGAAGCTCAAAGACGGCGACAATGACGCTCTCACCACGCCACTCAGCGTCACCGGCACTGCCGAGGATCTCGACGCCGAGTTGTCCACGACCATCGTCAGTTTCGTCGGCTCCCATCTTCAGATGAAGAATACCCTGGAGAAGGCCAAGGCCGAGATGGATGCGGCTTCCAAGGCTGCCCAGGCCGAGGCCCGCGCAAAGGCGAAGACGTCGGCCAAGACAGCGCCGCCGAATACGGAAGTCACTCAGAGTACTCCGACCGCCAAACCTGCCGAACCAGCGAAGTCCGCACCCCAGAAGCCCGCAAGCCTATTTGATATGCCGACACCGGCGGCCACAACCTTCACCGCGCCTGCCGAATCCGACGAAGACCCTGGATTTGCAGAGATTGACGATGACGATTCCCCCGAAGAATTCGAAGAACTGGATGACGCAGCCTGACGGCCAGCATTCTACTCTTCAAGAGGGATTCGGATAGCTAGCCATGCGTCGGAACCTGTTCACATAAACCGAGAATTCCACTTAGGCCGAATTTGTCAAAAGCTTCTTGCCAATCCGAACCGCACCTGAAACGGTTCGACGGGATGGGCAACGCGCGTGAATGCCGCCGCGCCTATCGGAGTTCCTCCTGAAGTGAGTCCTGGCGTGACGCGGGACTCATAGGCGTAGTCAATGTCGCTATCGTCGCGGTCCAGCATATTCAGGAATTCGGCTGAAACGCGCCATTTCTTTCTGATTTGATAACCGATCTCCCCATTGAGCATCACCGTTTGATTCGAGCGAAAGATTCCGTCCGAGGTCAGATCGCGCGGGCCAAAGTAGCGCAGACGCATACTCGACGAAAAGCCCGCGTAATCGTGCAGTGTAATGCCCGATGAAATCACAACACCAACAGCTTCCGGTACATGCTTGCCCCACGCGCTGTTGGGTGCCGCGTCATCTCCGTCTATTTCGGTAAATTGGGCCCGGGAATTCGCAAAGTCGAAATCGAATGCCCAGTGTTCCCGAGGCGTGTAGTAGTTCGCCCATTCGATGCCATAGCGGTTGCTCGGCTGTGCTGAAGCAGACGTGCCTCCGGTGTCGCCAGACTGTTGCAACTCGGAATTACTGCGCAGATACCAGAGCGAAACCGTGCTTTGCAGGTGCGGAACGGCAACCGTGCGCGCGCCTATTTCCCCGCCTTTGGTTTGAACCAGAGGTGGAATTTTCGAGCTGGGTGTATTGGGGTAAGGATTGTCCACCGAAATCGGCTCTACCGTCTGCGTTGTACCCCGGCCGTCGTTCGAGTGAAAGCTGAATCCGCCCTGGGCATAGAACTCGGTATTGGCCCACGGGCCGAAGATCAAATTCAATTTCGGACTAGGCAGGAACTTGCTGGCCGAGCCGGAATTGGCCGCATTTGTTGCAGCTGAGTAAGCCAGGCTGGTGACAATGAATTTCTGGTCGTCGCCACGCAGGGCCACGACCGAGCGAAATTTATCCACCCACTGAATTTTGTTTTCCGCGTAAAAACCTACGATCGTATCCGTAAAGCGGTCCCGCTCCCTGGTCGCGGGCAACGTTGGGGGAGTCGAGTCGTCGGTGTTGTAATCGGATTTTTCCATGCGCACGCGGTTTTCCGTTGCATAAAGGCCGTTGTGTATCCAATCGTTGCGCAGTTGCAGGCCAACTGTATATTCCACTTTGCGGCCAGCCCATTGGCTGAAGACCGTGTGGTGCGCGTCAAAGCCGGCCACCCAGCGCCGATCCTGCTGTTCGAACTGGTCGCCGCGCACGGGGTCCACCAGAAAATACGTGAAATCGGAAAATAGATCGAGATCGTAATAAAATCCGTAGGCCATGATTTTCGACGCGGAATTTGCTCCCTGCCGATGCCACTCGCCCTGCAAGCTATAACGCTGCGAGTGGCCACCGTCGGTCGGGTCCAAAGTGCCGTATAAACCAACCAGAGCCACTGCGCTTACGGGGATTTGATCGCTTGAGTGCCATCTTCCGTGGTAGCCGCGGGCCGTGACGCTGGCCCCATTGGCGTCATCTCCCTGGCTGTAGGTCAGCAGGCCGTTGATTTTGGTAAACGCATCCGGATGTACCCACGGGCCGTTGTCGTAATACACCTCTGCGCCGGCAAGCAGGCTGCCCGGTCCGAGCTTGTGCGATGCGCCGAAAACCGCCCGCCCATAGCCATAGGTGCCGCCTTCCACCTTGGCGAAGTTCTTCTCCAGCGTCCGGAAATATTCCACATGAGCCGATCCAGCCGATCCATAGTTGCCAATATTTGCGTAATAAGGGCCTTTCTCGAAATTTACCCGCTTCACAAACTCCGGGATGACGATGTTCATGTCCGAGTAGCCCTCGCCGTGCGCGTGCGACGGCAGATTCAGCGGCATATCGTCGATGAAAATGGCGAAATCAGTGCCGTGGTCAAGATTGAAGCCACGAAGGTAATATTGGTTGGCCTTGCCGCCGCCGGCATGTTGCGTGATGATGAGGCCGGGAACCGTCTCCAAGACTTCTCCCGAACGAAGAATCGGACGATCTTCGATTTCCGTTGCGCCCACCGTTCCCTGGGTGCCGGATTCGGCTATTCCGATCAGGTCATCCTCCCGGCCTTGCACGCTTATGGTGGTGCTCACGGAGCCCACTGCCAGAGAGATGCGCAGCGGGGCTGGCACCCCGGCGGCCTCTATGGTGACAAGGATTTCTTTGGTTTCAAAACCGGGATTCGACACGTCGAGTCGATAATTACCTGCCGCGAGTCCAGAAAGAATGAAGAAGCCGTTAGTCTCCGACCGTGTCGTTCTTTGTACAGTGCCATTCGCGCTTTGAACCTGCACGGTAGCCCCGGCAATCACCGCGCCAGACGTGTCAACGACAGTTCCTGATAGCAGAGACTGATAAACCTTATCACTCGTGGCGACCGGGTGACCCTGCGGATTGAGCACCACGCCGCTTTGCGCAGCCGCGCCGATGGAGAGAAGAAGAAAAACAAGAGATAGTGCTACGATAATAAATTTCGTGCTACGCGGTTTCATGGTTACTCCTTTGCTGGAATGTTGCTGTGAAATTTGATTGCAGATTATGACGGGATCAGTGGCTCTAGCTGGTTTTGTGCCCTACTTGCGACATCGATCCGGCGAGTGCGCTGGCACTGTCATTACTAAGCGCCCGTGCTGTACGCCTTTGAGGCCAATCAACCGATCAGCAAACTTGGCCACCTGGACGGATTTTCCATGCACGATCAACACCTCTAGGCAAGAGTCGTGGTCAAGATGCGCGTGGCTGGTCGAGACCACCAGTTCATGCTGGGTGTGCTGCAACTCGGTCAACTTCTCGGTGATGCCGGAGGCGTGGTGGTCGTAGATGAGGGTGATGGTTCCCACAACAGCAGCGTCCGGGGTAGCAGTATGTACAGCCACCAACTGGTCGCGGATGAGGTCGCGAAAGGCTTCGGAGCGGTTGGTGTAACCACGCTGCTCAATCAAGCGATCAAACCGATTCAGAAGGTCCGAATCCAGCGCAACTCCGATTCTGCTCAGAACGCCCACACGTACTCCCGAAAAGAATTTCGAATTACCTGTGAATTCTCAGAGTAGCACGATTATTAGATTCGTGGCACGATCCTTCATAGATAATATAAATCCTGAAACCACCTCGTGACGGCTATCACAAATGGGCATCATGGGATGGTTAGATTAGGCCCTGCCACTGCACAACGGGTCTTTCGCACCGCAGTTCGCCGACTGTATTTTGAGATCAGTACCGGGAACGCCGATGTCGACTGGCCTTTCTTCACACCCGAACCAGCAATCCGCCTGAGGTAAATCCAAATGAAACCATCCAAGCTTTATGAGGCGCTTCATGCGCTGATTGGCGAACGCGTGCCTCTGCATATCTGGGGCGCGTGCGGCGTCGGCAAATCGCAAATCGTCGCGCAGGTTGCGGACGATCTCGACTTTGAGTTCCTTGATATTCGCGCCGTGCAGCTCGATCCGGTCGATCTGCGGGGACTGCCGCGCATCAAAGAGGACCAGACCGAGTGGGTGCCGCCCAAGTTTCTTCCCACCGCCGGGAAGGGCATCCTTTTTCTCGACGAGCTGACCTCGGCTCCGCAGATGACGCAGGCCGG
>PMGP01000303.1:0-3968 GCA_003156235.1 Acidobacteriaceae bacterium
ACAGCTCCCAGGGCCTCACCGCCGAACGCGTCCTCGTTCACGCCGATACCAGCGTCCACCCGGACCTGCTCAACTCCCGCTTCGGCTACGTCTCCATCTCCCGCGCCAGTCACGATGCCACGCTCTAT
Organism: Acidobacteriaceae bacterium; assembly: GCA_003156235.1. Classification (GTDB taxonomy): domain Bacteria; phylum Acidobacteriota; class Terriglobia; order Terriglobales; family Acidobacteriaceae; genus Telmatobacter. The sequence goes on from PMGP01000303.1 coordinate 129, forward strand.
ACAGACGACATCACCAAACTCAACCCGCAACTCAGCGCCGATGTCTCCAAGACCTCCGCGCTGGAAGTCTCGCAAACACCGTCCATCGCCCAGGGAATCGAGATGGGAGTCTGACGGATGCAAACAGTAGAATGGAGGCTGCGCCGGCCTCCACAACGTCCGCAGCCGAATCCACGGACAGGAAACGGAGGAATCGCGATGACCGACCTGACCATCATGCCTGAAAATTACGACAACATCCGCACAGGAATCGTCGAACTGCTAAAAGCGGCACGCTCCACCGCCGTCCGAAATGTCAATTCGATCATGACCGCGACCTATTGGGAAATTGGGCGAAGAATCGTTCAGTCTGAACAAGCCGGGGAGAAGAGGGCCGGGTACGGAGAAGAGCTCATCCAGCGATTAGCGGAAGACCTCTCAGTTTCCTTCGGAAGAGGCTTTGGGGCACGCAATCTTGCCCAAATGAGAAGCTTTTACCTGGCTTGGTCTGAGGAAAAGATTTTGCAGACACCGTCTGCAAAATCTTCAACTACTCAATCGCTCAATAACTATAGATGACGGCACCTCAACCCTCTCAGCCCTCGCCTCTCGCTTTGCGTTGCCTTGGTCCGCTTACGTCCGGCTGCTTGCCGTCAAGCGTCCAGAGGCGCGGGACTTCTACGAAACTGAAGCTCTCCGTTCAGGATGGTCCGTCCGGCAGCTCGATCGTCAAATCGGCAGCCAATTTTACGAGCGCATCGCGCTCTCGCAGAACAAGACCGCCATGCTCCAGAAGACTGAGACCGCCGAACCGGGCGACACAATCACACCGGAAGAAGCCATCAAAGACCCATTCGTTCTCGAATTCCTCGACCTCAAAGACGAATATTCAGAATCGGATCTGGAAGAGGCGCTCACCCAGCACCTCACCGATTTCCTGCTGGAATTGGGCGACGATTTTGCGTTCGTAGGCCGCCAGCGCCGCCTCCGCATTGACGACTCCTGGTTCCGCATCGACCTCGTCTTCTTCCACCGCCGTCTACGTTGTCTGCTTCTGGCGGACCTAAAAATCGGGAAGTTCAGCTATGCGGACGCCGGTCAAATGCACCTTTACCTCAACTACGCCCGCGAACATTGGATGAAACCCGGAGAAAACCCGCCAGTTGGCCTGATTCTCTGTGCGGAAAAGGGTGCCGCGGAAGCCCGCTACGCCCTCGACAATCTCCCCAACAAGATTCTTGCATCCGAGTACCAAACTATCCTGCCGGACGAGAAAATCATCGCAGAGGAGCTGGACCGCTCACGCCGTGAACTGGAGCAACGGCGCCTGTCGGCTGGGTGAAATAGACAACTTCTCATGATGTTCCTCAGGTGTCATATTCATGTGCCAGAATGGTTTAGAGCTGTGCAGCACGTCCGCCAGTATCGAGCTTCTTATCCTGTCCGCGCGGACCAATCATTTATGGCGCGATCGGCGTCTCCAGGGAGTAATCCGGCGGGGTGATGTATAGTGTAACCGTGCCCGCCGAACTTCCACCGTCGATCGCGTTCATGCTGGACGAGTTCCGGGGTAATCAATTCGTGCTGGCCGATGTTCGTAAAAGGCTCAGCGATAGGTCATTCGTTAAAGATTTTTTCGATCAGTGCTGTGCGGGGATTAGTACTTTCAAGTATGCCGATCGCCTCAGAGCGCGGCCCAGCAAGTTTGATATCTATGCCGGAAGTGGGCTAAACCCGCTCTCCTCCGCGGGCAAGTGTCAAGAGCCTCAGTGCGTAATAAACTACGCGCACCACTTTGCACGCACAGCTTGTCTTTATTCTGATCGGGTTGTTATACCGGACCCATTCAGCTTCACCTATATCGAGGCAACCGCCGGAGAAGTACTCTGGTCCTTAAATGTACTGAAGGTCCTGAAACCGTTACTTGAGGCCGGCGTCATTGTTTTCAGCCCAGCCGCCTACCTATCCTGCCCCAATTGCGCGAAGGTGATGGAGTCGGAACGAGAGCAGGTCACAAGCCGGTTGTGGCAAGAGTTCACACATTCCTCACCGGACGTATTCAGATACAAAGATGGCCGGCGATGGCGCCTGTCCTTTGGCTCGCCGCTGTTCATGAACAGCGGGGTCGAGTTTCGATTTACAACTCCAGCGACCAGGGAAGCAATTGCAGCAACAAGGCCGGACACATTGTTGACCGGCAAGAGTGCGATGAATCTCGTTCGGCAATATAGCAATGTTCTACAGGAACATTGCGCTCAATGCGCGCATGATGTGGTGTTCGATAGTTTTAACGGCAACCGCTGTAATACTACCGTGGTCACGAGCACGCCAGAAGAGGCTGCAGCATACCGGCTACTGGATGGCCGCAAAGTTGGCTCAACATTGCCAGACTGGTCAATGTTGCGGACCATCCAGTTGCCTGCCCTGCAACATTTGACTGCATCTCAAGCGTTGCAGGTGCGGGAGGAAGCACAAAAGGCATTGCCTGCATTTCGGGCGAAGGTGCAGCGGGAGCTCATGTCGCTGAAGGACGTCTCGGATGAGGCAGAAGAAGAACGTGCTCTCGAAGCAGCGGCCGAACTTCGGATAGCTGCGCGGGAGCTGCAAGGCCAGCTCGCAAGTCTCAGCTTACCCTCCGTTCGAAGGAGGGAGAAGCTGTTTGGAGGGCTGGCGCTTGCTTTTGAAATTGTTGCCCTAGGCACCACAAACCCCTCCGTCACAATTGCGGCCGTCAGCACGTTTGCCGCGTTGATGATTGCGGCACATAAAAGTCAAAGTGACCGTCAGGAAAAGCATGAGGTACTTGTTCATCAACCCGCCTATGTGCTGCTTACAGCCGAGCGCATCCACGAGGCGAGCCATTAGAGGCCGAGCAATAATATCTCGGATAGCTTACCGCTTACTGCCGAGTACGCAATCACCAAATCACTCAAAGAGGACCGAATGGTCCTCATAAGTCACCTTTGCTTCAGAAGTGCAATCAAAACAACTGCCCTTGAGCGGGTTTATCCGGAGTGTCGACTGGATAGAGCAGGGATGCGTCGTTGTTGCGGATGTTGCCGACGCGGTCGCTGACTGGCCAGGCGCGCACTTGGTTTGCTGCATAGGGATGCAGAAGGTCTGCGTGCGGCGCTGCTTTCTCGTCCGCATCGAGCCAGCGGTCGTAGTCCTTGCGCTCGACAATGACCGGCATACAGTCGTGAATCGAGGCCAGCCGCTCGTTGGCGGCGGTGGTGAGAATCGTGAAAGTTTCCAGCGCATCGCCGCCGGCGTCGCGCCAGCTTTCCCATAGGCCGGCAAAGGCTATTGGTTCGCCGCTCGCGAGCGCGATCGCATAGGGCTGCTTTGTTTTGGCTCCGGTCTGTCGCCACTCGTAGTAGGCGTCGGCGGGGACCAGGCAGCGGCGCTTCTTCAGTGCGACGCGGAAGGCGGGCTTTGTGGCTACTTCCTCTGCGCGGGCATTGATCAATCCGACGCGGGCGTCTTTGGCCCAGGAGGGCACCAGCCCCCAGCGCAAGAGAGCCGCCTCGCGCTGGCTGCCGCCGCTGCTGAGCCGCACCACCGGTTGAAAGCTCTGCGGGGCAGCGTTCCAGGTGGGCGCCCAACGCATCTGTTCGAGATCCATCTCAAACCACTCAGCCAAAAGCTCTTGCGCGGATTTTCGGGCGTAGCGGCCACACATCGTGCTTTCAGAATAGCCGTACCAGGGGCGGAAACCTACACTCGGGCCGGAGAGAGAGTTCGTCGAGAGAGTGCGCGGCCTGTTCCTGGCTCCGGCTTGCGTTCAGGCCAGCTTCTCAGCCGCCGATGAAAAGCTGGCGCTCGGCATGTACCGACGAGGGGTCTCCATGGAACAGATAA
>PMGP01000303.1:4010-12065 GCA_003156235.1 Acidobacteriaceae bacterium
GATCGAAGATGGCACGGATGGAACAACAATGGCAAAAAGGAAGTCAAGCAAAACCTTGACGCCACAACCCGCGGGGCAGCCATCGACTGCCCCGCATCAACGGAATGCCGGCCCACATCGAATGGAACGCTGGCCCACATCCAACGGAATTCAAGATCCTGCCACTCGGCAAGACGGAAACGGAATGATGCTTCTTGAGGTTTTACTTACCCTTTTCTTGACTCATGTGGGCCATGTAGCTAATGTAAGAAAACAACCAGCGTCGCTTCGCTCCGACTCTGGCCCACTTCACCGGAATACGCAACAAGGACGGCTAACGGATGACGAAGGTCGATCAACTGCTCAAATCGACCTGGAATAACTCCCGCTGTGGCTGCTTCGGCTCGGCTTTCGGACGCATCGATTTCCCGGGAAATCGTTTATATAACTGCGCTTACTGAGAATATTATATCACCAAACCAGCACGTATGTCATTGATTTAATAATAGGTTGCGCGTATTTCAGGATCGACTAGTTAGGCAGCAGTACGCCCTGCTGGGCAAGGCTGCGCGAGGCCTGGTGCGGCGCTACATCGAGAAGATGACCGGGCTGAGCCGGGCGCAGGTCACGCGGCTGATCGCGCGCTATACGGTCAGCGGACGGGTCCAGGTGACGGTCTATCGGCGGCGGCGCTTCGCGCAACTCTATACGCGAGCCGACATCGAGTTGCTGGCCTCGGTCGACGAGGCGCACGAGACCTTGAGCGGCCCGGCCACACGGCGCATTCTGGAGCGCGAGCACGAGGTCTACAAGCAGCCAGAGTATGCGCGCCTGGCCACCATCTTGCTGAACGCATCGCTGGACCTGACGCAGGCTAATGAATAGCAATAACTGTGATGGAGTTACTGTTGAGTTCACCCTGAATCTGCACCTTCTTTCCGGCAAAGGGCGCAATAAGTCCCTTCTTGACGCTGAGCGTATAGACCTTGCCGCCTGAGACCAGGACGTAGCTTGCCCCGGCCTTGATGCACTCTTCGACGCATTGGGCATCGGTCTTGCCCGGTATCATGTGCTTCTGCTTGCACATCGAATCGCTGATGACGCCGGTGAAGGATTGTGCAGCCGCGTTGGCCATGCGCAAAGCAGGCATGAGCAAAGCAAGCAGTATGGCCGCGCTGAAGATTCTCTGAGCTTTCATTGTTTTCTCCTTGAAGGTTTGGGGTTTAACTTGCCGGTTTGACTCGTGCGCGAAGCGGCCAGAACTTCGCGCGAAAAATCAAGATGAAAGGTTGGACTCAGTCGCCCGCATCAAGCGTTTCTGCGCCGGCTTGACCTCCCAATTCCACTTCCAGATAGCAAAGATAGGGGGATAAACCACCAACTCCATCAGGAACGAAGTGAGAATGCCACCCAGCATTGGCGCGGCGATGCGTTTCATCACATCGGCGCCCGTTCCCGCAGACCACATGATGGGCAACAATCCGAAGACCATGCAGGCAACCGTCATCACCTTGGGGCGCAGCCGCTTTACCGCGCCGTGCATGATCGCCTCGCGCAGATCGTTCCATCCATGAATGGCGCCCTTCTGCATGGCTTCGTTATAGGCCAGGTCCAGATACATCAGCATAAAGACAGCGGTTTCCGCATCGACGCCGAGCAGCGCGATCAGGCCCACCCACACGGCGATGCTCATGTTGTAATGCAGCAGATAGAGCATCCACACGGCGCCGATCGCCGAGAATGGCACGGCCAGCAGGATAATCGCAGTCTTCGCCGCCGAGCCGGTATTGAAGTAGAGCAGCAGCGTCACGATGAAGAGCGTAATCGGCACCACCAGCTTCAGCCGTTCCGCCACTCTTTGCATGAACTCGTATTGTCCGCTCCAGATGAGCTGGTAACCGGTCGGAACCTTCACATTCTCGGAGACGGTTTTTTTTGCATCCTTGAGATAACTGCCAATATCACGCCCCGATACATCGACGTAGACGTAGCCGCTCAGCCGGCCATTTTCGTCGCGGATCATTCCCGGCCCGCTTTTCATGCGGATATCGGCGATCTCCCCGAGCGGAATCTGCGCGCCGGAGGGAGTGGCCACCAGCACGCGCCGCAGGGAATCGATGTCACTGCGGTAGTCGCGCAGATAGCGCACATTGACCGTGTAGCGCTCGCGGCCTTCGATGGTGGTGGTCATCGCATCGCCGCCAATCGCCGAAGTGACCACGTTTTCCGCGTCGTCGATAGTAAGTCCATAGCGAGCTAACTGATCGCGCCTGAGGTCGAAGTCGAGAAAGAATCCGCCGCTGGTGCGTTCGGCAAAAGCGCTGGCGGTGCCGGGCACATTCTTCAAAGCATTCTCGATCTGCGCGCCGATCTGCTGAATCTGATCGAGATCGGCGCCTTGCACCTTGATGCCGAGCGGGGTGCGAATGCCGGTGGAAAGCATATCGGTGCGCGCTTTGATGGGCATCGTCCAGGCGTTCGAGACGCCGGGAATCTGCAAGGCTTCGTTCAATCCTCCGGGGCCATAAATCAGCTCTTGCGTGCTGATGTGATCGGGCCAGATCGTGCGCAGCGCGGGCCACGTCCACTGCGGCATTTGCTTTGTGTACCAGCGCTCCAGCCGGGGCCACTTATCTTGCGTTTTGAGCACGACGGTCGTTTCCATCATCGAGTAAGGCGCAGGATCGGTGGCGCTCTCGGCGCGGCCAGCCTTGCCGAAGACTCTCTCCACTTCGGGAAAACTGCTCAGTATCTTGTCTTGCTCTTCGAGCAGCCGCGTCGCTTCAGCGACCGAGATGCCGGGCAGCGTCGAGGGCATATAGAGCAGCGTTCCTTCATCGAGTGAGGGCATAAACTCCGAGCCCAGCTTGAAGTAGACCGGGATGGTGAGGACCATCGCCAGCAGCGCCAAAGAGACCGTGAGCCAGCGATGATCGAGCGCGAATTCGACCACCGGATGATAGATCTTCATCATCGGGCGGCTGATGGGATGCTCTTCCTCACTGTGGATCTTGCCGACATAGATGGAGTTGACGATTCTGGCCAGCCACCGGGGCCGGAAGTGAAGCTCATCGATGCGCGAAAAGAGAAAGCGCAGCAGCGCGGGCGCCAGCGTGATCGACAGCAGCGCGGCAATCGCCATAGAGAAGTTCTTGGTGAAGGCCAGCGGCTTGAAGAGGCGGCCCTCTTGGCCTTCGAGGGTAAAGACGGGAATAAATCCCACCGCGATGACCAGCAGCGCAAAGAAGCTCGGGCCGGCGACCTCTTTGACTGCCGCCAGCACCACGGCGTGCGAGGAGCCGGGACGGCCCGCCGCCTGCCATTGCTCCAGCTTCTTGTGCGTCTGCTCGACGAGCACAATCGAGGCATCGACCAGCGCTCCGATGGCCACGGCTATGCCACCCAAAGACATGATGTTAGCCGTCATCCCTGACAGTTGCATGGGGATGAAGGCCAGGATCACGGTGACAGGAATAATCAGAATAGGAACAAGCGCGCTACGCAAGTGCCAGAGAAAGATCAGCACTACGATGCTGACGATCACCAGCTCTTCGATCAGAGTGTGCCTGAGATTCTCAACCGCGCGGTCGATTAACTCGGAACGATCATAAGTAGGAACGATCTTTACGCCCGCGGGCAGCGTCGGCTCGATCTCTTTGATCTTCTCCTTGGTTCGCTCGATGACCTTCTCGGCGTTCTCGCCGAAGCGCATGATGACTACACCGCCTACCGCTTCGCCTTTTCCGTCGAGGTCGGCAGCGCCGCGGCGCAGATCGGGACCGAAAGCAACAGTCGCGACGTCGCGCACCAGCACCGGGGTTCCGGTCTGCGCATTGTAAGAGACGACTATATTGTTAATGTCATCGAGAGAGCGAATGTAGCCGCGCCCGCGCACCATATATTCGCGTCCGGTGAACTCGACCAGCCGTCCGCCCACATCATTATTGGATTTCTGTACCGCATCGCTGACCGTCTGAATGGGAATGCGGTAGGCCAGCAGTTTGTTTGGATCGACATTCACCTGATACTGGCGCACGAAGCCGCCCACCGGCGCGACCTCGGCCACGCCCGGAACCGTTTGCAGTGCATAGCGCATGTACCAGTCCTGGTAGGAACGCAGTTGCTCGATGCTGTAACGGCCGGTGGTATCGACCAGTGCGTACTGATAGATCCATCCCACCGCGGTAACATCTTTGGCCAGCTCAACGTTCACGCCCTTGGGCAGCCGCTGAGTAATCGCATTCATGTATTCGAGCGTGCGTGTGCGCGCCCAATAAATATCGGTGCCTTCTTCGAAGACTATGTAAATGTAGGAGTACCCGAAGTCGGAATAGGCGCGCACGTCCTTGACCTTGGGCAGTCCCAGCAACGCCGAGGCGATGGGGTACGCGACCTGATCCTCCATGATCTCCGGGCTGCGATCCCACTTGGCGTAAACGATCACCTGGGTCTCGGAGAGATCGGGAATCGCATCCAGCTTGGTCGCGCGCATCGAGCGCCAACCCAGCAGGATCGCGACCACCGCAAGCAGCAGAATCAGGTACCTGTTCTTGTCGCTGAATTCGATGATTCTATCGATCATGACGCCTCTCCTCAGTGCTGTGCAGGGTTCTGCGCGCCTTTGAGGCGGCTTTCGGAATCGATCAGAAAATTTCCTGAAGTTACAACGGTTTCACCGGCCTTCAATCCAGAAAGAACCACGACCTGATCGTCGACGGTAGCGCCCAGCGTGACCTTGCGCGGCACAAAGACGCCCCCCGCCTGCGCCACAAAAACCTGCTGCTCGGCGCCGGAATCAACAACGGCCTCGCGCGGCACCGCGATCTGCGTGCCATAATCCACGTGCACCTGCGCGTCGGCGAACATCTGCGGCTTGAGGATGTAGCCAGGATTGGCCAACTGCACGCGAACCTTGACGGTGCGCGTCTGCGGATCGACCGTCGGATAGATGAAGGAAATCTTTCCCGAGTACGTCTTTCCGGGGTAGTAACTCAGCGTAAAAGTAACGCGCTGGCCCACGCGAACGTAGGGCACTTCGTTTTCATAAATGTCGGCCAGAGCCCACACGCTCGACAGATCGGAGATCGTATAGAGCTCCGTATCGGGCGTGATCGAAGCCTGCGGATAGGCCTTGCGGTCGGTGACGAATCCGCTGACCGGCGAGTAGATTGTCAGCGTGCGGATGGCCTTGCCGCTTTGATCGAGCTGGCGAATTTGTTCGTCGGAAATGTCCCAATAGCGAAGCCTTTGACGAGCGGATTCCAGCAGCGATTGCGCGCCTTGCGCGATCTCCTTGAAGGGCGCGCTGGCCAGTGTGCGGTCGCCGCGCTTGGCGATCAGGTACTCTTCTTCGGTGGCCACCAGATCGGGACTGTAAAAGGTGAAGAGCGGCTGCCCCTTGCGCACCAACTGTGCGATGGAATTGACATAGACACGATCAATAAATCCTGAAACCTTCACGTGCACGTGGGAGATTCTGCTTTCGTCGGCGACGATCTCGGCGGTGGTGTGAATCTCGCGGGCCAGGGCCTTGCGTTCCACCAATGCGGTGCGCACTCCAGCAAGAGTCTGCTTCTCTGCGGGCACGACAATGGCGCCTGGTTGCAGCTTATCGCCGCTCGACTGCGCCAGTGACGCAGCCGGCATCGGCACAAGATCCATGCCATCTGGAGCCTTGCCCGGCTTGCTGTAATGGTTCTGCGGATTCATCGCATCATACCAGTAAAGAATGTTGCTTTGGGCGGGCGCCTGCGGCGCGGCCATCATCGGCACCAGATCCATGCCATCCGGGGCCTTGCCGGGCTTGTCGTAGTGGTTCTGCGGATTCATCGCATCGTACCAATAGAGGACGTAGCTCTTCGCGGTGGCCTGCTGCGCCGCACGCTGCGCAAACGGCCAGCGATGTGTGGCGGCGAGATAGACCGCAACCAACGCGATAGCGAGCAGCGCCAGAGCGATTCCTTTTTTGACGAAGCCGAGAGTTCTTTGATTCATGGCGGCATTCAGGCGCATACTCACTTCTCCTTCGGGACGAGCTGCTTGGCAGGCTCTGCAACACTGGGGAGAGCCGGGGCCACCTCTCCCGTCAGGCTCTCCATGCGAGCCAGAGCGGTTTGATAGTCGGCTAGCTGGCGATAATAGTCGGTCTCATAATCGAGCAGAGTGGTGATGTTTTCGATGACCGGCTGAATGGCGATCTTGCCGGTTTGATACGAGGCCATCGACGACTCCAGCGCCAGCGAGCCCTGCGGAATCACGCCCTTTGTATAAAGGCTCATCAGCTTTTCCGCCGCCTTGGCCGCCAGATACTGCTGCCGCACGGCGAGTCGAAGTTGATTCAATCGCCCATCGCGCGTCTTTCCCGCGCTGATCAGGTTTTCGCTGGCCTCGCCGATCGCCTGACGCTGCTTCGACTTGGAGAAGATGGGAAGATTCACGCTGAAGGTGAGTCCGTTCATGTCCGGCTGATCCGCACGCTGCTGAAACATATAGCTGACGCCCAGATCGGGGCGGAGCTGCTTTTCGGCCAGCGCCACGGCCAGTTGGCCGCGTTCGATCAGCTTTTGATCGCCTTGCGCATCGGCATCATTTTCCGCCGCGAGTGCGTAAAGCTGATCGAGCGAGGCTGGCATCGCGGCGGGCTCGGCTTCTTCAGCCGGCGGCAGAGGCGACTCGGGGGCGTGCTGCATCTGCGCATTGAGCTGCGCCTGCGCCGCCGAGCGTTGCGCCTCCAGCTCAACGATCTTTTTGAGCAGCAGCGAAACCTCGACCTGGGCGCGCAGCACATCGGGTTGCGCAGCCTTGCCGGCGCGATACTGGGCGGCGGCGATCTGCGCCAGCTCCTCCAGCGTCGCCTTGTTGCGATGGGCGGTCTGCAGGGCTTTATCGTCGTAAAAGTACTCGTAGTAGGCGGCTTTGACTTCGGCCGTGAGGCGGCGGCGAATCGCCTCATAATTGGCTTGCGCGGCTTCCACGTCCTTGCCCGCGATGGCCCCTTGCAGCTTCCGTTTGCCGGGAAAGGGAAACTGCTCGGAGACCGTCACGCCGCGATAGCTCGACGCATCGTGCGCCATGATGCTGAAGGGCGCCGGGTTGCCCGCCCATCCCACTGCAACCGTGGGGTCGGGCAGGGCTTTGGCCGGAGCAATGCGATACTGCAGCGCCTTGATCGCGTGCAGAGCGCTTTCCGCCTCCGGGCTTTTTTCGAGCGCCTCGCGAACGACATCGTCCAGGCGAAGTACCTGCACATCAGCAGGGGTACGATTGCCGTCGGTTTGCGGCGCGGTCTGGCCTTGCTGCGCCCATCCCGACGTTGCCGAATACGCCACCAATAGGGCGTATAGCCATGGAGATTTCATGGTTTGCTCCTCGATTGATTGGAGAAAAGGCTAGCAGATCCCTTGCGGGAGCCGCAGTTTTTCTTTTCGAGGGAGCAATCAGATCTGAAAAGTGCAGAGGACGGACTGGGAGCGGCAACTGAAGGCACGCAGAGGCGGCGTTCGATCGCCCTCCGGCGCAAATTGCGCAAGACCCGGCAGAGGCAATGCGAAATCCACCGAGGATGTAGCTGCCGCCGCGAGCTTCTGCGCCTCTTGGATCATCACCGGCGCCGATACTTCACGAACTGCAACGCAGTTGCACAGGGGCGCAGAAGACTCCGTTGGAGTCAGGGTGAGCGCCATCGCCGCCGGCGCATTCATCGCCGCTTCGTCCATACCCATTCCCTGGCAGCAACTCGCGCAGTGATCCGTGGCGCAACTGCTCCCAGCGCATGGGATCTCCGCGAGCACAGGGAGCGACCACAGCAGGATGCTGAGTGCTATGGCGACGGATTTGGCAAAAAATCTCATTATCGTGATGTAGATTCTATCGCGAATTGCTCCGCAAAGAGCAAACGTGATTTATCTCACATGATAGCGCACAATGATGTCGCACCTGTGATCAGTGAAAAAATGTGACCAGCCAACTATCAGTCGCCGCGCTCAATCTCGAAGTGCAACATTTCGCTTTGGGATGATGTTGCATGGGGAAGTACTACGAGCAGTTGAGTTTATCTGAGCGGGTTTACATCCAGGC
>PMGP01000203.1 GCA_003156235.1 Acidobacteriaceae bacterium
CCCCCTACCCCCCGGGGGTATAAATTTCCCGAAAAATCTTGCAGATAATTTTTAACCCCTTTGAAATCAATGCCTGTGGAAAATAATTATGCCCAAAATATTCCACATCGTGAGATTTGGCCTCCGAAAATCACCGGAAAAATCCGGTTTTTCTCCTATAAACAGCCCCGAATCATCATTCCAAGGCCTTTCCGTCCGCGCCTCTTCGCGCCAGTAGAACCATTGCAGCCTCAAGATAGGTGGCCGACGATATTCGGCACTCGGCGGCATTAAGATTTTGTTGTATTGCGGAGCAGGAACAGAGTCAAAAACGGCCTGAAACTCATCAGAAGAGATGTGGCGGCTCGCGGCAAGAGCTACAAAGAAACAAAAACGCAAGTCATTGAAGAATAAGCACCGTGCGTNNCAGTACAGCCGGTCGGGAGGCCGGCGCTACAGTTTCATGCTTCGCGGGTCGGCAACGCCGGTGGGGGACTAAAATCAAGCAAGGAAAGCATATGACAGAGATTCGTTCGACCGTAATACTGGGCTCCGGCTGCGCCGGGCTCACAGCCGCAATCTATTCGGCCCGCGCCGGGCTCAACCCATTGATTCTGGAGGGCCACGAGCCCGGGGGCCAGCTCTCGATGACCACTCTGGTGGAGAACTTTCCGGGCTGGCCGGAGGGGATTCAGGGGCCGGAGTTGATCGACAACATGAAGAAGCAGGCGGCGCGGTTTGGGGCGACGTTCCAGCAGGCGGACATGGCTTCGGTGGATCTGAAAGAAAATCCCTTCCGTTTGCAGACTTCGGCGGGCGAGATCGTGACGCGGACGCTGATAGTGGCCAGCGGGGCGAGCGCGCGCTGGCTGGGGTTGAAGAGCGAGCAGGCGCTAATCGGGCATGGGGTTTCAAGCTGCGCCACGTGCGACGGATTTTTCTTTCGCGGCAAGGAGATTGCGGTGGTGGGCGGAGGCGACTCGGCGATGGAAGAGGCGCACTTTCTCACCCGCTTCGCTGATAAGGTAACGATACTGCACCGCCGCGATGCCTTCCGCGCCTCAAAGATCATGCTGGAGCGGGCCGCGACTCATACGAAGATCGCGATGCGCACCAACACGGTGATCGAGGAAGTGCTGGGCGAGGAAGATAAGGAAGTGAAGGGACTGCGGTTGCGCGATGTGAAGACCGGCGAAGAGAGTATCTTGCCGATCAGCGGGCTCTTCCTGGGCATCGGGCACGAGCCGAATACGAAGATGTTTGCCGGAAAGATTGATCTGGACGAGGACGGCTACATTCGGACTACGGGCAACGTGCTGGTGACGAAGGATGGCGTGGTGGTTCCGGGGATTTATGCCTGCGGAGACGTGCAGGACCGGCGGTACCGGCAGGCGATTACGGCCGCCGGGTCGGGGTGCATGGCCGCGCTGGAGGCGGAGAAGTTTCTGGAGGAGCAGGGGCATTAAGCCGCTACCAGGTGTGGAAGACGAAGAACCCCGCCGCTACCAGGCAAACACCGGCGGCGGCGTGATTCCAACGCAGATGTTCGTTGAAGTAGAAGAGTGTGAAGACGGCGAAGACCACCAGGGTGATGATCTCCTGCATCACTTTGAGTTGAACGGGCGAGAATCGAGCGGCGCCGATGCGGTTGGCCGGGACCTGGAGCAGGTACTCGAAGAAGGCGATGCCCCAACTGACGAGGATGACCTTCCAGAGCGCCTCCTGGCGAAACTTCAGGTGGCCGTACCAAGCGAAGGTCATGAAGATGTTGGAGAAGATGAGCAGAATGACTGTCCACATAGTTAGATTGTATGCAGGCGGGGAGAGCTGGGGTGCAAGGCCACCTGCGGTGGGGCAGACAGTAAAACGTTCCTCAGGGGCTAAAGCCCAAAGTTATTTTCGAGCATTTACGGCACGACTAAAGTCATGCCCTGACACTTTGTGCGTCGCATGACGCAGGAGCACGATGACTACGCTTGCTGACAATCTCGAACGGCTGGAAGAAGCGATTGAGGCGGCTTGCCGGCGGGTGGGGCGCGGGCGCGGCGAGGTGGAGCTGATGGCCGTGACGAAGACGTTTCCGGCGGCGACGGTGGCCGAGGCTGCGGCGCTGGGGCTGACGCTCTTCGGCGAGAATCGTGTGCAGGAGTTTGCGGGCAAGGCGGCGGAGCTGGAGCCGCTGCGCAAGGGCGCGCAACCGATTCGCATGCATCTGATCGGGCATCTGCAATCGAACAAAGCGGCGCGTGCGGTGGAATTGTTCGATGCGGTGGATTCGCTGGATTCGCTGCGGTTGGCCGAGCGGCTGAATGAGGCGGCGGCCAAGTGCGGCAAGCGGCTGCAGGTTTTGATCGAGGTGAAGCTCAGCCCGGAGGAGAGCAAGTCGGGGTTAAAGCCGGACTCCGCTGAGGCTGCGGAGTTGCTGGAGCGGTTGCCGGAGTTGGAACATTTGCAGATGCGCGGGCTGATGACCATTGCGCCTCTCGATGTGGCCGAAGCGGAAACGCGGGCCTGCTTTCGCGGCTTGCGGGAGTGGCGGGATCGCTGGGCGAAGGCGCATCCGAGGCTGTCGCTGGAGACGCTTTCGATGGGCATGAGCGAGGATTTTGCGCTGGCTATTGAGGCGGGCGCAACGCGCATCCGCGTAGGGACGGCGCTGTTCGGCGAGCGCGCGGCCAACGGGGAGCGAGACTGATGCTGCGTTCCACTTCGGAGGGCGTCACGCTGGCTGTGCGCGCGCAACCCGGCGCAAAGAAGACGGCCATCACCGGGATTTATGGCGAGGGGGCGGCGGCGCAACTGAAGATTGCCGTGAAAGCTCCGCCTCTCGAAGGCCGCGCTAACCAGGCGCTGATTGCGTTTCTGGCAGAGACGCTGGGCGTGGCGAAGAATGCCGTGGAACTGAAGACGGGCGAGTTGTCGCGGAGCAAGGTTTTTTTGCTGCGCGGAGTGACGCTGGAAAGGGCTGAATCCGTGCTTCCCAAATGAAAGTGGCAGATTGGAATTCTGATATTTTTGAAAAATGCAGCAAGTTAGCCCCCGCTGCGCGGGGTTAGCAGGTTAGCAAGTTAGCGATTTGTGCGACTTAGCTTGCTCGATTGCAATGCAGGGCCTGATACCTGCTACACTCTCACTCGTTATGATTCTTGCCTGCCTGCTCATTGTGGTTGCCGCTTACCTGCTGGGGTCGATTCCAAGCGGCTACGTGCTGGTGCGCTTGTTTCGCCACCAGGACATCCGGCAAACGGGCAGCGGGAACATTGGGGCGACCAATGTTTTGCGCTCCGGTGGCAAGGGGCTGGCCGCGGCCACCTTTTTCATGGACATGCTCAAAGGCTGCGCCGCAGTCTGGCTGGGCGGGGCGATGGGCGGGCTGCTTGCGCCCGGCGCCGCGCCGGACGACATGCGGGCGCTGGCCGCGCTGGTCGCGGTTCTGGGCCACATCTTTCCGGTGTGGCTGGGTTTCAAAGGCGGCAAGGGCGTGGCTACTGGATTTGGCGTATTCCTGGTGGCGTCGCCGTGGGCGGCTCTGGCGGCTATCTCCGTTTTTTTCATCGTGTTGGCGCTGAGCCGTTACGTCTCGCTGGCATCGATTTTGGGCGCGGGCAGCTTTCCACTGTTTGCCTGGTGGCTGGGCCGCATCCATCTGTGCGCAGACAGAACCCCGTTTTTTGTGGCTGTTGAAATCGCCGTCGCGCTGCTGCTGATCGCCAAGCATCACCAGAACATCCGTCGCCTGCTGAAGGGCACGGAATCCAAGCTGGGAGCTAAAAAGACCGCATGAGCCGCATAACAGTTTTGGGTTCTGGAGCGTGGGGAACCGCCATCGCGCTATCGCTCGACCGGCGCGGCGGACACGAGCTTGCGCTGTGGGCGCACAGCGATGAGCTTGCGCGTCAGATAGTAGACGCTGGCGAAAACAAGCTTTTTTTGCCGGGTTTTCCGATTCCGGCGGGAGTGAGAATCACGGGCGACACCGCCGCCGTCGGCGAGGCGGAGATTGTTGTCTCTGTGATTCCCTCGGAGTTTTTGCGCGCAACGATTACGCGCCTGCGCCCTCATCTGCACACGGGGCAGATCATTGTCAGCGCCACCAAGGGCGTGGAAGATCGCAGCCTGCTTCGCATGAGCGAGGTGATTGGCTCGTGCCTGACGGAAACGAGTCTCAGGCTGCCGATTGGAGCCTTCAGCGGACCCAGCTTTGCGCAGGAGGTGGCGCAGGGGCAGCCCACCGCCATCACCGTGGCCTTTGACGATGCGGCGGTTGCGGCGCGCGTGCAAGCGGAGCTGGCCTCGGAGACGCTGCGGCTCTACACTTCGACGGATGTGATTGGCGTGGAGATGGGCGGGGCGCTGAAGAACGTAATCGCCATCGCCGCCGGAGTTGCGGCAGGGGTAGGGCTGGGATACAACTCAGCAGCCGCGCTCATGACGCGGGGGATTGCGGAGATTACGCGGCTGGCCGTGGCCTGCGGCGGACGGCGCGAGACGCTGGCCGGACTTTCCGGCGTGGGCGACCTGGTGCTGACCTGCACAGGCTCGCTCTCGCGCAACCGCACCGTAGGCCAGGAGCTGGGCCGGGGGCGGAAGCTGCCGGAGATTCTTGCCGGGCTGGGCGGCAAAGTGGCGGAGGGCGTTCTGACCACGCGCGCGGCGCTGGGGCTGGCGCGACGGCAGGGGATCGAAATGCCCATCACCGAGCAGATGGAGTTGATTTTGGACGAGGGCAAGGATCCCCGCGAAGCGATCAAGGATTTGATGCTACGGCCGGGCAGGGAAGAGCATTAGGAATTCGCTGCACCTATAGAGTAGAAATACTTTCTCCGGGACTCACCAGGGCTGTCCAAAACACAATTGACGATGGTACAGTGTGCACGTATGCGGCGCCGGCGATTTTGCGTCGTGAAAACCGGATGTTTTCACCCTGCGACATTCTCCTGGCGACCATGTGCAAAAGACACCTCTCTGCGAAAGGACAAATATGTCACAGCGACTTTTCAAAATCGTCTTAAGTTCTCTTCTTCTTGCATCGGTTTTATTGCTGGCGCGCGGGAATGCCCCGGCCCAGAAGCCTGGTGCAGGCAGCGTGGTTGCTCTCCAGCCACACATTGTCAAGTTCTCGCCTCAACTGACGCATGAATCCTTGGTGGGAAGGCCGGACACGGACCTGATCGAGCTTTCCAACGGGCGTCGCATCCAGTTGGGCGACGTGCGGCGAATGCTGGCGCAATCGCAAAAGATACGGGCGGCGGCCAGCGCTCCCCCGTCGGTGTTTAGGGTTGCCCCGGCGGCCACCGGACTGCGCATCCAGACATCCACAGATCTTGGCAACGCGCTGCGGACCATGCGCGACAGCGATACCGTGCAGTTGCCCTCGGGGCGGCGCGTGACGGTGGGCCAGATCAAGGCTCTGCAACCGGCGATTGAAAAGCGGCTGGGGCACAAGCTCGGCGAGCCGGCGACGACGGTGAAGCTCACCGGACCGTCGATCAAATTTGCGACGGGGTTGACGGATGTGCAGGTACACAAGCTGCTGCCCGTTCATCCGGCGAATGAGACCATTTTGGAATCACCGCGCGGAACGAGGGTGACGGTGGGACAGATTCAGCAATACTTGCAGAGCACGGAAGGCGGCGGGACGCCAACAACGATTCCTGCGCCCCCGGCGCAGAAAGGGAGGCAGCAATGAAACACTCCCGCATACTGATTTTTCTAATGCTGCTCAGCGGATTCCTTTTTCCGGCGGCGGCGCGCGCGCTGGATACTCCCTCGATGGGCGAAGCCATCAGCGACATGAACAAGATCGAGCACTTACTGGTGCAGTATGACGTCATTCCGCAGGATGTGGCCAACTCCTACGGCGACATCATGAATATCTTTTCGTGCATTGACACCGCCAAGGATGAAGTCACGGTGATGAAATGCATCGACAAATTCAAGGACACCTATATTGGCGGGGCATTACTGCAGGCGGTTCCCTCGTGGTTCTGGGACCTGCTGGACGTTTACATCGATATACGAACCCTAAATATTCCGGAGTTGTTTTTGAATCTGGCCGAGGCCGCAGTCTGCGCCATCGTAGAAGCGCTGGCGTGGGGGATAGACATCTGCGGGATCATCGATGCATTCATTGATGTCGGGGAGGACTTGGACGCGATAGCCAAAGCTGTGGTCAAATTCGCCGAAGAGATAGGCTCCGCGGCGTGGCACTCGGTCAAGTGCACGATCAAACCATCGAGCTGCGAAGACAAGTTGACGGGAGTACAGATTGCATGGCGCGATTTCTTCCAGAACATTCTGACCAGCAACCAGGGATTGAACTGGCGCTTGACGCCGCCATATTCCTCATATTGCCTTGCGGGAGCGCCCTCCGGCGGCCAGGCAGCCTCCCTTTGTCCGCAGGACTACTACATGGACCACGTCTTTGCGCAGCAACAGGCGGCGCTGCAGGTAATTCATACCGATAGCGACTACTTCAAAACCACGCATGACGGCGACATAGGGCAGGCTACCTCGATGCTCTTGGATGGGGTGAACAAGCAATGGGACGCCATGATTATGGATCCCAACAACGGCTCGATGAAGTCTATCAACAACGTCCGTAAACATTTCATCGACACGCAGTCGGACGCAGCCGTGCGTCAGGTGGTGATGGCGCCAGACGATGCGGCGGTGAAAACACCGGCGGCGCTGGAAAGCTACATGACCAACTGGTGCGCTACAAATTACAAGGCACAAAACCTGCAAACAGCGTTAGCCACGTTGCCGGGTTCTCCGGGCTCTGCCGGCACTACGTTGACGATTCAGCCAGTGGTAGAGAACGTCGACTTCTGGATCATCGCCCCAACTTCGCTTACCGCAAGTCAGAAGGCTGCATTTCAGACCACTCAAAACTGGTGCCATAACAGCTTCTACCTTGACCGGCGCGCAACCTCGCTTGTAAACCTCTTTGCGCACAATATCGTCAACGATCTGAGGTGCCTACCGGCGGGTATGATGACTCCTGCGGCGGGGGCCACGATCACGGGTGACCTGTGGTGCCCGACGTTTGATGCACAGAAACGCTGTGCGGAGGTGATGGCCAGCTTGAACCTGGGCAAGCCACCAGTGCAGTGCCAAGTGAAGCCGCAGTGCCCGACCTTCGGCGGAGTGTACTACTGCAACGAAGGATCGACGTACCAGAATTGCGTGAGCTGGGCGCACCAGTCGGGCGCGATGAATGCCCCCAAGCTGTGCGCCTTTGACACCTCCGCTGAAGGGCCGTTTCTGGCGAAGGAGATCCGAATGCACCTGGCACAAGGCCAACTGGAGAACGGCACGCTGGGGCCACCGTCGAAGTACGCGGCGTACTGCGCGGTTGACGGGGTGCCGGTTGAGGCGACGAGGGCTCCAACGGGAGCCGTCCAATCGGGGAAGACGCTGAACTTGTCGGGCGCGGTAACGGGCAACACGCATGAGACGAGAAGCGCGCCGCCGGCGCCGCCGAAGGGGCCGCGGACCAGCCCCAGCGTTCTGGATTGCCCGCGTCCTACGATGAAGCACCTGTGCGAGGTTGCCGTGCAAAAGACGCAAGGGTACTATCCGGTTCCGCTGGTTTCATGCACGGACGACCACGTTGACCCCGCATATCAGAAGATGGCTGACCAAGTGCAGAGCTACGCGCGGAATGTTGCGGGACTGCACACCGGTCCGGACCCGCTGCTGCTGACCGGCTATGCGCCGGTCTGCCCGCAGGGGTATGTCTGCGTCACGTCCGTCACGCCATCGGTGGATGGAGTGAGCGTGCCGACCATTCTGCTTCAGGGTTCAGCGCCGACGCAGCGCATAACGCCGGTTGTGGGCCCAATCCATCGTTAGCGAGGACGCGCGGGCAGGAGATTCCAACCAGGATCGCCTGCCCGCGCATGGCTATAATCAGGGATTCAGAAGATCTTGTAGCTGACGCCCACGCTTCCGCCGTAGGGCGAGAGCGTGGTGTTCTGTACCCCAGTTATATTCGGCCACCCGAGCCACTGCTGGTACTCGAAGTCGATGGCCCGGAGGGTGATCTTCTTGGAGAGCTTGATGTCCACGCCTCCGCCGTAGGCGATGTCGGTATAGTGGCCGTACGCGCCGTCGAGATAGAAGTTCATCCTGCTCATGCCAATCAGGACTTTGGCGTAGGGAGTGGCTCGCCAGAAGCGCAACTTTTCGATGGGCAGGCGGGGGCCGATCAGGTAATTGTCTTCGCGGATGTCGGCGTAGGGATTCATGCGCAGCCAGCGCGCCTCGGCTTCGAACTGAACCCAGCGAGTGAGCTTCAGGTCCACATATGCGCCCGGGCCGTAGAGGCGTTTGGGGCCGGTTTGAGCGGCCAATGCTCCGGCGTTGTCGGGCTGAAAAGCGGAGCCCAGGACGCCGACGTTGACGGCAATCCGCTGCTTGTAGGCTGAGGGAACCACTTGCGCGCGCGCGGATAAGGCTCCGGCGGCAATCAGGATGGAGAACAAAGCAACGATCGATCGTCTGATGAGCATAGCGCAGGTCCAGTCAGTGAGAATCCGGGATCTGGCAAAAAAGCCTGGAGTTGGCGATTCTGCGCAGGGCTTACTCCACGATGATATTCACCGTGGTGGTATGCGACAGTGTACCGGAGGTCGCGGTTACGGTTAAAGGATAGGTTTTCGGAGTAAACGTGATTTGGCATCCGGTCACTCCCACGGCCAGGGCAGCGCCGGCCAGAGTCAGCACAGCTACCCTGCGGAAGCGATGAGCGGTCTTGCGCAGCCTGCCGGCAAAGGGCAGCAGGATCAGCCCCAACGCGAGAGGGAGCGAGCGTCCTCCGAAGGGACCTGGGGGCGCTTGCTGCGCGGAATAGCCTGGCAAAGACACCTGAAGAGTCACATTGGCAGTTGAAAGACCTGCCGGCACCACATCCGTAGAGAAGACAGCGGTCATTCCTGGCGGCAGTCCGGTCAGAGTCAAGTTCACCGCTGCTGGCAGGTCGCCGCCAAGCGAGTTAATCCCAAACTGATAAGTAGCCTGCCCTCCGAAGGGCACAGGCACGGTTGCTACTGCCGGCGGAACGATGGTAAAGTCCTGGATTGTTTCTGGCAGTGGGAGACTGGCGGCCGACAAATAGTTGGTGTCGCCAGAGTAGACCGCGGTGATGGAGTGGTTGCCGGTTGCAGGGGCCGATACAGTCAAGGTTGCCACGCTTGCCGTGACGACACCGGTACCGAGCGGGGTTGGTCCATCTAGAAAGGTTACTGTGCCGGTGGGCGCGGTGGTCGAGGTGGCAGGAACAGTCAGGATGGCGGTGAATGTGATGGGGTTGGAGGTAAAGACAGGGTTGGCGGAGGCGGTCAGAGCCACGTGAGGAGTGGGCTGGATGACGGTCAGGGAAACGGTTGCCATGGAGGTGGTGTAATCGGGTGTATCGGTTGGCGAGAAGGTTGCTGTGAGCGTGTGCGGTCCGACGATGAGCACCGTTCCTGGTCCCGGCAAATAGGTGAAGCTGCCCTGCACCGGCGAAGTGGCGTCGAGTTGGGTTGCGCTGAGCGGGGTGCCGTATGTGATTGCCGCTGGAGCAGCCCACGTAACGGTGGGCGTGGCTTTATTGATGGTCATCGTGCCGGTCGCCGATCCCTGATAGTTCGGATCGTTGATCGTGCCCACCACCGGGTACGAGCCGGCCGCGGTCGGGGGCGTGGGACTGCCGTTATAAGTGATGTTCACCGCCAGGCCGATGGGCGTGGTAGTGGCCGTCGCCGACAGCGGCAACCCGGTGTAGGTCTGATTGAGGTTGCCCAGCGTCACCGTCGCCGTCGCTAGGTTCACCGTCAGCGGGACGCTGGCTGTGGCGGACGTGTAGGTCGTACCGTCCCACGTGTAGGTTGTACCGACCGGCGGGAAGGACACCGACAGCGTCTGCGGTCCGGCGGGCAGTACCGTGCCGGAGGGCGGCGTATAAGCGAGCATGCTCGTAAGGTCAACTCCGGCCATGCCTGTGGCCGAGGCGTCAAGCTGGGCTCCGCTCAGCGGGGTTCCATAGGTGATGGGTGCGGGCGTGGGCCAATTGATAATAGGCTGAGGCGTTACATAGGTGGGCTGATCGAAGAGGGCATATTCGAGTATCTCCTCCTGCGGGGTCATGGCTGTGGAACTGGGGCACTCGATGGGAAATGGAGTGCCGCTTGGGGACGAGGCTTGGATGACGTGATAATCGCTGTACAACACGCGCCCGCATTGGTTTGCGGTCGGGCCGACCAGCGTGTCGAAGGTAAACTGCATCACCGGATTCTCGGCTGTCGCGTCATTGAGAGTCAGCCAGGACTGCGCTGGCAGGTTAACGCCATTGAAGTCTTGGCGGAGACTGCTTATCTGAATCTCGTCCGTCGAGCCCTGGTAGGTAGCGCCGGCGTTCTGCAGCCATTGAGCGAGCGTTGCGCCGTCGGTAAAGCTGGTGTTGACCGTTGCGATTCCAGGGTCGGGAGTGGGTTCAGCCTGATTGGGATCCCAGTTCGCCACTGGCGGGAACTGAGAGTCATAGGGCGAGACGGGGTCCAGCCAAACATAGCTGTGATGGGTTGCAAAGACACGCCCGCCGGCGTTGGCGTAGTTCAGCAGGTTGGTAGCGGCAGTCTGTGTTGCTTGACCGTTGGGAGATCCCTGGCAAGGAAACATCACCATGTCATAGCCGTTCAGGGTATTTGCGGCGTCCATGAGTGCGGTTTCTGAGGGAGTGTTGGCACTGATCTCCGCTCCAGGCGATTCGCTGCCCTTGTAAAGATGGATTCGTCCCCCCGATGTGGTGTCATTGTCGTCGGTAAACTCCGAATCGGCAATGCCCATATGGCGCAGCATGCACTCCATAGCGTCGCCCTGACCTGTGGCGATGGCGATGAGGGGGATGTCGTCCTGCGGCGAATGGGTTGACGGCATAGTGAGGGTTAGCCCGTTAAGGGCACCGTCGCCGACGGTCTCGCTGAACTGGCGGCGCCATTTGCCTGCCTGGATGACCAGGGTGTAGATGGTATTTTCCGGCACATTGAGCAGCGTGAAGGAGCCGTCCACCGCGGTATAGGTGTAGCTGTCCATGGGCGTGGGCGTTGGTGTTGTTGGTGTTGTCATGCACTGCGCGCCGGGAGTCAGCGGCACCACCGAACCGGTCGTAACATAGACGAGCACATTGGGCAGGGGAAGAGCGCCGGCGGGGTCGTAGACCGTGCCGGTGATGGTCGTGTTTTGGGCGGCGACCGGCGTACTGAGCAACGGGAAGACAAAAAACAACGCCGCGATTGCAAATCTGAACAGTCTGGAGTGTTCAGATTTGGCGGCAAAAACTGAGCGAATTAAACGGTCAGATGCGGTCATGGCGCAGGCTATCCCTTTCCCACACAAGCCAGTCTCCATCATTCAGGTCCATGCCAGCGCAGCCGCGTTGCACCGATTTCCAACCCTGCCGGCTTCCCTTTATTGGCAGGCAAACAATCGGATATTTCCTCCGCGAAGGCACTACTTCTTCGACAAAGAGGCTTCTATGCGAACTTCCGAGTACCGGTAGAATCCACGAAATCATCATACACATTCTTAGAGGATTTTAACCACCGGTTTGTCACAATACCATGGATTTCACAGATCCGCAATATTTTGATGAGGATTACGGTTGCACACGCGTGATCTGGGGCTGCATTGCGCAGCGGCGTTTTCCCGTATAGGTTGAAGGCGATAAAGCCAAGGGATTCATCACTGAGGGGATATGTCCGCCAGCAATCCAATGCGAGAGGAGCGCCTCATGCCGCGATTCCCTGCGAGCTTATTGATCCGTCCCTCAAATAGTGTTATTGCCCTCCCACCCATTTCGCGATAAAGCCTGCGAAATGGATGGGGCACGGTGCTTGTATTGATGGGCCGGATCAATAGCGCAACCCGCTTCAACATGGCTGACCAGACTCATTATCGAAGAGTATCAATGCAGAATAATGCTCCAAATCATCTCTCTATTCTGCGCGTGATCACCGCCAGCGGTCACATGGGCCTGGTCCTTCTTCATGCCGTGGAGCGCAAGAAAATGTCGCCGGAAAGCATAATTTACGATATATTAAAGATTCCGGCACTACCCCAGACGCGCGCGGGCCTGCTCCATCTCATGAGGCCTTTTCATCAAGAATAGGGCGATTTCCTCGAAAGGAATCGCGTGGCATTTGTGTATCCGGGCAAAAAATCACATTTTGCACGGGGAATTTTCATCGAGAAGGTTGCCATGCATACATCGAAAATTCGTCTTCATACTCCACACCCGCAGGGGCTCTATCATCCGCGCAACGAGCACGATGCCTGCGGAGTAGGGTTCGTCGCCAACATCCATGGAGAAAAAAGCCACGAGATTATCCGCAAGGGCCTGGAGGTGCTGATCAATCTCACGCATCGCGGCGCGGCAGGCTGCGATCCGGAAACGGGTGATGGCGCGGGCATTCTGATTCAGATTCCGCACACGTTTTTTGCGCGTGAATGCGGCGAACTGGGGATGCAGTTGCCCGAAGCGGGCGGGTACGGCGTGGCCATGTGTTTTCTGCCCGTTGACAAGCACAGCCGCCTGCAGTGCGAGGGCGTGTTCGAGCGCATTGCGCAGGAAGAGGGGCTGATGGTGATCGGCTGGCGCGATACGCCAGTGAACGGCGACAGTATCGGCCGCGAGGCGCGCGCGTCGCAACCTTATATCGAGCAGTTATTTCTGGGCCGGCCCGCGGGCCTGGATGAAGATGCCTTCGAGCGCCTGCTCTACCGGGTTCGCCGCCGGACTGAAAATGAGATAGACGCCGCGGAGATCGAGGGCAAGGAGTTTTTTTATGTTCCCTCGCTCTCCTGCCGCACGATTGTTTACAAAGGCCTGATGCTGGCGCCGCAGATTGAGAAGTTCTACTTTGAGCTGGCCAATTCCCTTGTCACCAGCGCGCTCTGCGTGGTGCATCAACGCTTCTCCACCAACACCTTTCCCAGTTGGAAGCTGGCGCACCCATACCGCTACGTGTCGCACAACGGCGAGATCAACACCATTCGCGGCAACATCAGTTGGATGAACGCGCGCCAGTCGGTGTTGGCGAGCCCGCTCTACGACGGCAAGATAGACGACCTCTATCCGGTCATCGTTCCCGGCGGCAGCGACTCCGGCTCGCTGGACAACGCGGTAGAGTTTCTCCTTCAGTCGGGCCGCTCGCTTCCCCACGTGATGGCCATGCTGATTCCCGAAGCGTGGGCTGGCAACCCCGACATGGACGAGGNNCGCCCCGGCCGCTACATCGTCACCAAGGACGATCTGGTGGTGCTGGCCTCCGAGGCCGGCGTACTCGACGTGCCGGCCAAGGATATTCGCAAGAAAGGCAGCCTGCAGCCCGGCCGCATGTTCCTGGTCGACACGGTTGAGAAGCGCATCGTCTCCGACACCGAGATCAAGAAGAAGCTGGCCGGCCGGCAACCTTACGCCAACTGGCTGCAGGAGCAGCAGGTCACGCTTGATCAACTGCCGGAGCCTTCGCGGATGATCGCCTCCAACCCTGAGACCCTGCTTCGCCGCCAGAGGGCCTACGGCTACAGCGAAGAAGATCTGAAAATTTTATTGGCGCCGATGGCCGCGAAAGGCGAAGAACCAATTGGCTCGATGGGCAACGATGTGCCGCTGGCCTGCCTCTCCGAGCGTCCGCAGAAACTGTTCAATTATTTCAAGCAACTCTTCGCGCAGGTCACCAATCCGCCCATTGACCCGATTCGCGAAGAGATGGTGATGTCGCTGATCAGCTACATCGGCACGGAGCGCAACATTCTGGACGAGGCTCCCGAGAACTGCCACACGCTCAAGCTGCCGCATCCCATTCTGACCAATCGCGATCTGGAAAAACTGCGCCGCGTCTCCACGGGCGATCTGCTGGCCACCACGATTCCCACGCTGTTTCGCGTAGCGGATGGCGAGGCGGGCCTGAAGCGCTCGCTCGAGGAGCTGAGCGCTCGCGCCTCTCATGCCGTGGATTCCGGCTACACGCTGCTGATTCTCTCCGACCGCGGCGTTGATCCCACCTACGCGGCCATTCCCGGCCTGCTGGCCATGGCCGCTGTCCATAACCGGCTGGTGCAGGAGAAAACCCGCACCCAGGTGGCGCTGATCATCGAAAGCGGCGAGCCGCGCGAGGTGATGCATTTTGCTTTGCTTATCGGCTACGGCGCCAGCGCTGTCAATCCTTACCTGGCTATCGAAACGCTACACGACCTGAAGCGGCTTGGCCTTTTGCCGCACAACGTCACTGGCAATCATGCGGAAAAGAACTTCATCAAGGCGATCAACAAGGGCCTGCTGAAGACCTTCTCGAAGATGGGCATCAGCACCCTGCAAAGCTATCGCGGCGCCCAGGTCTTCGAGGCCGTGGGGCTGAATAAATCGCTGATTGACGCTTACTTTCCCGGCACCGCCTCGCGCATCGAAGGCGTAGGGCTGGACGTTCTGGCGCGTGAAGCGGTGCTCAAACATACTTACGCATTCCAGCCGCTGACCGAGTCTGAAACCGAGCTGGTTGTCGGCGGCCAATACCAGTTCCGCCTGGGCGGCGAGTATCACCTGCTGAATCCGGAGACCATCAGCAAGCTGCAACAGGCCGTGCGCGAGAATAATCCGGCCACCTTCCAGGAATACACCGATCTGCTGGACGATCAGAATCGCCAGTTGTGTACGCTGCGCGGATTGTTCCAGCTCAAGTACTCGAAAAAGCCGCTGCCGCTGGATGAAGTTGAGCCGGCTAAAGAGATTGTGAAGCGTTTTACGACCGGCGCCATGAGCTTTGGGTCCATCAGCAAGGAAGCGCACGAGACGCTTGCCATCGCGATGAATCGCATGGGCGGAATGTCCAACACCGGCGAGGGCGGCGAGGACGAAGAGCGCTTCAAGCGCGACCCGAACGGCGACTCGCGGCGCTCGGCCGTCAAGCAGGTGGCCAGCGGCCGCTTTGGCGTGACGACTAATTATTTAGTCAACGCCGACGAGTTGCAGATCAAGATGGCGCAGGGCGCAAAGCCCGGCGAGGGCGGCCAATTGCCGGGGCACAAGGTGGATGAGATCATCGCCAGGGTGCGTCACTCGATTCCCGGCGTGACCTTGATCTCGCCGCCGCCGCACCATGACATTTATTCCATCGAAGACCTGGCGCAACTGATCTACGACTTGAAGAACGTCAATCCCCAGGCGCGCATCGCGGTGAAATTGGTCTCCGAGGTGGGCGTGGGCACGGTGGCCGCCGGCGTCAGCAAGGCGCATGCCGACGTGGTGCTCATCTCCGGCGACAGCGGAGGCACCGGCGCTTCGCCCTTGAGCTCCATCAAGCACGCCGGACTGCCGTGGGAACTGGGCCTGGCCGAAACCCAGCAGGTGTTGCTGCTGAACGATCTGCGCAGCCGCATCAAAGTGCAGACCGACGGCAAGCTGCAAACGGGCCGCGACGTGGTGATTGCCGCGCTGCTGGGCGCCGAAGAGTTCGGCTTCTCCACCATGCCGCTGGTCTCCATGGGCTGCATCATGATGCGCAAATGCCACCTGAACACCTGTTCGGTGGGCATCGCGACACAAGATCCTATTTTGCGCGCGCGTTTCAAGGGCCAGCCCGAGCATGTAATCAACTTCTTCTTCTTTCTCGCCGAGCAGGTGCGCCAGCACATGGCCAAACTTGGCTTCCGCACATTCGATGAGATGGTGGGGAGAGTGGAAAAAATCGACGCCGCCATCGCCCAAGACCACTGGAAGACCAAAGGCATCGACCTCTCCTCGATTCTCTACTCGCCCACGCTGCCATCGCGCGTGGCTCGCCATAAGGTCCAGGCCCAGGATCATGGCCTTGATAAGGCGCTCGATCACGTCCTCATCGAGAAGGCCGCACCGGCGCTGGAATCCAAGACGCCTGTTACGGGAAGCTTTGCGATTCGCAACGTGCATCGCACCGTGGGCGGAATGCTGGGCGGCGAAATCGCCCGCCGCTACGGATCGGCCGGATTACCGGACGAGACGATCCACTTCAAATTCAACGGCTCTGCCGGGCAGAGCTTCGGCGCATTCGTACCCAACGGCGTCACGCTCGAATTGGAAGGCGAGTCGAATGATTATTTAGGCAAAGGCCTCTCCGGCGGGCGCATCATCGCCTATCCGCCGAAAGACTCCAGCTTCCTGCCGGAAGAAAGCATTCTGGTGGGCAACGTGGTGCTCTACGGCGCTACCAGCGGCGAAGTCTTTCTGAACGGCATTGCCGGCGAGCGCTTCGCCGTCCGCAACTCCGGCGCTGTCGCGGTTGTCGAAGGCGTGGGCGACCACGGCTGCGAGTACATGACCAACGGCATGGTGATCGTGCTGGGAAAAACCGGACGCAACTTCGCCGCCGGCATGAGCGGCGGACGCGCCTTTGTCTTCGACGAGCAGGGAGACTTCTCCACGCGCCGCTGCAACACGGCCAGCGTGGATCTGGAACCGCTCGCTTTGGAGCAGGATGTCGCCGAGGTGCGCGGCCTGCTCGAGCGCCACTGCGACCTGACCGGCAGCCCGCGCGCCGCCTGGATTCTGGAACACTGGGATGAGTCGCAGCCGCGCTTTATCAAAGTATTTCCTCACGAGTACAAGCGCGTGCTGGGCATTCAACAAGCCGAGGAAGTTTATTCTTCTCCCGCAACTTCGTCGCCCCTGGTGGCGGCAGCCGAGGTGCACCATGGGTAAGGTGACAGGATTTCTGGAGATCGAGCGCGAACAACCCGCCCGCCGCGAAGTCAACGAGCGGCTCCGGGATTGGCTGGAAGTTTACCAGCCTTTTCCCGAAGAGAAGCAGCGCGAACAGGGCGCCCGCTGCATGGATTGCGGCGTTCCTTTTTGCCATACCGGCTGTCCGGTCAACAACCTGATTCCCGACTGGAACGACCTCGTATACAACGGCCGCTGGGAGGCAGCCATTCGCCGCCTGCACGCCACCAACAACTTCCCTGAGTTCACCGGCCGCATTTGTCCTGCGCCCTGCGAGGCGGCCTGCGTGCTTGCCATCAACGAGCCGGCTGTTTCCATCAAGCTGATTGAGCGCAGCGTGGTGGAGCGCGCCTGGGACGAGGGTTGGATTCATCCTGAGCCGCCCGAGCAGAACACCGGCAAGCGCGTGGCCGTGGTGGGCAGCGGGCCGGCGGGACTGGCAGCCGCGCAGCAGTTGCGCCGCGCCGGGCACTCGGTCACCGTCTATGAGAAGAGCGACCGCATCGGCGGCCTGCTGCGTTACGGCATTCCCAACTTCAAGCTGGAAAAGCACATTCTCGACCGCCGCATTCAGCAGATGCGCGCCGAGGGCGTCACGTTTGTGGCCAACGCCCACGTGGGCGTCAACTTGCCGGTTGAGAAACTGACCGAACGCTATGACGCTATCCTGCTGTGCGGCGGCTCCGAGCAGCCCCGCGACCTGAAGATTCCCGGCCGCGAGCTGAAGGGCATTCATTTCGCCATGGAGTTTCTGCCGCAGCAGAACCGCAGGTGCGAGGGCGATCATCTTGAATCTGCTCTCGACATCCTCGCCGAGGGCAAGCGCGTGGTCATCATCGGCGGAGGCGACACCGGGGCCGACTGTCTGGGCACCAGCCTGCGCCAACGCGCTTTGAGCGTTCACCAGTTTGAAATCATGCCCAGGCCGCCGGAGCAGCGCGCCGCTTCTACTCCGTGGCCGATGTGGCCTCAACAATTGCGCACGGAAACCTCGCATGAAGAGGGCGGCATCCGCGATTGGGGCATCAACAGCGTGAAATTTACCGGCGATGAAAACGGCTGCGTCACACAGTTGCATGGCGTGCGCGTCGGGCCACCGCCGAAGTTCGAGGCTATCCCCGGCTCCGAGTTTGTCCTCGACGCTGACCTGGTTCTGCTGGCGATGGGCTTCCTGGGGCCGGTGCGCTCGGGCATGATCGAACAGTTTGGAGTGGCGCTGGATAATCGCGGCAACGTTGCCACCGACGCCGACTACCGGACCTCCATCGAGAACATCTTTGCCGCCGGCGACATGCGCCGCGGACAATCACTGGTGGTTTGGGCTATCAGCGAAGGCCGCAAGGCGGCCGCGTCCGTCGATCGCTATCTGGCCACGGTCGCTGAGCCCGTCTCCCAGCACCATCGCGCCCTGGCATGAGCGTGCTTGCTGTAACTGAAGCAGCGGAGGACTCTACGCCCTCTACTTACTGATCCGGCCCCAAAGAAATGTAATACTCCCTCCCACCCATTCCGCAAAAAGCGCGGAATGGATGGGGCACAGCGTTTCAAAACTTATGGGCCGGATCAATAGGAGACAAAGCTTTGAAGCTCATGCGATCTTCCTGATAGCGCTTCAAGAAATAATCGATAGTCTCGAAACGCAGCCGAATGGAATGGGCAGGACAGTTCTCATCCATGTCCCTGAAGGAAAAGAAGGGCGTACCGGAACGCTCGACGATTTGCTCGATGGCGCTGTAAATGGGAGCGTCATGGCCGCATTTGAAACTGGAAAATTCGACCGCGACCAGGTTTGGATGGCGAGCCGTGAACTTGGCGGCCCAGAGCTTGTGATTGGAACTGGCTGAAAAGGCGGTCTTCCACACGTCAGAGATTTCCAACGCATGATCGATGACGCCTGAGCGAATATCCTCTCCGAAGAGCCGCTCCATTAGGTCTTCGTCCATGGGCAAGGTGCTCTGCGAAAAGATGGGGTAGCCCAGCTTCTGAAAGTGCGTCATGATCTCGTGATTGATGCCGGGGTCGTGATGATAGGGGCGCCCCAGCATTACGATTCCCAATCTGTCTTCCTTCTCCAATTGATCAAGAACCTGGCGAGCCTGGCGGCGTAGGCTGGATTCATAAAGCTCCTGTTCGCGAAAGCCGATGGCGATGGCGCGATCATTTTCTTCTTTGCCGAGTCCCAGGACCGGCTCCCAGGCTTGCAACATCTGGCGCGCAAAGAGCCTGCGATGCGTCAGGTTGACCAACGGGTGAATGTATTGAATGCCGCGCTCGGCGAGGAGGTCAGTCTCTTTGGTAAAAGCTGCCTCGACAGTTTCCGGCGTAACCGAAGCCGTGGGGCAGGCGTTGTTGGCCTTCGTATTAACCAGTTGCGTGGTGAGCACATCGAACATGGGAAAGAAAATCGCATTGAGCGGCTTGCGCCCATGCTGTTTAAAGAGCAGGTTATGAAAGTGGGCGATGGCGATTTTTGAGGGGAAGCAGGGATCGATGGAGCCACGGCTGGAACCGGTGCGATACATCTCGCCGGTGGTGACGTCGGAGTAAACGATGTTTTCCGCGCGCACGCCTAGACTTTCAAAATACGCGCTGAAAAGCGGCGCATACGCATACATGCTCAGGACGCGAGGAATGCCGATGCGCAGTTGCGAACGCAGGCCTGCGAGCGCGATGCGGCGGCGCCCGGCGGCGCTCCAGGCGCGCGCGGGGAGCGGGGCGGCGGCGCTCTCCGGATGGCGCGGACGCCAGACTTCATTGGCGGCGTGCTCCACCAGGTTTGGATTGGCGGCCCTGGCGGCATCCAGTTGGGCTTGAATGCCGCGCACGGATGCGATATCGTTTACCGCGCCCTTTTCGCAGCCGGCAATGATGATGCGCTGACTGCCGGCTTCATGCGTTGCCGGCGCGGAGGAGGGCGCGACCGAGAGGCCATCATCGCCGCCGATTTGCACATCGAGAAAAGTGCGCAGGCACGCATTCTTGCAGAAGCGGCAGCGAGTCTCTTCACTGCATGTGGTGGTGTAGCGAATATGGTCGACCGCATCCATGCCGATGAAGGAGGTGGCACGTCCCAGACGCCACAGGCGCATGGCTTCAAAGCCTGCGCCGATAGCGCCCGCTTCGCCGCAGTGCGGGTGGACTTCAATTTCCGGCTCGATGCCGGTGGAGCGAAATCCGGCACGCAGAAAGTCCACCTGCGCCTTCACTGCGGCCAGGTTTTTTTGAGTGCCGCCCTGGAGGATAAAGCGCGAACCCAGCGCGGTGAGATTGGGAGCTTTGGCCACATGCAGAAAGACGTTGCGGGGTAGCACCGTGGCCAGCCCGGCCAAAATCTCCGCGGCCTGCCAGCCCTGGCGCTGATAGTTGACGATATCCGATTGCAGAAAAACGGCGCAGCCATAACCAAAGGACGGCATCGCTTGGGCGGCGAAGGCGGTCTCCGCATAGCGCTCGACGGGAATTCCGAAACCCTCCGCGGTGGATTGCAGAAAATAGCCGTTGCCGGCCGAGCATTGCGCGTTGAGCCTGAAATCGCGGACGCGTCCCTGGCGCAAAAGTATCAGCTTGATGTCCTGGCCGCCCACATCGACGATCACCTGCGGATCGGCAAAATAATGCAGGGCGGATTCGGTGTGGGCTACGGTTTCGACCAGGGCCGCGTCGGCGCCCAGCACTTGTTGCAGAATTTCCTTGGCATAGCCTGTCGTACCCAGGCCGAGAATTTGCAGATCAGCGCCGGAGTCCACTTCCACCTGGTTGCGCAAATCGCCCAGCACCTCCATGGAGTCGGCGATAGGGTTGCCCCCGGAGAGCCGATAGGCCTTGGCCAGCACCTCACCGTCCGGCGAAAGAAGCACGGCCTTAGTGGAGGTGGAACCGCCGTCGAGCCCGATGAAGGCTTCGACTCGCTGGCCGCGCTGAAAGGCAGCGGGAATAAAAGGCGCGGGCTGATAGCGGGCTTTGAAGGCCTGCAACTCCTCCGGTGATGCGCACAGTCCAGGTTTGGAGGCGATCTTCCGATCATGAGAGCCGTCCTCTAGAAAGCGCTCCAGCGGCTCGCGGCCAAGGTAGCGGCCACTCTCCCCGGCTTCTCCCCGGCCGAATTCGATTGCGCCCAGCGCGGCAAAATACAGCGCATCCGGCGGAGCTTGAATCAGCTCTTCCACAGAATGGCCAGGAGGCAACTCTATGCCCCGCTCCTTCCAGAGCAGGGGAATGTTGTGCTGCCATGCCTCGCGCATTCCGCGCAGAAAAGCATTCGGGCCGCCCAGCAGCAGAACATGAGGCAGCAGCGTATGGCCGCGCGTCAGCACGGTGAGATTTTGCAGAGCGATGGCATCGTAGAGCGAGGCCATCAACTCTGCTGGCGGAAGTCCCTGCTTCTGCAAGCCGTTGATGTCGGTTTCGGCGAAGACGCCGCATTTGCCCGCGACCGGATGGATGCGCACGCCGCGGTAAGCCAGCTCCGGCAACTGGCTGGCGGGAATATTCAGCTTGGCCTGAATCTTATCGATGACGGCTCCGGTTCCGCCGGCGCACTTGTCATTCATCGAAGCGATCTTCCTTCGCCGGCCGCTGCCGATCACCGTTTTGAAGAGGATGATCTTGGCGTCTTGCCCGCCGAGTTCGATGACCGACTGCGCCTCCGGGTGCAGTTTTTCGACAGCCAGGGCGACGGCGTTGACCTCCTGCACGAAGCGTGCGCCGATCAGTGCCGCGAGCGCATGGCCGCCAGAGCCGGTGACGAAGATGCGGCAGTTTCCGGGAGCGATGCCTGCTTCGTTCTCCATGCGCAGCAGGAATTCGCGCAACATTCCGGCCTGGCGGGTGTCGTGACGGCGATATTCGCGCCAAAGGATGCGCCCGTCCTCGGCTGCGGCCACGACCGCCTTGACGGTGGTGGAACCGACGTCCACGCCAACCAGAAAATGAATTTTGCTGGACGGCTCACCGCAGGGTTGGAGATTCGCTGGCATCATCGGCTTAATGCTTTCCCGGCTGTTGTGCCAGCGAGGTCCGGCCATCGATCAGATCGCCGACATGCAAGACGAAGTTGGCAGCCCGGCCGGCAATGCCGCGTCGGCGCGGAATGGGATAAAACGGACTGCGCAACTGATGATGACGGGCGACATACTCCCGGATTTCTTCCGGCGATTTGCCGCTGGCGATAAGCGCCGCATCGAACTCCGCGCGCGCCTTGACGCGGGCCTCGCCCAAGGCCATTTGCACGCGGCTATGGGCGTTGATCTCGCCCTCGCCCGAGGTTTCAACCGGCAGAAAAATCATCTCCGGAAAGCGATTGACCACGGACGACTGCACGCCATCGGACTGCGAGGAGGGCATGCAGCCGAAGGGCTTGAGCGCCAGCACCATGTGGCAGAGTCCCTGTGTGGTGTAGTAGACGTTCTTGCCGACTTCCAGATGGCCCTCTCCACCGCGCGCCTGGGAGTGATAGAAAGGATGAGCCAGCCGCGCCAGCTCGCGCTGCGAAAGCAGACGGGGCGTGATGCCGCCCAGGTGGCGGGCGGTGCGCGCATACAAATAGCTCCACAGCACTTCGCTCAAGCGCAAGAGCGACCACTTGCGGCGATACTTCCACGCGTTGGCCAGCCGCTTGCCAAGCTCCCACTTACGAGCCTCGGGGTAGGGGCCTTCAAGGCCTTTCTTCGCTTCCATGCTGATACGAGATTGACGCAGCAGATAGCTGATCCAACCGCCAATTGAATCAATATGCACCTGCGCGCCCTCGCTTTCGAGGAAGCTGAACATATTAAAGTTGCCGTCGCCCTCGGTGAGCTGCGCCCAGAACTCGCCGACGATTTTGACCACGGGCTTGACGCGCGTGTGATCGACCTCAACCTCCTCAATGCGCAGGCGCGCCGCCCGCATCTCGGCGACAAACTCTGCGCTGTAAAGATGATCGAGAATCTTGCCCGTGACGTTGAGAAAGCCTGTGAGCCTCGGAGTGTGCCGCAACGGCGCGGCCAGCCAGCGCGGCGCGCGTTCCAGAATCTCGAATTTCCGCCGGGTTTCCAGGAAATGGCTCAACCGGTTCACTACATCTTCAATCGCCCGGTCAGTGCTGCCCGGAACGATCTCGAAGGGGCGGATGCGGTAGCTGAGGTCGTTGATGACATCGCCCAGGTTGAGCATATTGAGCGCGCCCAGGTTGAAGTCCAGCGTGAACTTCAGTCCGGGATTGTCGGCCGCGGCCTTGATGGCCTGCTCGGCCTGGTA
>PMGP01000104.1:0-2888 GCA_003156235.1 Acidobacteriaceae bacterium
CAACAGGCCCGAGCCGCCGTTGCACCCCACCACCCGTTTGGCAGGGCAGCCCAGGTTCAGATCCACCAGGTCGAAGCCGGTCTCTTCCACAATCCGCGCCGCCTCGGCCATCGTCTCCGGATTGGCTCCGAAGAGTTGCGCGCCGATGGGGTGCTCGTCTTCGTAGAAGGTTAGATAGCGCTGGCGCTTGGCCTCCCGCATCCGTGCCAGGCCGTCGGCGGAGGTGAACTCGGTCATCAGCAACCCGCAGCCGGATTGGGCGTTGGTGATGGCGGCGTCGATGGCGGAGTCGGCCGGAGTTGCATCGGGGGCCGCGGCAGCCGTGAACAAGCTCGCGTGGCGAATGAAGCGGCGAAAGACGGTGTCCGTGACGCCGGCCATGGGCGCAAGCACCGTGGCCGGAGCTACCAGCACGTTCCCGAGGCGCATTTCCGCCGGCACGCGCGCCTCTGCGGGCATGGCGTGTTCCCTGGGGTTGTCCCAGTTCTTCTTCACGGTAAAGCCCTTGCCGGCCATGTAAACCTCATTCGCAACTAGCACAGATCAGCTTGGCAGCTCGTCCAGTTCGTGAACAAACGGCTTGCCGCGCGAGCCGGGATCGTATCCCGCCGCCATCGCCTGACGAATGTGCGCTTCTACCTTCGCTGCCAAAATGGTGGGCCGGGGCGGCTCAGTGAATTTCACGCCGCGCTGCTCCTTGTAGTAGACCGGGTACTCCAGGTAAAGCTCGCGGCGCACACCTTCGGCAACTTTCACGTGAATCGCCATCCCCGTCCAGTCATCCCCCGAGGGCATGAGTTGCTCGCGATGCAGATTCCAGATCAGATGGAAACCGTCGATGGTTACTTCGGACTGAATCGAGCGTTTTGCGCGTGGCATCTTTTTCCCATCACACATTCAATACGGATGAAGCGCTTGCGTACTACACGTAACAGTGCCTCCGCCATGGCGAGTATAGTGTGCTCCCTGGGGTTGCCCAATTTTAAAAGCATTCCTAAATTCGGACTTCAATGTCCGGGCGGCTCTTCGCCAACAGCTTGGTTTCGATGGCCTTGAGTTTTGCTGGGTCCACGCGAAACCGTTCGGGGACGACAGCCATTTCAGCGGTGGGAGATTCTTCGCCCCTATCCTCGATAGTAATAACGCCTAGACGCCCAATCCCATCCACAGGAAATAGACCAAAATGCGTGAGCTCTCCGAAAGCCAGATCGAAACTCTCTGCCGGAATTGCAAAGTATCGATAGTGAGCCGGCATTGACATTACCTGTTGATATATCCCATGCAGCTTCTCGCTAAACTTTGGATACCACGAATCCAGGTTTGCTTGCAGCTCTTTTGGGTTGGATGGCTTCCCCTGCTGGCCTTCAGAAGGATTGAGATCGCGTGCAAGTTTGATTTCCACGGCGTGCAGATCGCCCGCGCCGCCACGATCCACTGCCAGTACGTCCGCCAAGATAAGGGAGGGTGGTGGTTCCAAATAAATATTGGGAACAGATAATTTCCGGCGCAGCAATTCCGCGACCGCATTGATTGCGCGTCCCTCTCTCTGACGTAACGTCAGCTCCCGAATTACGGTCATTAGGATAACCTTCCTTCCCGTCTTTGCAGAATCCGTTCCGCCCAGGCCTGAAACCGCTCTGCGGCAATACAGAGCGCTGTGGCCTTTTCGTCATCGACCTGCTTGTCACCGTAGGAGATGTCTGTCTTTGCGCTCAGCAATTTCTGAAACTGCGTGATCCCCTAATGATCGATTCCCGCTTTGGTGCATGTCCTCTTCAATGCGGGGACGGCCTCTCGATGCTCACCGCGCGGCCGCGCGCCGCCAAGCCCAATCAATAGCGCATCGCTATACGAGATAGCGCTATGTACAGCCAGCAATACGGCAGCCGAAGCATACGCGGGCAAATCGTCTTGACAGAGCTTCATCGCGCCTGCAAGTTGCGTTGCCCGACGATAGTAAACGGTAAAACTCGCCTCGATCATGCAAAACTATCATCGTATAAATGCAACGCGAAAAGGGCCTCCGCCATAGCGGAGGCCCAATGGTATGTGCCGGTTGCCAGGACGCGGTTACTTGGCTGCTGCTGCTGCTTCCTTGGCTCCGTCGGACTTGGCAAACTTGCGGCGGAAGCGCTCCACGCGGCCCGCCGTGTCCACCAGGCGCTGCTTGCCGGTAAAGAACGGGTGGCAAACCGAGCAGATTTCCACGTGAATGTCGCCCTTGTGGGTCGAACGGGTCTCAAAATGATTTCCGCAGGCGCACTTGACCTGCACCGCGGCGTAGTTGGGATGAATCTTTTCCTTGGGCATCGCTGAAGACAAACCTTTCCTGCAATGTTTCTATTGTAGGGAAATTGGCGCGGTTTAGCAATTCAGGGGTCAGAGATCAGGGGTCAGTGCCCGGCACGCTTTTCCACAATAGGGCACCCGAAGCGCACCGCTGCGCGCGGGCGTCCTTTGCGCTAGGCTTGAATCCAGATGAGTACATGCACGATCTGCGATGGAGTGGGGCTGGTGCGGGTGGTCAACGACCAGGGTAAATGGGTCTCGCGCGCCTGCGAGTGCCAGGAGATGGAACGCGAGGAGCGCCGCCTGGCCGCGGCACACATCCCCGAGCGCTACCGGCATTACACCCTGGACGGCTTCGAGACGGCCTTTCGCGGCGCAGACTCCTCGCTGAGCCGGGCGCACCTGACCGCCCGGAAATTTGTCGAGGCCTATCCGGTGGACACCGCGGGCAAGGGATTGCTCTTTACCGGCTCCATTGGCGTGGGAAAAACGCATCTGGCGGTGGGTGTGCTGCGACGGCTGGTGGTGGAGCGCGGCGTCCGCGGCCTCTTCTGCGACTATCGCGAGCTGCTCAAAAGCATCCAGAACAGCTACAACCC
>PMGP01000104.1:2907-3210 GCA_003156235.1 Acidobacteriaceae bacterium
CCACCAACTACCCCGACCTGCCGGCCGGCGCCGGTTTTAAACCCACAGAGAAGGGCGACAAGCCCGCCAAAAACGAGGACACGCTGGGTGACCGCATCGGCGACCGCATGAGGTCACGGCTGGCTGAGATGTGCGTCCGCGTCGAAATGGTGGGCGAAGACTTCCGCCAGACCGTCAAGCGCGCGCGTTTCGGGTGAACCCCTGCGGTGGGGCCAGCCGCCTTCGACCGGTCCGCGTCCGATCGATGTGCGAAAGCTACAAAGAAACAAAAACGCAAGTCTTTGAAGAATAAGCACCGTGCGT
>PMGP01000197.1 GCA_003156235.1 Acidobacteriaceae bacterium
GCAAAAGCAGCAAAATCAACGCGGGCTTTAGCCCCTGAGGGAATGCTGACTCGCAAAAAAGACTTAATCAGAGCTTCCTTAGGGTACTTGCCCATCCCGCATTGGCGCTGGGTCCGGCTGTGCTGGCAGTGCATTATCAGGGGTTAGACAGCGGATGAGAAAGCCGATTCAATTATTGAGAACTGGGGCTGATAGAGTTGGCCACGATCCTCAGGCTGGCATCAGAGACAAACGCGATCAGAGCAAGAACCAATGTGTATTCAACCAGTTCCTAGCTTTCCTCACGGCTAACCACTTCTCGAACTTCACATACAACCCGAGAAGCATGGTATTCATTTGCTTTCTCTCAGTATTCTGAGTCTCCCCATATAAGGACACACGCCCTCGATGAAGGCGTGTGCTTGTCGGTCCTGACAGTGCATTATCAGGGGTTATACGTTGGATGTGAAAGTCACTGTAATTGTTGAGAACTCGGTGCTGACAGCGTGAGCCAATCCCTTCATGCTGGCAAC
This sequence comes from Acidobacteriaceae bacterium, assembly GCA_003156235.1. Taxonomy (GTDB): domain Bacteria; phylum Acidobacteriota; class Terriglobia; order Terriglobales; family Acidobacteriaceae; genus Telmatobacter. The sequence continues at coordinate 513 of PMGP01000197.1, forward strand.
TGCGCCAAGGGCAATCAATGCAACAACCAAAGCGTATTCAACCAGATCCTGACCTTCTTCGCGACTAACCAGGTTCTCGAACTTCACATACAACCCGAGAAGTATGGTGTTCATCTGGTTCCTTTCTGTTCACTATTTTGAGATACCCCGCCAGAGTATGTACGCCTTCTATGAAGGCGTGTGCTTGTCAGTCCTGACAGTGCATTATCAGGAGTTAAGCAGTGGATGCGAAAATCGATTCAAGTACTGAGAACTCGGTGCTGATTGCTGTGTCCAGTGTCCTCGTGGCGGCAACAACGCCGAGGACGATGAAAGCAACAACCAGAGCATATTCAACCAGGTCCTGGCCTTCCTCGCGGCTTACCAGGTCCTGGAATTGCACATACAGTTTGAGAAGCATGGTGTTCATTTGCGTTCTCTCCGTATCTGGCGTTCTCTCAGTATTATGATACTCCAAAAAAGTACACACGCCTCCTATGAAGGCGTGTGCTTNNCCATGCTGGCAACAGCGCCAAGAGCAATCAAAGCAACAACCAGAGCGTATTCAACCAGATCCTGACCTTCCTCGCGGTTCATCAGATCCTGGAACTTCACATACAGCTTGAGTAGCATGGTATTCATTGGTGTTCTCCCCCTAAATTGGTTTTCCCCAGCTTGAGACCCGGGCACTCTGTATATAGCAAGTTGTGTGCCATTCCTGCCCACAATCGTTTATTCTTATTAATCAATCACCTACAGAGAGCAAAATCGAGGAAAAGACGCAATAGGGTGTAAACATTTGTATACACAGGGGGCCGGGCAGGCTGGCCTTGTATACAGACCCTAAAGTTTTGTAACCGGAGAGTAACAGGCATCAGATCGGGAGCGGAAGGGCGCGGGTGGCGCCGGCGCAGGTCGAAAACAGCGGTTTTGTAGCCCTGTCTTCGTCCCGTTCCCGCTGCTATCCTGGGCTGGAGTGCAACGGCGCGGCTAAGGGTATAAATCGCCCTGAACGCAGTGAGAACCGCGGACCGGCCTTGCGCGCATTCAAGAACTTGAGCCCGCGCAAGAATCCGGTCCCGCGAAGGAAGTAGAATAGCGTCCATGGCGTGCATGATTGGTAACGCACATACTCCAGCAGTAGACCCAGACCGCGAAAATGCGCGCGCCTGCGAGCCCGGCGGCATACGGCGGAAGATACTTTGCGCCGTCGCAACCTTGCCATTCGTAACCGTCTGCGCTCTGGCGGCAGGGTTCATAGCCGGGCGCTACTGCACCCTGCTTCTGTCGCCACTCGCTCCCGGCACACGCGATTTCATCATCTTCTGGGCAACCGGACAACAGCTCGCGCACCACGACAATCCCTATGATGAGGAAGCTATGTCGCGGGTCGAGCGCGCCGCGGGGCTTCCTCTCCCGTATAAAGTCGGCTTCATGCGGAATTTGCCCTGGACTCTTCCACTTGTGTTTCCGCTGGGGTTCATCAACCCGCGGGTTGCATGGCTGCTGTGGTCCATGCTCATGCTCGCGTGTCTGGCTGTTTCTGTCTACTTGCTGTGGATCCTCTACGGCCGGCCCAGGAATCGCCGCTACTTGCTCGGGCTTTCCTTCGGGCCGGCGCTGCTCTGCCTGCTCTACGGACAGACCTCGCTGTTCTCGCTGCTGGGGCTGGTCCTGTTTCTGCGCCTGCACCGCACGCGCCCCTTTCTGGCGGGAATCTCACTCTGGCTTTGCGCGCTGAAGCCTCACCTCTTTCTGCCTTTCGGCGTTGTCCTGCTGGCGTGGGTGCTGGTTTCCAGAAGCTACAAGCTCCTGGCCGGCGCGGTAGTTGCCATGGCCGCAAGCTGCGCAATCACGTATGCCATCGCCCCGTTGTCGTGGAACCAGTACTTACAGATGGCGCGCGCATCTGAAATCGAACGGGGTTTTGTTCCCTGCCTGAGCTACCTGCTGCGCAATTGGCTCAGCCCACACGCTATCTGGCTGCAATACCTGCCATCTGTCTTGGGCTGCGCCTGGGCGCTGAGCTATTATTGGCTTCGCCGCCAAGACTGGGACTGGATGAAAAACGGCAGCCCGCTGATGCTCGTTTCCATCCTCACGGCGCCTTATACCTTCATTTACGATCAGGGCCTGGTGATACCGGCCCTGTTGCGAGGCGCATTTCTTACCCGATCCCGGAACCTCTTGATTGCTCTTGCGTTCCTCAGCGCCCTGGTCGAGATCGCGCTCTACCGCAGCTTTTCGCACCCCCCCGATCTCTATCTTTGGACTTATTGGACTGCTCCCGCGTGGCTGGTCTGGTATCTCTGCGCATCCCATTTCAAGCGGACTCAACCAGAGTGAGTATGAAAAAGAATCCTCTGCGCGTTCTTGCTGCCGCCGCCATCGTGGCTGCCGGTTTTTGCTCTGTGGCCTTCATCTATTCCATCGGCTTGAGCAACCAAAACGCCTCTCAACGGGATTTCATCTCCTATTGGGCCGCCGGGCAACAGCTCATGCACGGCGCAAATCCATATGACTTCGAAGCCGTGTATCGTTTGGAATGCGCCGCGGGACGCGAGAGCAAGCAGCCTATTCTCATGATGCGCAATCCACCTACTGCCTTTTTCCTGGTGCTGCCGCTCGGCCTGCTTAGCCCAAAAACCGGCCTCATCCTTTGGCTGCTCACTCTCCTTGCCTGCCTTTCAACATCGATTTGGATTCTTTGGCGCCTCTTTGGGCGCCCGAATAATCGGTTTCATCTGTTCGGCTACGTCTTTGCGCCCGCGCTGGCCTGCCTGATGGCGGGGCAGTTTGGCATTTTTCTTCTGCTCGGAGTGGTGCTCTTTCTGTACTTTCATCGCTCCCGGCCGTTTCTTGCTGGAGCAGCCCTGCTCTTTTGCGCCCTGAAGCCGCATTTGTTCCTGCCCTGCGCCGCCGTGCTGCTCTTATGGGCGGTGAGACTGAAGGCGTACCGAATCATGGCTGGACTTGCCGCCGCCCTGCTTGCCAGTTGCGCGTTCTCTTTCTGCCTTGACGCCCATGCGTGGTCTCAATATTCACGAATGATGCATACCGGGGGAGCGCTGGATGAATCTGTGCCCGTGCTTAGCGTGGCATTACGTTTTCTCATTGATCGCAACGCCGTTTGGATTCAGTTTCTTCCCCAGACCGCCGCCTGTGGATGGGCAATCTGGTATTTCTGGAAGCGCCGCAACCACTGGAGCTGGATAAATCAGGGACTATTGCTGCTGCTTGTCTCAGCGATGTGTACGCCTTTCGGATGGCTCTCCGATGAAACAATGGCGCTTCCCGCAGTCCTGTACGGTATCTACTGTGCTGTCGAGTCAAGGCGCTCGCTGCTGCCGCTTGGATTGGTTTCTGGAGTTGCGTTAACCGAAGTGTTCGCTCAAGTCCAGCTCACTTCACCGTTCTATTTATGGACCACGCCCGCCTGGCTTGCCTGGTTTCTCTACGCGACCACAAGCAACCGTAAGTCAGCAAAGTAATTTCCTGGCGGTGTTGCGGAGGCTGCGAAATCACACGAACGGAATATGTGCTTTCTGGCGAAGCTGTCACCGGCCTGCGAAGCAGCCGGAAATTCCAGCGTGGCGCCTGGCTGTGTCTGCGTCTCGCGGATGGTGCCGGATGGAAGTTCTATTACAGAGTGCGCCCGCATACAGGCCTACAGCTGCAGCCTTCACGGAGTATGCCTGCGACTGAGTGTCCTGGACACAGCGATGGCCGCGGCAGCCACCAGGATGCCGGACAGCACGTCGACAAAATAGTGCCAGGCAGTGGTCATTGTGGACAGGATGATAAGTCCCGAGAGAATAACCGCCGGGATGCGCAAGTACTTGAAACTCCACAATGAGTTCACGCTAAGGATCGCCCATATTACGTGAAAGGAAGGAAAACAGACGACTGCTAACGGAATCAAATTGTAGGGGCCGTGTGTACGAAGAAGAAACAGGCTTTGCTGGCAGACCGCCTGCCCCCAAGTTGCCGGAAGATGATAGCCGTACCACGGTCCGACAGCGGGAAATAGGGCGAATATAGGTATGCCGACCGCGAATGCCACCAGGTTTGCCGTGATGAATTGCTGCGCCGCTTTGACTTTGCCCGTCAGCGCCGGCAAAAGATACGAAAGTAAAAGCATCGGGAACAGGAGAAGATAAGTTGCGTTGACGAAGTTGCCGAGCCAATGATGGGAGGCCCAGGCCATGATGTCCGGCACGTTGACTCCGAGTGATTGATCCAGGCGCGCGAAGTAACTGTCCTTCAGGCCTATGCCCATGCCCCACCTGCCGGCAGCGATTAGTGTGTACGGAATGACGACCATATAGAACAGAGCCCAGGGAATGGTAAGGGCAGCGTCTCGCAACTCCATCTTGCCCTTCTCGTGCCAGTAGGCCGGCACCGGAAGCATTGCCGCAATCACCACGACCAGGCAAATTGAGAAGACCGCGGCATTTGGAATCTGGACCGAGGTCTGCTTGCAGCCGACGAAGGAAACCACCACGAATGCCACACCGACAACCGCCATTAGCCGGTGAAAGAATGGCAAGCCACCCCAAATAATTCGAATCGGGAAGGAGGGCGCGTGTAAGTTCACAGGGAAACCTCCTCGCCGCTCTTGGCCGGAGGGGGTGAGGATTCCATGGCAGAGTCTGGCGCGGGAGCGTTCGAAAATTCCAGCGTGTCACCGAGTTGTGTCCGTGTCTCGCGGATTGTGCCGGATGGAAGTTCAAGTACAGAGTGAGCCCGGAGACAGCCCGACAGCCGCCACGGAGGAACCGCGCTCACCAGCTTCCTGATTCGATTCTTGCGGTCCAGATAGATCAGGTCGATGGAGAAACGCATCCAGAAGGTATGCACCGCTTCACAGGGCCGAATCCATAGGCCCTCTCCCGGCGCCAGGCACTTGCGCCCCAGCAGGCCCTTGTTGCGCTTTGCGGAGCTCTCGGCCACTTCCATGCTGGTGGCGAGCAAAGTACTGCGCGTCACGTTCGTAACCCGCAGAGGAATGTTCCGAGGGGCATGACGGCGCGAAGCAAGGCGGTTCCGCAGCCCCAATGCGATCCAGCGGAACGGATTCATGCGGTTGCCTCAGATCCTTTCGCCTGTAAGTTGCCGCCCTCTATGCGACCCTTCTCGAACTCTGCCCGCTGCCTGCGCCAAGCAGCCGTATACCTCATTGGGGCGCAGGCATAGAGGTGGTGCTCGCTCCGGATCCCCCGCCGCCCTCACCCGTCAGCGGCATCTCCGGCTTCATGCTGTCAACCAGCTTCTCCACGGGGATCGTTTGCGGCGCGGGGGCTGGAGTGTTGGCAGCGGTCTTGGCATCCGGCGTATTCATGGGTATGCCGGAGTTGGGCGGCAAGAACTTGCCTAGGAGCTTCAGATCAGGCAACGGCGCTCCAGCAGGAATGGGAGCCACAATCTCCGGCGTCACGATCACGATTAACTCGGTGTTTGCCTTGGTCTTCTGCATCGACTGGAAGAATTTTCCGAGAATTGGAATATCTCCCAGAAAGGGTATCTTGGAGAAGGTCTCGGACTCGGTGTTGTCCAGCAGCCCGCCAATGACGAAGCTTTGTCCATCGGCTAATTCGATCTCGGTTTTCACTTTCCTGGTGGTAATGGCAGGCACTTGAAATCCGGAGATCTCGACAGCATCGGCAAAGTCCAGTGCGCTCACTTCCGGGGCCACCTGCAGGCGGATCGTCCCGCGGGGAGTAATGGTGGGTATGAAGTTGAGGCGCACTCCATACTCCTTGAACATGATGGTAATCGCCGATCCCGCGCCGCCCGAGCCGCCCTGAACCATAGGATAAGGATATTCACCGCCAGCCAGGAAGCTGGCCTGCTTTCCATTGCTAGTCAGCAGGTTGGGCTCGGCCAGAACCTGCGCCCCGTAGTTGGTCTTGAGGGCCTGTATCGTTACGCCAATATTCAGGCCGGGGTAGAAGGCGGCGATATTCGTCGGAGTCGTTCCTCCCGTCACCGTGGCGCCAGTGCTGCCACTAGGAAGTGTGGACGTTAACGAGCCGGTTGAAATTCCGCCGATGGTGTTTCCAAAACCATTACTGAAAATATTGATGCCGAACTGTTCCGACTTGGTGCGGTCAATGCTGATAAAGCGAACCTTGAGGAGAATCTGCGGGTCGGACACAGGCACAGAGACGTTGAGCAAGTTGATGACTTTGCCGCCCGTGGAGGCGATCTTGACTGCGCGATCAGAGCTAATGAGATCCATGACCGTGCCGCGCAGGAAGATTGCGCCGTTCTCGGAGCTGACCCTAAGGGAATCGCCGGGAAGCTCTGCCTTGAGTTCGCGGCGTATCGCGTCCAGGTTATCGTGCAAAACGGTGGCACTGGCGCGCACCGTCACGTTGAAGAACTGACGGCCGCCGTGGGTGTCCCAGATAATCAGACTGGTTTCTCCAACAGCCTTGCCCTGCACCATGATCTCGGTTGGGCTTGTCGCATGGATTTCAGCCAAGTCTCCCTGACCGACGGCAACCCGCGCTATTGGCCACGTGCAGTCGACCAGCACGGTCTTTCCCACGCCGACGGAGAGCTCATTCGCCGAGTCCTGAGAAGAGATGCTGGCGGGTTGAACAGGCAGCGGCGCGATTTGAGCTTGCAAGCCCGGTCTGGCGCAAAGAAAAAGAGACAATGCGCTGCAATATGCGATGGAAATTCCGGTTTTCGCTCTCACTGCTGCCCTCCGGGAGAAGCAAATTTTTCTTCAGTCTGTTTAGAGCCGTTTAACACCACGACGGTAATGAATCTGGGTGCGCTTTTCTTTGCATGTGGTGACTTTGACCGTGCTCCAATTGGGCCCGAAAAGAGGTTGCTCGTCGTCGTGCCGGGAACCACGGCTACCTTTGTATCCAGCGGATTGCGCAGCACCAGCTGGATTTTCGTCTGATTGCTGGCCAAGCTGAGCGTCTCGGCCTGTTCCGGGGTGACCAGCAGGTTGACCACCTGCACCGCCTTCGCTTTACCTTCAGCATCTTTTTGAAAATCAGTTCCCGCGGACAAGACCTGTATGTTTTGCAGCAGCGTTCGCGACACGGTGCCTTGCGTGGGGTTTTGCTGGCCTGGTGGCGTTCCGGAGATAAGTACATCGACGCGCATACCCGGAGTAACAAACCCCGACACGTTCACCACATCATCAACTTTGACGGCGCAGGCTCTCATGCCTTGGGGGATGGTGGCCGCCAGTCCGCCGCCGGAGCCGATAGCAGTCAGGCGGTTCTCAATAATGGGCTCACCTTCATATATATCGGAGAGAACGCCCCTTCCTACGGCATTGTTCTTGTCTTTCGCGAGAATTGCACCCTTGGGAGTCGTTCCCGTAATCTCGATGGTCGTCAGGTTGTCAGCGGTGAGAATGGCGCCGAGTTTGATGTTCGTTTTAGCCGCTACCACCAGCGTTGTGGCCGGCGGCTTCACAGCTTTCGTCTGGTTTTGCATCAGGCGAATAACCAGAAAAGTGCATGCTAACGCAATGGCGAAAGCGACAACAAGGATCGTGAGTACTCTTCGGTTCATTTGGAGGCCTGTTTGAACTGGCTACCCAGCCAGCTTCGCCTTTCTGGTCTTTGTGGCAAGTGCCGCGCCAATAGCCTGTCTCGATTCTGGCTGAAACAGGAGTTGGCCGGGCAGTCCGCCAAGCAAGTTTAACCGCTGGTTTAGTGTATTACCTTCCAGCCGCATAGCAACATCCGCAGCGATGTTGCTGATAAAGGAGGTATCAAAAGAGTTATAGGTAAAAGCCCCGCTATAAGCGATTCTATAAGAGATTATAATTGAACTCTTGAAGGGGGCGGCAGGCCTCTCTCAGCGCTCCGCCAGGCTGAGAATGCCTGAAACGCGGCCTTTCCAACAAGAGGGCTCTGGTGGCGCGAGGGAGGAGATTCATCCGGTCATGAGATCTTCCCCTATGATTACGCTTTTTTCAGATCGACCGGAGCCGGGCCGGAACCCCTATTATTTTCTGCTTTCGATTCTGGTGCACGGCGCTGCGTTTGGACTGATTATTTTGGGGCTTGCCTCAAAACCCATTGTCAACAGCCCGTCCCTCGCCCAGCGATATGAAGTGCGGCATATTGACCTGCACACTCTTGAGCCTCAATTGCAGCGTGACGTTAGCAGCGGTATCGAGCAACTCCGCAGGCATTCCGTCCAGCACCAGCTTCCGCCAGGCGGCAGCTCCACCGCGCAGCCGCCGGTAATGCGGCAAGTTGTGATGGCCCCGCGGGGACCACAGACGCTGCTCCAGCCGGATATTCCAAAACCCGTCGTTCTCGCTCAGGAAATCCCTGTGCCGACAGTCGTAATCTGGGACGGTAAAAAGTCTTCCGCCAAGAAGCTGGTCCCGCCACAGCCCGAAAAGCCGGCGGTTGCCGACGTACAGCCTTCGACCCAGTTGCCAAACGAAGAACAGAAACTGGATAACATCGCTCTGGCATCCACCGATCTGGTTACCGCGCTCCAACTGTTTGTTCCCAGCACCACGTCGCCCGTCGTAGTTCGCGGGCCGGAGCAGGCGCCACCCACTCCGATAACCACTGCGGCAGGGTCTGCGCAGCATACTCCCGCCTCGGTGATGTCGCTCTCTGATCTCGGCATGAAGAACGGAGACGTCACGCTGCCACCCGTCAATGAATCGGCTTCCTCGAATGCTCCTGGGGCGCTGTCTGCGGGGCAACCACAGGATTCCGCGCTCTCAGGTCAGGGCAACTCGGACGGCAAGCCGGGCGGTATGGGAGCCGGACAGGGTTCAGGCGACGCCGGAAGCCCGCAGGACTCTGCCGCTGCAACCCAGGGCGCGGATGGCGCCTCCGGTCTAACCGGTTCCGGGAACGGCAACCAGCTTTCGTCGGCCCATATCTCGCTGCCCAAGGACGGTCAATTCGGAGCCGTGGTAGTAGGCTCTACGCTGGATGAAAAATATCCGGAGACGGCCCCGGTCTGGAGCGGCCGGCTCTCGTACACCGTATATCTGCCCGTTGGCCTGTCAAAGAGCTGGATCCTCCAATACTCGCTCTCCCGCGCCGACAACGCGGCTGCCGCGGGCAACATTTCGCACATCGAGGCGCCATGGCCGTATAACATCGTACGGCCCAACATCACGCCCGGCGCAATCGATGCCGATGCCCTCATGGTTCACGGGTTTATCAATCAGGCCGGCCGCTTTGAGGCGCTGGCCATCCTCTTTCCGCCGCAGTTCGCGGAGGCGCAGTTTGTCCTGGACGAGCTCGCCAAGTGGCAGTTCCGCCCGGCCACGCAAAATGGACAAATTGTCGCTGTGGAAGTGCTGCTGATTATTCCCGATGAACCTGAATAGAGCGGTTAACGGACTCGTACCGTGACCGCATGAATTAGTAAGGTCTGGAATGTAGCGCCGGCCTAGTACTACAGTTGTAGATCGTTTTTTCGGAGGGAGCAGGGGGCTTCAGCCGTGCCGATGGAAGTAGACCAGAATATGGGCTTTAGCCCTTGAGGGATACATCTTTCTTGGTTCCGCTCTAAGGAAGCTCTGATTAAATCGATGTTTTGAAAAGAAACGATTTTACAGCTTGCGGAAAAATGCAAACGGNNNAGTCGTGCCGCAAAAGCAGCAAAATCAACGCGGGCTTTAGCCCCTGAGGGAATGCTGACTGGCAATAGAGACTTAATCAGAGCTTCCCTAAATCACACACTCATAGCACTAGTCTTGAATTGTCTCAGTCGATGTACTGGAGAGAGGAATCGAGGGGGCTTTGACGTATGGAACATTCAGACGGAATGTATAACTTACCGTCACCTGAACCTGGCAACCCTGACTGTATTGCGTGCATGCGACGCCAGCCGCGTTTGTAAGGAGCCATGTGGGCGTAATGTTGCTTGTCGTCAAGTTGACGCCGGGGTGAGGCAGGCTCAATACGTAGGTTTGCACGTCAGTCAACGCAGCCTGGCATCCAGCGGTAAGCGTCGTCGAGCAGGGCTTTGCCCAATCCGAACCGCGCACCATGGCATATCGTGCCCCTTGCTGGGCGGCGTACGAGACAACACTGCTCGAATAGGCTAGCAAACAAAACTCGATGATACCGAACATCAACGTGAATAAGATCGCGGCGGAAAAAGCAAATTCCACTAATTCGGCGCCGTCTTCGTCACCAGCAAGTCTCTTCAATCTTCGCATCTTGATCCTCCAGCAAACGTTCAACAGCATATATCGATTCCAAAGTGTGGCTATGGTCATGGATAGATGCCGCGCATGGTGGCCGTGCTGGACCAAGCATAGGAACTTGAGACGGCCCCCATCCACGCAGTTCCCTTCCAAGGCACCAATGGCGTATAGACTGCCGTGGTTTTGACTTGGAACCTATACACCTTAGTAGCGGGTGCCGTGCATGTCGGCACAGTAGTGCAATTTTCAGAGTACGTATTGTTAGCGCTGCTGTTATCGCTGCATTCACAGCCATATGCTGCTTTCGGCGTATCAAACGTTACACTCAACTCGCTTGACTTGGTAGCCGCCGTGATCATGCCAGCCGTATCGATGGGGCGGTGTAGCGATCCGTATTCCGCTCCAGCATGAGCGGCGTTCACCAACTCGAGGAACACAAAATACCCGCGGCCAAGGTCGAGGGCCCCAAACACAAGAACCAACAGCATCGGAGTCACCAAGGCCAACTCGATGAGGGATGCGCCATGATTGGCTTTGCAGAGGATGCGTAAGCGCGTTGGAATTTTCATCTGCTACTCCGCCAGTGCTACGGTTGCCGCACCGTTGGCAGCGCCGCCGCCGCCGCCGGAACAACCAAGTTGTAAAGATGATTCCAACATCACTGACGACACAGCGATCGTGCCATTCGCACTCGCGGCGCTGCTGCCATTGAATACAAGTTGCGCGCCGGGAGCCCAGACTCCGCCCCCCCAAATTGAATTGGATCCCGCATCCAGAATTATTTGACTCGTGTTCGATGTAGGTTGCCAGATTACCAGCCCAGCAGTGGGACCCGTTGTAGGCGCGACTAAATCGACATAGGCACTGCTATTCACATTCATCTGCCCATTCGCCATATAGATGGTTACACCCGTTCCACTGACTGACGCACCAGCATCAACCATGACATTGCCACCCATGTAATATACGCCGGAGGCCAGATTAAAGTAATTGGTTCCACCGCTACTTTGGAAGGTAAAACCTGACGGGTAGTAACCCGGCTGCAACTGCGTAGGCGATGCAGAGTTCGAGGAGCCACCTTGGGATGAAAGAGAAGCTGATGAAGAAGTGGTCCCTTTGGGAGGTGTCGAAAGTGTGCCGGCATCGTATTCGGCCTGGTAGGGATCTGGCACCGAGGTGGCGCCCGTTGTTGGCGTGGAAGGAGATGTCCAAGTTGTACCTTGATTGCAGACCTTTCCCACCACATTAAAGGAACTGACATCCACGGAGCCGCCATTTGCTGACACTGCCCCCCCCCCGCATGTATCTTTATCGTTCGAGTCGACTACGACGCCGCAACTGGAATTCGCGGCGTTCGTGATTTTGGTGCCCCCGTTCATGTCCACGGATTGGCCGGGTCCCGTAACAATCAGGCCCCAGCCCCCGCCCCCGGCCGGAGTTCCTATACCGGCTTCTGCCCGCGCTGAGGCTTGGAATGTGCTGTAGCCGATGAAGCACGCAAAGTAGGCTGGTATCTGCTCACTCACCACAACTTCCACGTAATTTGGAAGCCCGCTATTCGGATCGCCGCTCAGCAGGCAGGGGCCGTTGTTGAGCGTCAGGCTCAAGCCCGTACTGGCCGTCGCCGGGGCCGTGCATTGCTGCACTTTTATGGTGTTGATGTTGGATGAAGAGATCCCGCCCTCAGTCAACGCCGAAGTCGCGGCGGTTTGCATCACGGTGCAGCTGCTCGAACTGGTCGTCCCGCCGCATGCGCTGATCTCCAGCGCTCCCGCCATTGCGGCGGCGTCGGCAAGCGTCTGCAACTGGCGCTGTGTGTAGTACAGATTTCCTACATCGATAGCCATTGCCATGAATGAAAGCAGCATTGACATACACAGCACCGTCAATACGAGTACATTCCCGCGTTCCTCTCTCAGAATCTTCATCGGTATACCTCCTCCCATTGTCCTACATCCAACCCTGTCAACAATCATCTTATTCGCCAAGGTCATACGCTAAAGTAACCGGCGATTCCCGGGCGCGCCCCACCGGCGCCTAGCCGTTACCAGTTCGGAGACGCTCCAGAAATTGATCCAGTTCCCTCCTGTTTACGCCGTTCACCAGCGGGTTCAACCCATTGCGCGCCGCCGGAGCATCTTGCGGGATGAACTGAAGGCCAACACCATCGTTGCCCCAGCGGACGGCCCTGGAGTGCACGGCGATTGCATGTTCGAAGCCCTCTTCCTTGTCACCGGCAGCTTTGAGCGTCATCAGGATCAAGGTGCCTGGGTACCAACGCTCCTCTGTCACCACATACAACCCTGTTGAGCTGATGTCCTTGATGCTGTGCGCGCTGGGGGCTGCGCCCGTCCAATAATAGGCAGCCAGGCCCTGCGGTGTCTCCCGTGGGGCATTTCTCTGATCCGGGGCTGTTCTTGGATCAGGAGACCACCAGCGCTTCAACCAACTCATCGGCGGCTTGACGTACTTCATCCCCGGCTCAATAAGGTCCATTTCATACGTCTTCGCGGATTTGGGGCGCTCCTCGCTGGAGCGATCCTCCAACTCCGCCACGCCGGGACCACCGCTCCAAAGCGGCTTCCCCCGCAAAAGCACGGCGCTTTGCACTCCTCCGACTGCAACGCCGGCGCTGGTAATCCGCTCCAGGCGTCCCTGCATCTCCTCGGCCACGCACAGCACCAACTGATCGCCCGGTTGGGTTTGCGACGAATAGATCGAGTGGATTGGCAGCGCCAGCACGCTGGCCGCACGCGGACCCATCGGAGTGGCATGGAATGTGGGGAATGACTCGACTACCTCAATGACCCGGCAATCCTCATCCAGATAAATCAGATCGAGAGGAGCCCGCATATCCGTCTCCGGAAGTCCTCGGAATGGCGACATCCAAAGGCCTTCGCCAGACTTCAGCGCCAACTTCCGAAGCAGAGTCTTGAGCTCTGCGCTGGCAAGATCAACCGCCGCGACCTCCAGGCCGAGAAAGCATTCGCGTGTCTGGTTGTATGCGCAAAGTCTTCGCGATTCCATCGAACCTCCGGTCCTCAGCGAGGACCCGGCAGCGGAAGATAACTCAGTGTTCCAGCCGTCTACTCAGACTCTGGCGTCAGAACTGCTCGTGCAAGTCCTGGTATTACTCGTCACCAGTGCTGCCGCGTGCTCTGCTTCACCGGGCGCGAAGGCTGCATTTGCATCGGCCCGAATGCTGTACAGAGACACGCCAACCCGCACCCGATAACGGGGTGAAAAACGGAGACACGCATCGCCGGAATGGCAATGCCCCCAGCCAGCGGGATAATCCAGGTGGCCGGCTAAGCCGCACGGCTGCACCGCGCCGCCGGACCACCCCTGAAACCCGTGTTACTTGTTCCGCCCGCGGCGGCGCGCGATCAGAATGATCACTACAATGACAGCCAATACAGCAGCGGCAATCTGAAGCATGGACATGACAGTTCCTCTTTCTTTCAACAAAATGCTGGTTGAGCTCCCCGGTTTGAGCAAACACGGGCAACACCGGGCGCCAAAACAGCGAAGTCTCCGGTCCGCAAAACTACGGGCCGGCCGGCAATGTACGCTTTCAGTGCGCCGCCGGGATAATACACTTCGCTACTTGACCTTCGTGCGGCGACGTTGGACCAAAATGATCAACACAACTACAACCAGCGCAGCGGATACGATCTGAATGATGGTGGTACTGTCCATAGCAAATTCTCCTTCCCTCAATGATTAAGACCTGAAAATGACTCCATGATGGAAATAAACGCCGGACCCAAAGTGACTACAAAAAGCGAAGGGAAAATGAACAGCACAAGCGGAAAAAGCAGCTTGATGGTGGTCCTTGCCGCCGCCGCCTCCACTGCCTGCACGCGCTGGGTTCTGAGTGTATCGCTGTGTATGCGCAATGTCTTGGCAATGCTGGTTCCATACTGATCCGCCTGAACCAGCATGGACACAAGATTGCGCACACAATCAACGCCGGTGCGTTCCGCCAGATGTTTCCAGGCCTCTCCGCGAGGGCGTCCGGCGCGTTGCTCCAGTACGACAATGTATAATTCGTCGCACAGTTCCGGCTGTGCTCCTTTCAATTCCTCCGCCGTGCGCGCCGTTCCCTGGTCCAGGCTAAGTCCAGCCTCGATGCAAATTACCAGTAGATCAAGCACATCAGGAAGGCCGCGACGAATCTTGCCTTGGCGCTTGGTAATCTGCCTGCCCAGCCAGAAATCCGGCGCCAGAAAACCGACGCCAAGGGCTACGATGTACACAAAAAATCCGGCATATGTCCCCAGCCCGGTGCCCGCGACAACAGCGCAAAGCAGCAGCGGAGTCAATACTTTCGAGCCGTAGAAGATTTTGACCGCTGACTCGTCGCGAAATCCGGCCATCTGCAGACTCTGCATCTTAACGGAAACTTCGGCCTTGCTCTTCGGCAGAATGTTCTCGAAGTGCTCGACCACGCCGCCGATCGAAAGCCCCGTCTGCTGGATGGTGCTCAAAATGGATTTCTGTTTGGGATGCGGGGTGATCACTTCGGTAATCCGCTGAATCATTTCTTCGCGATAGAACAACAGCAGTCCGCCGCTCACGATCAGCAGAAACACGACGCCAAATGTAAAAATTTCAAATCCCATAAGTCCCTTCAAACATCCATGTTGACAATTTTGCGAATGATAAAGCCGCCAACCACGATCATGCCCCCGGCCGTCCACAGCATCTTAACGCCCATCGGATTCGTCCATAAGAGGCTCATCATTTTCGGATTAACGAAATACATAGCGGTGCCCAGCACCACCGGAAGCAGAGTAAGAACCCACCCTGTCATGCGTCCCTGAGCCGTATGCACTCCGACCTGCCGCTTGAGGCGAAATCTTTCCCGGATAACATGAGAGGTCTTGTCGAGCACCTCGCCAAGATTTCCCCCGCTCTCCTTCTGGATCATTATCGCGGTTGCGAAGATGCGAAGATCCTGAAGGGGAACGCGTTTGATCAGGTTGTCCATTGCAGCCTTCAGTTCCAGACCGTAATTCTGCTCCTCGAAACAAGCCTTGAATTCGCAGCCCACTGGATCGGCGCATTCGCGAGCCACCGAGCCCATTGCGGCGATCAGGCTGTGTCCGGCGCGCAGAGCGCTTACCATCAGATCCAGGGCTTCCGGCAACCCCTGCTGAAACGCGTCAAAGCGCCTGCTGCGTTTATGAAGAACATAGGCAAAAGGCGCGGCGCCCAGCAGCAATCCAACCGGCAAAGCTATCAGGATGGAATCGAAACGCAGGTAAATCAAATAAGTCGTGAGCGCAAAGCAGAACACGCAACCGGCCACCAGGGTTCCAGCGTTCCACTTGAGATCAGCCTGATAGAGCAGGGTATGGAGAAGCGGCGCCAGTTCGTACTGCTGCAGCTTGCGATTGAGCCAGGGGATGCTGCTGATCATCTCGTTCTTGCGAAGACTGACGTCCTTGTCGCTCTTATCCAATTCAACTTCGGTGGCCAGAGCCGAGTCCAGCGCGGCGTAGACTTGCTTTGACTGCTTGGAGGCCCCGGAACTGAAGGCGAAAGCCAGCAGAGCAACAACCGCGAACGCACCCACAAAGACCATAATAACGATCAAGCTCATATCTGTTGCTCTCCTTTCCGCCTAATTGACTTCTGTTTCGCGCTCGAATAAAGCCGGCGGCAGAACGATGCCCGAGAGGCGAAGCCGTTCGAGGAAGCGGGGACGAATACGGGTCGGCTGAAATATGCCGATAACCTTGCCGTCGGGCCCGATCCCTTTCCTGGTGAAAGTAAAAATCTCCTGCATGCTGATGACGTTCTCTTCCATGCCGGTAATCTCGGAGACGCTGGTTACTTTGCGCGTGCCATCGCTCAAGCGCGTGGACTGAACGACGATAGTAATGGCTGATGATATCTGCTGGCGAACGGATTTTTCCGGCAAATTCATATTGCCCATTGCGACCATTGATTCGAGCCTGGAAATCGCATCGCGGGGAGTGTTGGCGTGAATCGTGGTCATCGAGCCTTCGTGCCCGGTATTCATGGCCTGGAGCATATCGAAGGCTTCTTCGCCGCGGATCTCGCCCATGATAATGCGGTCGGGACGCATGCGCAGGCAGTTGATCAGCAGTTGCCGCTGCTTGATAGCGCCCTGCCCTTCAATATTGGGCGGCCGGGTTTCAAGGCGCACTATGTTTTCCTGCGCCAGGCGAAGTTCGGCGGCGTCTTCAATCGTCACGATGCGTTCATTGCGTGGAATGTACTGCGAAAGAATGTTCAGAAAGGTGGTTTTGCCGGTGCCGGTGCCCCCGGAGATGAGGATGCTGATCCGGGCTTTTACCGCCGAGCTAAGCACCTCCATCATTTCCGGCGAGACGCTCTTGAGTTGAACCAGCTGATTGGCTGCCAGGGGGCCTGTCCCGAAGCGGCGAATGGACATGGACGGTCCGTCCAGCGCCAGGGGTGGAATGATGGCATTCACGCGCGAGCCGTCGGGCAATCGGGCATCGACCATCGGCGAGGATTCATCCACCCTGCGGCCCACGCGCGACACGATCCGGTCGATGATCTGCAGCAGGTGGCGATCGTCGCGAAACGTCGTATCCACCCTCTGCAGAAGCCCGTTTTTCTCAATAAAAACATGATCTTTGTCGTTGACCAGGATGTCTGATATCTTTGCATCTCGCAGCAGTGGTTCCAGCGGACCAAGGCCAAAAACCTCGTCCAGAAGGTCCGCCTGTATCCTCTCCTGTTCGTCGTGGTTCAGGGGCACGCGCTGATCGGCGATGATCTCTTTTACGATGCCGGCCACAGCCTGGCGCGCCTGGCTGGAATTGACGCGCGACAGCTTCTCCAGATCCAGCTTGGAAATCAGGGTCTTGTGTATCTCCGCTTTGTACTTCTCCAGATTCAGCAGTTCCACGTTTGACCTTCCATCAGAACAGGTTATTCATCCGTTACTCCAGCTCTTTATAGTGAAGCTCTCTGCCCCAAAAAAGCGGCAAAAGCTGAGGACTCGTCAACCACCCAAGGAGAAGGTCACGCTCACCGTGGTCTCCACGTCCACCGGATCGCCATCCAGCAAGTAGGGCTTGTAGCGCCAGGTCTTCACGGCATCCAGCGCGGACTGCCGCAACATGGTCGGTCCACTGACTGCACGGAGATTTTCAATCACGCCCTTCTTGGAAATGGTGGCCTGAATCACCACCGTGCCTGAGACGCGCGCTTCCCTGGCAATCTGCGGATAAACCGGCGAGGTCTTCTGCATCAGCAAACCGCCGGCAACACCTGCCGAGATGCTGATTTTCGACGGAGCAGCGACCTTCACCTTGGGCGCGTTTTGCCCATTGAAGACGTTGCCCGCCACTCCACCGCCGCCCAGGCCATCCATGCCGGACGCGGCAAAACCCGAAGATGGCGGCGGTTCCTTCCCGGCCAGCATCTTAAGGTCACTCGGAATCCGCGACGGTGCGTTCAGCTGATGGCTCATCATCTCAGACTGTGCGCGCTGGCGATCATCTCCGCTGGTCGCTGGCGTCGGCGCCGGCGCCGGCGCGGATGCTGGCGTGTTCGTAACCGCCTGCTGAGGCGTATTCGCCGCTGCCGGCTGCTGCGCAACCGGTGGCTTCGGCGCAGGCGTACCGGGACGCATCTTGGAATAGGTCATGAAACCGAGGACAAGAACAAACATAAGTGCACCAGCACCAATAAGCGGCAGCAACTTCTTCTTCTTGCCCTTGCTCTCGTCCTTGTGTGTCTCGGCGTATGTATCGGCTTTCGGCTTAGGAGGCTGAAAAACCTGCTCAGCCTCCGCATAGGCCGCCGAGGATGTGCGCGAAACGGAGGCCGGCACACGCTCCACCACGGGCAACACTGCAACATGCGCGGTCGCGGGTTTCGCAGGCTGTTTCGCCGGAGCTTCCCCGCTATCCCATTCGCCGAAATCCGCGGGAAGCGTTGTAGGTGCATTCAATTCTTCTATTTCTTCTGGAGGTACCATTGGCCGTCGTCTCCCTTCACATAAGTTGCGCCTTTGTAAGTGCGCGTTTCAAGTTGTCCCTGTTGATTGATGGCATTGCCGTTGTGTTGCGCCCCCTGCTTTGCATCGCCATAGTCCGCGCGGCCCACTTCCGCATCGGCCGTTTCCGGCATGAGCATAGCGATGTTAGGCAACGCTTCCACCACCAGCGACACTGTGGCTTGTGCCGTGGTGTAGTTCGCGATGTCCGTGGGGGTGAAGATTACTGATAGTGTCTGTGTCCCTGCTGCAATCACGTTGCCCGCAGTTGGAGTATAGGCGAAGGCGCCGGGAATCAAGGCCGTGGCATCCAGCTGAACAGCGCTAAGCGGTGTCCCATAGGAAATGTGGGCTGGCGCCGGCCAGGTGATGATGGGCGTTGCCTTGGTGACCGTGAGCTGCGCGCTGGCTTGCGCCTGCGCGTCGTCCGAGCTGTCCCTCGGAGTAAAAGTTGCCGAGAGCGTATGCGTTCCCGCAGCCAGCATTTCGCCTGCCGCGGGAGTGTAGGCGAACGTGCCCTCGACCGAAGCCGTGGCATTCAACTGAGTAAAGCTCAGCACCATGCCATAGGAGATTGCGGCGGGCGCCGGCCAGGTAATGACGGGCATGGCCTTGGTGACGGTGAGCTGTACAGTGGCCTGCACCTCGGGAAAATTGACGTCTGACGGCATAAAGGTTACCGAGAGCGTATGTGTTCCCTTGGGAAGGATCTCGCCCGCGGCAGGCGTGTACACAAAGATTCCTGGCACCGATGCCGTGGCATTGAGCTGCGCGGCGCTCAGCGCGGCGCCGTGCGAAATTGCCTCTGGCGCCGGCCACGTAATCGTGGTTGGCTTTGCTTTGGCGACAGTAAGATGCACTGTGGCCTGCACCGCGGCATAGTCCGTGGTGTCGGCAGAATTAAAGATAGCCGAGAGCGTATGCGTTCCCGCCGCCAGCACCTCGCCCGCGCCTGGGTTGTAAACGAATTTTCCCGGAACAGATGCCGTGGCATTGAGCTGCGCCGCGCTCAGCTCGGTGCCGTATGCAATCGATGCGGGCGCCGGCCATGTTATGGACGGCGTCGCCTTGGTGACAGTGAGCGACACAGCGGCCTGCGCCATGGTGTAGTTCACGCTGTCGGCCGGAGTGAAGGTTACCGAAGGCGTATGCGTCCCCGCCGTGAGCACGGCGCCGGCAGCGGGAATGTAAACAAGATTTCCCGGCGCCGATGCTGTGGCATTGAGTTCTGTGCTGCCCAGCGCGGTACCGTAGGCAATCGGCGCCGGCGTCGGCCACGTAATAACCGGCGTCACTTTGGTGACCATCAGCGTCACCTCGCTTTGCGCCGCGGTGTAGTCCGCGGCCGCCGGATTGAAGGTCGCCGATAACGTATGCTTTCCTGCTGAAGGCACCTCGCCCGCGGCAGGAGTGTAGACAAAAGTGCCTGGAACTGATGCTGTGGCATTCAACTGAGCGTCGCTCAACGCGGTGCCGTAGGCAATCGATGCCGGCGCTGGCCAGCTAATCATCGGCTTGGCCCTGGCGACTGTGAATGACACGGCAGCCTGTGCCGTGGTGTAGTTCGTGGCGTCGGCCGGTGTGAAGCTTGCCGTAAGCGTCTGCACTCCTGCTGCCAGCACTTCGCCATCGCCGGGAGTGAAGACAAATTTCCCCGGAACCGATGCCGTGGCATTCAGCTGAATAGAGTTGATCGCGCCACCGTAAACAATCGGGGCTGGCGTCGGCCATGCGATGGCCGGAGTCGCCTTGGTGACCGTGAGAGTCACCGCAGCCTGCGCCGTCGTGTAGCCCGCGGCGTCCGCGGGAGCGAAGGTCACCGAGATGGCATGCGTTCCCGCCGCCAGCATCTCGCCCGCGGCAGGGGTGTAGGCGAATCTCCCCGGAACCGATGCCCTGGCATTCAGCTCCGCGGCGCCCAGAACTGTGCCATAGGCAATCGGAGCGGGCGTCGGCCAGGTGATGACCGGCTTCTCCTGACTCGCTGCGATGACCGGCTTCTCTTGAATCGCTGCGATGACCGGCTTCTCCTGACTCGCTGCAACGACCGGCCTCTCCTGATTTGCTTGACTCACTGTTTCAGCCGGCGTTTTCTGCTGGTGCCATTCGCCATCCGCGCCNNCTTGTAGGTGCGCGTTTCTGGTTCAGTCTGTTGGCTGGGAGGACTGAGGCTGGGTTGCGCCACCTGCTTCGCGACTCCAGGGTCTGTGCGTTCCTCCTTGGCCGTTGGTTTAGCCGTTGGCGTAACCGGCTTCTGTGGCGCTGCTGCCGGCGCGGCGCTTGCGGGAGGAGTTTGAGGAATATGCGCGGGCTTGCTGGGAGCCTTGGCCGGTGCTTCTGGCTTTGCGGCTATGATGTCCCGGTCGGTGTCCAGCCCTAGCTGCGTCAATGCCCGCGCATCCCCGCTGGCGGGAGCCTTCGAGGAAAAGCCCCGGCTGAAACTCTTGAGACTGAAGCCGCCCTTCTTCTCCGGAGTTGCGGGCAGGCCGCAAGCGGTGCGGGCCATCTGCCGGATGAGTCTGGAAATCGGCGAATCTTCCAGCGCCAGCGGAATCGCCGTGGTCTGCATACGCCGAACAGCGTTGTAATCGTTGGGTATCTTCCACTGCGCTGGCCGGGTGAGAGCTTTTGTAATCTGATCTTCGGATACGCCCAGGGAGCGAGACTCAAATCGGTTCAGCACGATCTCCAGATTGGGGACTGGCGTAGAAAAGTACTGCGAAATCAGGCGATTTGAGTTGCGCAACCCGGCTATGCCTGCCTGGATAACCAGGTAGACCGTGGAGCCGTCCTTGAACAGGCTCGTACCCATCAAATCGAGCCTGGACCCCATATCAATGACCACGTTTTCAAAGTCCTGCCGCGCAACGGTGATGAGCCTGTCGATGGACTCATCGGAAGCCTCGTACTGTGGGAACTTGCCCGGAGCCGCAAGCACCGAGACTCCAGAGTTATGCTTGACCAGAAGCTTGGAGAGGAAACTTGAATCCAGCCGGCTGAAATTCTGTAGAGCATTGATGGTCGAGTATTCCGCGACCACGCCAAGATTCAGCGCCGCGTCACCCAGCGGAAGGTCGAGATCGATCAGCAGAGTGCTTTGCCCTGTCTCCTGGGCCAGGGATACCGCAAAATTGCAGGCCAGCGTGGTAACGCCGTCGCCGCCCTTGGCCCCCAGAAACACCAGCAGCCTGCCGCCCGTCTTTTTCGGAAGACGCGTTGCCGGACGCCGCGCCGAAGCTCTAACCAGGGCCTCGGCCATGGTGCTCTGCGCAAAGGGCAAGGTGAGAAACTCGCGAGCGCCCGCCCTCATGCAGCGAACCAGCAGCTCCGAATCCGCCTTCATGGAATACACCATCACCGTCGCCGAGCCGTTGGCGCAGATGCTCTCCACCAGTTCCAATGCGTATTCGGGGTAGCTGTCCAGGTCGATGATGATGACGTCGTAATGCTGCTCCAGCAGCCGGGGCACGTCGTCCAGGCTGGGAGGATAGGTTGAAAACTCCCGGATTTCGCCCCCTTGGCATCCTGCCAGCGCGGTGGCCGCCGCCTTGCGACGCCCCTCGTCCGGGCCGATCAGGGCAATCGACAGCACGTTGCCGCCGAGTGAGTCCGGATACTGATCATCAATAAATGAAGAAGACTCTGAATTCACGGGACTGCTTCCCCCTGACGTGTGCGACTTGTCTTGCGGGTTAGCCGAGAATCGATAAGACGATTGCCAGTTTGACATAATACCCTGCTCCAAATCCTCAACGAGCAAAAAATGACAACAGTGTTCCCACGGCGATGGCTGGTTCGTATGGCATCTTGCGCTTTAGTAATTCAGCGAGTGACGCCTCTGGTTTGCGATTCAATTCGTTCCCCTGCCCACGAAAAACCCGAGCGCCCGCCCTCAGAAACAGCACCTTTAAAACCTTGCGATAAGCGATCCAGCACAAAACCATGATTCCCCCGGCAAGGCTCGTGTAAAACAGCGCCCAGAACATTTGCATCGGGCCAACCCATGCCCCGATTGCGGTGCACAGCTTCACGTCCCCGCCGCCCATGCCGCCCAGCCAAAAAAGAAAGCCAAAAATCAGCAACCCAAGCCCCAGGCCGGCAAAGCTCTGGCCAAGGCCATACCACCTGAACTGGCCCAGGCCATGCCAGCCAATACTATGGCTGTTGCCGCCCCAGTCTTGACGCCACGGAGAAACCACGATTCCGGCCAGTAGAAAAGGAAGCGCCAGCCAGTTGGGGATGCGGCGAGATCGCAGATCCGTGAACATCGCCACAGCGAGCACGATCAGCGTTGGCCACCATGCAAACGAACGCATACCCCGTATTCCTCCCCTCCCTATATGCAGGGAAAACTACAATATAGCAGTAGTTTAATTAGTGTTGCAATTGTTTAACCAAACTGTAAAAGCTTAAAACTCTCCAAAATCAAGTACTTGACAGCACACTGCCTCGATTAGTGTACACGGGTGTTTACGGAAATGCTCTCCAGGGTGAAGCGTGGCGTATACACCCTTGACGCGCGCATCTCCTGTCGCATGAGCAGTGTACGGGAGCAATCGATACAACTTGCAAGAACTTTTTTTGGGGGGTGTCCGCATGATAAGTACTCAGGATATTGCTTACTAAGGAGACTCTGAAAGCACACATCGGAGTTGGTTATGGTTCCAACAAATTGGCTATCCGGCGGACATAGTCTTCCATTCAGAAAGTGGTTATCATGGTTATACGATTGATAATAAAAGAGCTATCGCGCATTATTATGGAGAAGAATCAGGTCTGCTGGCTATTACTCTCTTCCGTCTCTTGCTGACTATGCCGGAATTGTAAAAAAAATGTACGTTTTGAAATAATTACTAAAGTAATCTCGACACAACCCTGATCCGAAGCTACTATGATTAACCAGAGCCGACCATTGCCATTTGAGATATTGGAATTTGGAACCAAGGGGGTTTCATGCCATCTGCTTGGCGCCATATCTCATTTGGCTTCCTGCCGTGAATGCAGGGCAGAGTGATCGCTTTTTCGCTTCTTCCCTCGGAAGCGAGTGGATGTGATTTGGCAACGGGCAGGCCCAAAGATGATCAAGATCGGACTGTATTCGGAAGATCGTACGCTCCACACGCTGCTTTCCTCGGCACTGGGAAAGGACTTCGAGATCTTCTTGGAGGCGGATGAGGATGGCATGAATCTGCTCCGAACTGCCGGAGATTGCGATGTCATGATTCTGGATCTGACTTCGAATCATGATTCATTGCAGGAGCGGATTGGGTGTACCCAGCGCCTGATGGCATCTCAGGTTCCCTCGTTGATCATGGCCGATGATGCCCTTCGGTCTACCGCGTTTGAACTGGTCCGGTCCGGAGCCTTCGGTTACTGCCGCAGGCCGCCCTCCATTCGCGATCTCAAGACCATGCTCAGCCGAGCGTATGAGAACTCCACGCTCAGGCAGCAACTGCAGACCGTGCAGCAGCAACTGGAGGTTCCCGGCAATTGCGATAAGCTGATTGGATCCAGCCCGCGGATGCAGCGGGTTTATCAGTTGGTGCATCGCGTTACCAACCTCAATGCCGCTGTCCTGGTGACCGGAGAAAGTGGAACCGGCAAGGAACTGATTGCCCGCGCCATCCACAATCTGGGTTCCCGCGCCAGCCGTCCCTTTGTAGCTGTCTCCTGCGGCGCCATCCCTGAAACCCTCATCGAGGCCGAGCTGTTTGGCCACGAAAAGGGCGCCTTCACCGGCACCGTCGGGGCGCGAGAAGGCTACTTCGAGCAGGCCGCCGACGGCACTCTATTCCTCGATGAGATCGGCGACCTCAGCCTGTTCACCCAGGTCAAGCTGCTGCGCGTCTTGCAGCAGATGGAATTCAACCGCCTGGGAAGCACCAAGCTCATCCCTTTGAAGGCGCGGCTGATCTTCGCCACTCACCGCGACCTGGACAAATTGGTGGCCGAAGGTAAATTCCGCCAGGATCTTTACTATCGCATTAATGTCATGCGGATTGAAGCGCCGCCTCTCCAGGACCATCCCGAAGACATCCCCAGGCTTGCCCGGTATTTCCTGCGCCAGTACGGGCAAATGTTTCAAAAGCCGATGGAGGATATTGAGCACGCCGCCATGGCCCTGCTCCAGAGTTACCCCTGGCCCGGCAATGTGCGCGAGCTGGAAAACGTGCTGCAGAGAGCCATCATTCTCGCGCCAGGAAAGATCGTTCGCGCAGAAGATTGCAATTTGAACATTATCGATGAAGGCGATGTTGACATCGGCGACATCGACGACGTTGTCGATATCGGCGATTACCATCCCGCCGGCTCATTTGAACGGCAGATTCGCGACCACAAGGTCAAATTGGCCGTAGCTGCCGTCAGAGAAAACCATGGAAATAAGACGCTGGCTGCCAGAAGCCTGTGTATCTCCCGCGCTTATTTGCATCGCTTGATCAGGCTTGCCGAACCCGACACGGTCTTCGAGCAGGATATCCGTGACGTGGCGAATGGCTGAGCGGACGTAGCCAATGGTTGAGTGCGGCATTCACGGTTGACCCAGCATTTCCTCATTGCCTCGAGAAATAGTCTTCTTGCTAGAAGCTGTTTCATAACCGGGTTTTGAAAGGGCACGCCTTTNNGCTTTAGCCGTGCCGCAAAGGTGATTAAGTCGATGTTTTGAAAGGGCACGGCTTTAGCCGTGCCGCTGACAGAGCAGAAAAATCGCGGGCTTTAGCCCCTGTGGGAAAGCTCAAAGACGGTCAGCATTCTGTTATGAAACAGCTTCTAGTGTCCTGAGTCAGAAATACGCAGCACAATAATTGCTGTCATCCTGAGCGAACGGGGCCCCAGGCGTACTCTTCAGCCTTTCCGGGGTCCCCACGAACAGGTCTTCGTTCGTGGGGTGGAGGTTGGGGGTGGTGAGTCGAAGGATCTCTCGCACACACTCTCGCACACACTCACACTCACACTCACACTCACACTCACACTCACACTCACACTCACACTCACACTCACAGCGGTTGTTCTTCAATGAACTTCTGACTCACAACTCTACGTGTGCGTGTTATATTCCGGTGGCCCGGATATGACCAGCCCGCTATTCTGCCGCCCGTGAATATACCAGCAGCACCAGTTCGTTTCATGAGCTTCGCTGTCGACCGGCGCGGTCAAATCCTTGTAGATTACCTTTCCGTAGAGAAATATCTTTTCTTCCCAGGTTTCAATGCGTCTGAATCTTTCCTCCGAGTCGCAAAGACCTCTCGCATCCTCGCGGCAAAATGGCTTGATTGCCGTCGATTCCCCCGGAAGCAGAATGATGGGAGTATACGGGCCAACCCGTTTCTCATCCATATACTCGGGGGTGCTGGCAAGATGCTCTTCGTCGATGGCCAGCCTGATTCGTTCCACCCTATCGATGATCTTGGCCGGAGTGCGGCCCCGGTTCGTGGCCATGACGGCAAATCTGTTCTCCGCGCTCGGCGATGGCTCCACTGAAATCAGAATCCAGGACCTTTCCGCATTGAGAATCGCCTGGGCATTCATGAGCGCGGCTTGAGAGCTTGCGGCAGCGGCTTCGGCAGCGATTTCCGCGTATTCCGTTTGGCGGTCAATCTTTTTCAGCAGGGAAAGGGCCATCAAAATCCCGGCGTATCCCAGAATGACCAGCACCAGATTGGCCGCCCAGGTGATCTTCTCGTGCACATTCCAAGCCGGCGGCGCGGGCGCTGGATTGGCAACACTGATGTGCGACGGCTGGATAATCGGAATACCGCCTTCGCCCTCAGTCTTTGCCGCTGGGTTGGCAGTCTCACCGGCAGGAGGCGCTGAAAGAGGCGGTGTCTGCCGATTCACGCCACCCTGTCCGCCTGACTGGGCAGTATTTGCCGCAGGCGCCTGCGTGAGGGCCAGCAGCACCGCGAATATCGCTAAACCCTTCACCCTCATGGGAAAAATGTATCACACGCCTCTGGCAAAGTCCCGCGCATGCAAGCCGCCCGAAGCGACCTGCTATGGCTCGACGACGTCCACGCCCCGCCAGAAGGCCACGTATCCCTTGATCTTGCGCGCCACCGGCTTGGGGTCGGGGTAATACCAGGCTGCGTCTGGGTTATCCTCGCCGTCGATCAGCAGCGACATATAGCGCGCCTGCCCTTTCGCTGGGTCCAGGGAGGTGGTCGTGCTGGGACGAAAATGCTCGCGTTTCAGGCTGGATTCAGGAAAGTAGACGTTCCCGTCCGCCGTCACCGTCTTCTCGCTTTCGGCAATCACCTTGCCGTTCCAGATTGCTCGTGCCATAGGTTGTTCCGATTTTTCCGTTATAACTCTCTATCGGCCCTAATTCGGGTCCGATGAGAGGGTCGGATACACATTAACAGAGATTCGCCGAGATTGCGAGTCTCCTTCAGGGCTTGGGAGGATAAGAATACTGGCCGTGAGCCTCCTGCCGGGCAGGCAGGCTGTTGCGCCGGGCTTCCACATTCTTCAGCACCGCCTCGTAGCGCAGGGACGCGGCTGAAAACCGGTTCACCAACTCGGCCGTCTTCATCAGGAACCCTGGATTCTTTTCCCGTATGCCGTCCAGAATGGGCGCAAACTTGGCCAGCATGAAAAACCCTTCCGAATTGCAATCCACAAACAGCTCCGCCGAAACCGCCCCGTGCAGCACCATCGCCGCGGCCATCTCCCAGTAGGTGAGAACCTGCCGCAGCCACGCGTTGTGCGGGTCGGCGGGGTTCTCCGCCACGGCAAAAAAATCTTCCGCAGTCGCCGGCCAAAACTCGCCCGTCACCCACGCGCGCGCCTGGCGCATCACCGCCTCGGTGCGCAGTTCGTACAATCTGAGAATGATTTCGGCATCCGCCGGCGTTGCAAGCATTCGTTCCATAAATGAGTTTCTCCGTTGCCAATACTACAGCAACCCGCCGGAGATTGCTGTGCAACTGCCTAGAGCAGTTTTCCTGTTGGTGTAGAGTTGATTTCCGATTGCGTGTTCAGTGCCGATGCGTCGCGAACCTGTAGCGCCGGCNNTCCTGGTCCACGCCGCACTCTAGACCATCTGTAAAAATGCTTTATGCCGCGTTGGACTTGACCGGCTTCACAGGAGTGCGCTTCCCGCCAGTTGCCGCGCCCGCCGCCAGTTCCTCATCCGTGTAGTACCGCCCCGACCCATCCAACTCGCCGGAGGCCAAGCGGCGGTCAACTTCGGCAAGAGCTTGTCTGACCGCTTCATGCATTTCTCGCGATGTCATTTCGCCAACCGACTTTTCGCTCATCGCTCCCCTACACCGTCTGCAAAACCTTCTTGCCGCCCTTCTTCGCCGACTTCTTCACCGCAGGCTTCGCTGCCGCCTTCACCTCCACCTTGGCAGATTCTTTCTCCACCACCGGCCCATGCGTCTCGGCGGTCGGCAGCGGTGGCGCGTCGCCAATCCGCTTCGAGTAGCTGCAAACCACCGCGCTCTCCACCGGCGCGGCTCCCTTCCCTGCCCGCTTCTTCGGCGCAACCTCTTCCTCAGCCGCCTTTTTCTTGTTCGGACATTCCAAATAAATCCCCGACCGCAGCACCTTCTCCACCAGGTACGGGCTGCCGCACTCCGGACACTTCTCCGCCACCGGCTTCAAATTCGAGGTAAAGTCGCACTTCGGATAATTTGTGCAGCCCCAGAAGATGTTCCCCCTGCGCGCCTTGCGCTCGGCTATATCGCCCGTGCCGCACTTGGGGCACTTCAAGCCTTCAATCAGATTTTGCTTCACGTACTTGCATTTGGGATACCCGGAGCAGGAAACGAACTCCCCATAACTTCCCTGCCGCAGTACCAGCGGCTTGCCGCATTGCGGGCAATTCTCGCCCGTAGGCTTGGGCGCGGCCACCTTTTGCTGCTGCTTCGAGCTCAGCTTGCGGAAGGTCTTGCAGGGCGGGTCCTCGTTGAACCCTGGGCACGACATGAACATCCCAAACGGCCCGCGCCTGAGCACCATCACCCGCCCGCAATTATCGCAATACTCCTCCTGCTCGCCCACCTCCTGCGCCTCCGGCGTGTTCATGTCCGGCTTGCCCGCTGTGTTCTCTTTAGTAAATGTGCAGCTCGACTTGTCTTTTTTGTCGTAGGCCGAACAGGCATAAAAACTGCCGAACTTGCCCCACTTCAACAGCAGCGGCGACCCGCACAGATCGCACTTTTCGTCCGTCTTTTGCTCCATGCGCTTGATGTTTTCCATGTTCGCGCCGGCGTCCTTCAGTTCCTCCACAAAGTAGCCGTAGAAGCCGTTCAGCAGGTCGGTCCACTTCTCGTTGCCCTCTTCGATCTCGTCCAACTCCTCTTCCAGTTTGGCCGTGTACGCGATGTCGAAGATATACGGAAAATTCTTTACCAGCAGGTCGCAAACCACCATCCCGATCTCGGTCGGATAAAAGCGATTGCTGATCTTGGTCACATACTCGCGGTCCTGGATGGTGTTGATGATCGACGCATAGGTCGATGGCCGCCCGATGCCCCGCTCTTCCAGCTCCTTCACCAGCGAAGCTTCGTTGTAGCGCGGGGGCGGCTCGGTAAATTTCTGAACGGCATGAACAGCCGACGGCCTCACTTCGAGCGGAATCTCCGGCTCTGCATAATCGGGAATTGGCTCGTTCTCGCCTCGTTTTTCGTTTCTGGCTTCGATCTTTGCAATGTCCAGGTTGTATTTCTTTCGAGCCTGCTCCAACTTTACGTTTCTTGCCTCCTCAGCCAGTTTCTTCAATTGGTCCGCAGTGGCCAAAGGCAACCGTGCGCCTTTTGGAATTTCTGGCAGCCGGTCCTCCTCTTCATCGTCGGCTGGGTAAAGGCGCAAGAATCCGTCGAACTTGAGAACCGATCCGGATGTGCGGAAGTTATAAGTTCTGTCGCTGACCGCATCGATTTCGATAACCGTCATGTCATAAATTGCGGGAGTCATTTGCGACGCCACAAACCTCTGCCAGATGAGCCTGTAGAGCTTGAATTGCTCGTCGGTCAGAGATCGCTGAATCGACTCCGGCGTCCGGGCAGCGTCGGTCGGACGTATCGCTTCGTGCGCGTCCTGCGCCGCCTTCTTGCCTTTGTAGTAGTTCGGTGAATCAGGCAAATACTCAGGCCCCAATTTGCCGATCCACTCCCGCGCCGCTACTATCGCCTCCGGCGCCACGCGCGGCGAATCCGTTCTCATGTAAGTAATCAGGCCGGTTATGCCCTCCGAGCCCAGATCGATGCCTTCATAAAGCCGCTGCGCAACGCCCATCGTCCGCCGCACGTTGAAACCCAACCGCGCGGAAGCCTGCTGTTGCAGGTTGCTCGTCGTGAAAGGGGCAGGAGGAGATTTCCTTCGCTCTTTTTTCTCAAAAGATCGAACCGTCCAAGTCGCCTTAGTCGCAGCTTCGACGATTTTCAACGCAGTCTTTTCGTCCGGCACAGCATTGGCGATGAACTGGTCTTTGCCGTCCTTGTCCTTGCCGTTGGCCACACGCACCGGTTCGCCATCAATG
The DNA here is from genome assembly GCA_003156235.1 of Acidobacteriaceae bacterium. Taxonomy (GTDB): domain Bacteria; phylum Acidobacteriota; class Terriglobia; order Terriglobales; family Acidobacteriaceae; genus Telmatobacter. The sequence continues at coordinate 30,150 of PMGP01000197.1, forward strand.
CCGACAAATCGGGCAGTCAGCAGCGTCGGTTCCGCGGCAGTGCTTCCCGGCGCCTTGAACTGCAAAATCGCGTCGATAGGCCAGTACTCCACCGGACCGAACGCGCCAATCTCCCGCTCCCGCTCCACGATCAGCCGCACCGCTACCGTCTGCACGCGCCCAGCCGACAATCCCCGCCGCACTTTGTCCCATAGCAGCGGCGAAATCTGGTAGCCCACCAGACGATCCAAAATGCGCCGCGTCTGCTGCGAGTCC
>PMGP01000008.1 GCA_003156235.1 Acidobacteriaceae bacterium
TCGCGGGTGCGCTCGGTGACGGAGACCAGCATGATGTTCATGATGACGATGCCGCCCACCACCAGAGAGATGGAAGAGATGCCTATAATCACGTCAAAGAACATTGCGCTGAACTGCTTATAGATGTCCATGAATGTGTCGTTGGTCTGGATCTCGAAGTCATCCGGCTGGCCGGGGGCGTTGTGGCGGCGGGCGCGCATGATCACGCGCACCACGTCCTCGGCCCGCACCATTGACTCTGCGCCGCCGCTGGCGCGAACATAGATGCCCATAGGGTCGACGTGGCCGTAAGTCTGCATATAGGTGATTATGGGTACGGCCACCCAATTGTCCTGCGACTGGCCCAGCGTCTTGCCCTGACGGTCGCCCACGCCTACGACGGTGTACGGGACGCCATCGACGCGAATCTCTTTGCCGAGGGGGTCGCCATCGCCCAGTATATTGTCCACAATGTCGTAGCCCACAATGACGTTGTGGGTGCCGATGTCGTCGTCGGTGGGTGTAAAACCTCGTCCTATCACAACGTCCAGGTTAGTGAGATCAACCATGGTCCAGGTAATGCCGCGCAACTCGGTATCGGTGCTGGAGTGGCCGTTGAAGGAGACATTGGTGGCGCGGCTAATCGATGAACCCACCTCGGTACATTCGGCGCACTCGTCCCGCACGGTCTGGAAGTCGTCGTAGTTCAAAACCTTGCGCTTCTGATACTTGAAATACTCCTCGGCGGAGAAACAGCACCCGGATGGGAAACGCCCCACCGAGAACACGTCAGCGCCGTGGTTGACTAGCTTGGTGGCCACATAGGTGTTGGCGCCGTTGACCAGGGTGACGACCATGATGACCGAGGCAACGCCCATGACCACGCCCAGCAGCGTGAGGATGGAACGCATCTTGTTGGCCCACAAGGATTGCAGCGCGAGTTTGACTGCCTCACTGAAAAGCATGATCCTGCTTTCTACTGAAAAGCGATTGTACGATCTTCAAGCCTTGAAAGCTCAACATAAAACCGGGCCTGAAGGCCCGCGCAAATTCAATTTTTGTCAGGGGGCCAAAGCTCCCTGCAAAAGAAATGTCCTTGCGCCGTCCTTACGGGACTCCGTCACGAACTTGTGGAATCCCTTTTCCCCACGCTACCACCCCAAGAAACTAAGATCGTTTCTTGGGGACCCCGGAGAAGCGCGGGGCTAACCAACTCTGCGCCTCCGGCGCGCCTATCAAGACATTACTTATGCAGCAATCAATAAAGCCCCTGCTCCCTCCGTGGTTTCGATTTTGGCAGTAGCCTGAAATCAAGCTGAGCTTTCGGAAAACATACCTCAGGGGCTAAAGCCCAACATTTGTATTGTTGCGCTTGCGGCACGACTGAAGTCGTGCCCTGACGCTTCTTGCTACTCCGGATGCATTTTTCCGCAAGCTGTAAAGCCATGCGTCAACTCCAGTTTACGCAATGACCCGGATTCCGCTGAATGCACAGCAACCCATCCGGCTGCTTCCCTCATTCGGAAAGCAGTCGCAGCCCCGGGGAGGGCGCACGTTTTCTGATACGCAAAAGGCTGCTTGCAGGTTCCTGAGTTCGGAAGAAGGCGAAGAAAAGACAAACACTTGCGATTTTCCGGAACTATTTGGCCTCCGGCTGTCGTAGCATGAGTGGGCGCGCAGTTTTGCGCCTGTGTTTGAAAGAAATCCACAATCACCCATCTAAATGGAGGTCCGATGATTCGCGTCTACTCCCGCTTTGCGCCGTTTCTGCTGGCATTGTTCGCACTGCTGCCCATCCTTGCTATTGCGCAGGCAACTTCGGCTGCAGCACCCGCATCGCTGCTGCTTCGCTTCCCCTCTCTCTCGCAGGACAAGATCGCCTTCCGCTACGCCGACGACATCTGGACAGTGGCGCGGAAGGGCGGCGAGGCGGAACGGCTCACCGCCAACGGCCACGTGACGGCAGGCCCGTTCTTCTCGCCCGACGGAGCCTCGATTGCCTTCTCGGCTCACCTGAACGGCAATACAGACGCTTACATCATCCCCGCCTCGGGCGGCGTACCCCGGCGCATCACATGGCACCCGAGCGGCAGCGCCGTGGTGGGCTGGTCGCCGGACGGCAAGGACCTGCTGATTGACAGCAGTGCGGCCAGCTACCGGCATTTCCTGCGCCTCTTCCGGGTTCATGCCGATGGCACCGGGGTTCCCCAGCCGTTGCCGCTGCCCTCCGGCTCAGAGGGCTCGTTCTCGCCGGACGGCCAATCGATTGCCTATCAGCCCTTCTCCAAGTGGCAGCCGGCGTGGAAGCGCTACGTGGGCGGGCAGACCTCTCCCATCTGGATCGTCAACCTGAAGACGCTCGACCTCACGAAGGTGCCGCGCGAAAACTCCAACGACTCCAACCCGGTGTGGGTTGGCGATGAGGTCTACTTCCTCAGTGACCGCGACAGCACGGGAACCAACAATGGCCCGGTGACGATTTATCGCTATGACACCAAGAGCAAACAAGTCTCGCAGGTGATGGTCAACTCCGGGCTGGATATGAAGTCCTTCCAGGCGGGGCCGGCAAAAGACATCGGCGGGGCGGACCGGACCGCGTTGGTGGTGGAGCAGTTTGGCCGCATTCTTCTGGTGGACCCGGTCAACGGCATGAATCTGCCGATCCCGATTACGATTCACGGAGAACTGGGCGCGCTGGCGCCGCACCGGGTGAACCTCAGCCCGGAGGAAATTCAGAACGTCAACCTCTCGCCCACCGGTGCGCGCGCGGTTTTTGAGGCGCATGGGGAGATTTTTACCGTGCCGGCCGAGAAGGGCGACACGCGCAACCTGACGCAGACGCCCGGCGTGGCGGAGCGCGACCCGGCATGGAGCCCGGACGGAAAGACCATTGCGTACTTCTCCGACGCATCAGGCGAGTACCAGCTTTATCTGCACGACCAGACAGGATTCAAGCCGCCGACAATCATTGATCTTGGCCCGGAGCCGAGCTACTTCTACAGCCCTACGTGGTCGCCCGACTCCAAGCACATTGCCTACACCGACAAGCACCTGCGGCTGTGGGTTGTGGACGTGCCTTCGGGCAAGCCGGTGCTGGTGGACAAGGGCACCTACGGGAGTTTCGGCTCGGGCTTCGGACCCGCGTGGTCGCCGGACTCGAAATGGATTGCCTATCACCGCGACCTGGACAATCAACTGGACGCCATCTTCCTGTACTCGATGGAGACGCACAAATCGACGCAGGTGACGGACGGGATGAGCGACGCTTCCAGCCCGGTCTTCGATCCGAACGGGAAGTATCTCTACTTCCTGGCGTCTACGGATGACGGCCCGTCAAAGGCGGGGATCGACCTCTCCTCGCTGGACCGCGCGCAAACCACCGCCTCATACGTGGTGGTGCTGGCGGCGGACGGGGAATCTCCGGTGCCTCCGCAGAGCGACGACGAAAAGATCAAGGACGAGGCCAAGAAGGACGCTGACAAGAAGGACGCAGATAAAAAGGCCAGCGACAAGAAAGACGCTGAGAAGAAAGATGCGGATAAGAAGGACAGCGACAAGAAGGATGCCGAAAAGCCGGTCGTGGTCAAGGTGAATCTGGAGAAGATCGGCGACCGGATTCTGGCGCTGCCGATTCCGGCGCGCAACTATAGCTGGATTGCCGTGGGCAAGACCGGCGTGCTCTATCTAGGCGAGGCCGAGCCCTTTGGCCGCTCCAGTAGCCGGGAAGACGGTTCCGGGAATCGAGCTGTCTGGCGGTTCACTTTGGAAAAGCGCACGCCCGAGGCGGTGCTCAGCGACGTGGACGCCTTCAATGTCTCAGCGGACGGGTCCAAGGTTCTTTATGCGCACAAGGGCGTATGGACGATTGCCTCGGCGGAGGACCTGAAGCCCGGCGACGCCACTCCCGGCAAGCCGCTGAATTTGGGAAATCTGGAAACTGTCATCGATCCCCGCGCCGAGTGGCGGCAGATGTATCACGAAACCTGGCGGATTGAGCGCGACTTCCTCTACGATCCGCATACGCACGGCCTGAACATCGCCAAGATCGAGGCCAAGTACAAGCCTTACCTGGACTCACTGGCCTCGCGCTCCGAGTTCAGCTATCTCTCCATCGAGATGCTGGGCGAGATCACTATCGGCCATATGTTCATTCGCGGGCCGCACATGCCTGATCACGAGACGAAGACCGGCCTGCTGGGCGCCGACTACAAGGTGGAGAACGGGCGCTACCGGATTGCCAAAATTCTGGGCGGGCAGAACTGGACTCCAGGGCTGGCATCGCCTCTGACGCTGCCGGGAGTTTCGGTGAAGGAAGGCGAGTACCTGCTGGCGGTGAACGGACGCGAGCTGAAGGCAGACGACAACCTCTACGAGTTCTTCGACGGAACGGCCAGCAAGCAGACCGTGCTGCGCGTGGGCGCCAATCCCGACGGCCCCGCTTTTGAGAACAAGACCGCGCGCGATGTGACCGTGGTGCCCATCAGCGACGAGGACGGGCTGCGGAACCTGGACTGGATTGAAGGCAACCGGCGCAAGGTGGGCGAGCTTTCCGGCGGCAAGGTGGCGTATGTCTACATGCCCAACACCGGCGGCTCGGGCTACACCAACTTCAACCGCTTCTTCTACTCGCAGCTCGACAAGCAGGGGCTGGTGCTGGACGAGCGCTACAACGAGGGCGGCTTCATTGCCGACTATGTGGTGGACACGCTGAAGCGCGTTCCGCTCTCCGGAGCGATTGAGCGCGACGGCAAGCCGATGCACGATCCGGTGGGAGCCATCTTCGGTCCTAAGGTGATGCTGGTCAACCAGAACTCCGGCTCTGGCGGCGACGCCATGCCCTGGTACTTCAAAAAGGCCGGCATCGGCAAGCTGGTGGGCACGCGCACCTGGGGGGGCCTCGTGGGCATCGGCGGCTATCCGACGCTGATCGACGGCGGGTCAGTGACCGCGCCTCGCTACGCCATTTACGGCCTCAACGGCGATTGGGAGGTGGAGAACCACGGCATCGCTCCCGATGTGGCTGTCGAGGACCTGCCCAAGGACGTGGCCGCCGGACACGACCGCCAACTGGAAACCGGCGTGCAGATGGTGCTGGACGAGCTGAAGGCCCATCCGGTGCCGGCGATTCCCGTGCCGCCTTATCCGAATTACCACAAGGGGGATGGGCTGGGGAAGCCGTAGCGGGGTGGCGGAGTTAGCCGCGCTGCGCGCGTATTAGCAAGTTAGCTAGACAGCGGCAGGGTCCGCCCTTTTTGCCTTTTTTGCGGCGAAAAGGGTGGACTGCTGATGCGGCAAGTTTTGAGCGTCGAAGGCGTCTGCCCCACCGCAGGTGGTCACCGTCCGGAGCTGCCGAAGCCTTTTTCCGCGCGGGCGGACACTTCCAGTGTTTCAACCTCTTGGACCAGACCCGTCAGGACTGGAACGGGAATCATCTGGGCGATCTTCTCGCCGGCCTTCAGTTCGACGGGAGCGTCGCCGAGGTTGGTCATCAGCACAAGAATCTCGCCCCGGTAGCCGGCATCAATGACGCCGGCGGTGGTGGCGATTCCACGCGCGGCCATGGAGGAGCGATCACGCACCAGCAGGCCCAGCGGCGCGCCGGTGTGTGGGTGACGTGCTTCGACGGCAATGCCGGTGCGGACTTTGACGGTCGAGCGCGGGGCAAGCGTAATGCCCTTCAGCGCGAAGAGGTCGTAGCCGAGGTCTTCGCCGGGGTGGGCGACTATGGGCGCACGGGCGCCTGGTTCCAATAATTTCACTCGCAGCATCTCTTCATCGTATCGCGAGTCAGAGAGCCAACGCCGGGTAGTGGTGCCGTTTGGTTTCCGCGGCGTCATTGTTTGGTGCTCTTCTTGCTTGCAGCTCTCTTCACCATCGGAAACAGCGGGGTACTCGGCTTGACGCCAACCGTAACGGTCACTTCCGGCGCTACGTTGAGACCCACGAAGTATCCTGGTACCCGCTTCGGTTTTTTCAATACCATCGAGAGGCGTTGGCCTTCATCAATAGTTGGCGCGCTGATATGCAAATCGGTTATCGGGAGCCGCTTCGATAGCTGCTTCGTAGCGCACTCATCTTTGGAGTCCACGCTTGCCTTCTGTGCGATCCTTGCCAACTGCGAGCACAGCCAGTATGCCTCTTCGTCCCCGACATACGAGTCAAAGGCAATATGCTCTCCCCTGAATTCCTTTCTTAGAGCCTGTTTACGATCTCCTG
>PMGP01000473.1:0-616 GCA_003156235.1 Acidobacteriaceae bacterium
CGGGCAACCTGCTCCAGCAGGGGCAGCAGGTCCTTCATGGCGCTGATCTTCTTCTCGTAGATCAGGATGTAGGGCTCTTCCAGAATCACTTCCAGCCGCTCGGCGTCGGTGACGAAGTAAGGGCTCAGATAGCCACGGTCAAATTGCATTCCGTCGACCGTCTCCAGACCCGTGTGCATGGTCTTGGACTCTTCGATGGTGATGACGCCATCCTTGCCCACAACCTTGACAGCTTCAGCGATAATGTCGCCGATCTCCTGGTCGCCGTTGGCCGAGATCGCGCCCACCTGGGCCACGGAACCCTCGTTGACGGGCTTCGACAGCTTGCCCAGGGCGCCGGTTTCAATCCACTTTCCTTCTTTGTCGCGCGTGCCGATAATCGCGGCCACGGCCTTTTCAATGCCGCGACGCAACGCCATCGGATTGGCTCCGGCGGCTACCGTCTTCACGCCTTCGCGGAAGATCGACTGCGCCAATACTGTTGCCGTAGTCGTGCCGTCGCCAGCCACGTCCGAGGTTTTGGAGGCGACTTCCTTCACCAGCTGGGCACCGACATTCTCCATCGGGTCCTTCAGCTCGATTTCCTTGGCTACTGTTACGCCGTCCTTGGTGATGG
>PMGP01000473.1:632-9672 GCA_003156235.1 Acidobacteriaceae bacterium
TCACCGTGCAAAATCTGCTTTGCCATTGCTGTATCTCTCCTCATTCAGTTGTCAGTGAACAGTGATCAGTGATCAGTGTTCAGTTGGAAGTGAGTCATTGCCTGTGGTCATGTATCAGTTTTCAGTAATGCCAGGAGCTCCGGATGGGCTAAGCTGACCACTGATCACTGTTCACTGACCACTGAAAAGCTACTTCTTGACGATTCCCAGAACTTCTTCCTCGCGCATGATCAGAAACTCCTGGCCGTCAAGCTTGATCTCAGTGCCGGAGTATTTGCCGAAGAGGATCTTGTCGCCCGCCTTCACGTCCAGGGGGAAGACCTTGCCTTCGTCGTTGGATTTGCCCTTGCCCACGGAAATCACTTCGCCTTCCTGGGGCTTTTCCTTGGCGCTGTCGGGGATAATAATGCCCCCGCGAATGGTTTCGCCCTCTTCCAGACGGCGGACGAGGATGCGATCATGAAGCGGGGTAAACGTCGTCGCTGCGGATGTTGATGCCATTGCTTCGCTTCTCCTTCACACGCGGACAGGGGTGAACCCCGCCGCGGGGTTTGGTGGTTTTAGAAAAAACATTGTGGAATGAATGGGTTGCGGCTCAAAACTTGAACAGTAGACCCGGTGAGCAGTTACGCCAGCCGTGTGCTAGCACTCTCGCCTTCCAATTGCTAACGATAGGCAACTCCGGGATATTTGTCAAGGGATAGCGAATATCTGAGCGAGATGCACTCACATAGGTCTTCCTTTCCATCGCCAGCGCACTTGGACTGGTTTCATAGCCAGGCTTCATAGCAGGAGCGGTAACCATTTACAATGATGCCTATGATGCGCAGTTCTCTATTTCGTCTCTGTCTCGTCGTGGCCTCGCTTGGCCTGGTCCTCTCGTCGCTCACCGCCGGCGCTCAGCAGAACGCCTCCAATCGCGGCCGCAAGTACAAGTTGCCCCCGCCCACCGCTCGTATTGAGGTCACCGTGGTGCGCGACGTGAACGGCAAGCCCATCGAGAATGCCGCAGTCATCTTTCACCCCATGGCTGGAGAGAAGGACAAGGGCAACATGGAGCTGAAGACCAACGAGGATGGCAAAGCCGTTATCGACGTGCTGCCCATGGGCGACACGGTGCGCTTGCAAATCATCGCTAAAGGCTTCCAGACCTACGGGGACGACTTCAAGATTGACAAAACCTCGATCGCAATCGATATCCGCATGAAGCGCCCCGGCGAGCAGTACTCCATCTACAAGCCCCAATCGGAGAAAAAGGAGACTGGCAGGGACGGCCGTTTCATTGCGTACGATGACGGAACTGCATTGGATACGAAGACGAACCTGATGTGGGCCGCGCAAGCCGGCGGCGAGGACGTCACCACGCATGGCGCCAATACAATTGTAGAAAATTGTCATGTCGGCGGTTACACGGACTGGCGGATACCGACCCAGGATGAAATGTTGGGGTTGTATGATCCTGCCAAATCAATTTTGTCGGGCAACGGCGGGGGCAAACCCCTTCACGTCGCCACGGAGTTGATCAACATTGACGATGATTGTTATCACGCCAGTCGCGTGTCCGGGACAGATCCGGTTGGCCTTATTGGGATACCCATCTTCTGTTTCAGAGATGGCAGGCGAACAGTAGCAGTCGGCGAGCTCTTCAAGGTGCTGCCCGTGCGCTCAGCCGCTCCCACGGTACAGTCGCATAGCGCCGCGGACTCAAAACCCTGAATCCCAACGAGCCACGCCCTTGGGAGGTTGTCGTTGAACCTATGATTCCAACTCAACCACTTGGCGGCAAATCGGCATTGGTCACCGGCGGCGCGCGGCGCGTTGGCCGCGGCATTGCGCTGGCACTGGCGCAGGCCGGCGCGGACGTGGCCCTCACCTATCGCACCTCCCACGCTGAAGCAGTCGAGACCGCCCGTGAAATCGAGAGCCTTGGCCGCCGCGCGTTGGCCGTGGAGTGCGATGTGCGCTCCGAAGCCTCGGTGCGAGCCGCTGTTGCCGCCGCCGTCGGCCGATTTGGGCGGCTCGATCTGGTGGTCAACAACGCTGCTGTCTTTGAATCAGCGCCGCTCGACTCACTCACCCTCGAACAGTGGGATGCGGTCTTCGAGACCAATGCCCGCGGACCGTTTCTGGTGGCGCGCGAGGCGCTCACCGCACTGCGCTCCGCCCATGGCAGGATCGTGAACATCGGATCTTTGGGAGGGATGAAAGCCTGGGCCGGCCATGCACACTATTGCGCATCCAAGGCCGCTCTGCACATGCTCACCAAGGCCATGGCCAAGGCCTTTGCGCCCAAGGTCAGCGTCAACTGCGTCGCGCCCGGATGGATTGAGCTGGACGGAAGTGACATAGGCCAAGTGAAGTATTTTGCCGCCAAAACGCCCATGCGGCGCAACGGCAGCGTGGAAGACGTGGCCCAGGCGGTGCTCTTCTTTGCCGCGGGGCCGCACTTTGTCACCGGCCAGGTGCTGGCCGTGGATGGCGGGCTGTGGTTGTAAAGACTAATTTGGTTATTGTCGGCGAAATATCTAGTGCTGAATTCCCAAACAGATGTTCCTAGAGAACGTGAAGTAGTTACGCTAGAGCCTCAAGAACTTATCAAATATGATAAGATGCTTCTGTGAGTCCCATGGCGTCCAACCTCTGGGAAATCGACTTTTATCGAGCGGAAGACGGCAGCTTTCCCGTTCAGAATTGGCTAGACAGTTTGCCCGAGGGCGCTCGAGGCAAAGTAATCGCCCGCATTGATCTGTTGAAGCACGGTGGTCCAACTCTCGACTATCCTTACACTTCGCAGATTGAAGGGAAACTACGGGAAGCGCGGCTTAGGTTGGGTAAGACCCGTTATCGAGTTCTGTACTTATTTGAAGAGAAGCGGACAGCCACTCTGCTGCATGGTTTCACAAAAGACACCGCATCGGTTGAGGAATTCGACAAACGGATAGGCAGAGAGCGGATGGCGCGACATGAAGCCAGGTTTGACAGATGGTCGCCAATCACAGGGAAACTGGAACCAGCCAAGAAAGGGAAAAGAAAATGAAGACTGCCTGGGACAGATATGTAAAGCAGGAACTCAAAAAGCCAGAGGTAAGGCGCGCCTATGAAGAAGAGACTACGGTCTTGAGTATTGGGCTTGAATTGGCAAATCAGCGCAAGCGCAAGGGTATGACTCAAGCTGAGGTTGCCAGAAAGATTGGGACCAGCGCGCCTCAGCTCAGCCGTACCGAACGCCGGCCGGAAAATGTGAATATGCGCACGCTCATGCGCTATGCGGAAGCAGTAGGGATGGATCTCGACATTAGGCTTGTGGCGAGGGCTTAAAGTGGCTGCCTTGTTATACAGCAAGAGACAGCTCGAACCTGCCGCTATCGCCCGAAGAGGGTCTTGAAAAAGCCGCGATAGCCTTCCTTGGGGAGATAGCTTGCCGGGTCGTCGCGTTCGCTCTTGTTGGGCGGGGCGGCAAACTTCTTGGCGTGGAACTTCATGGGCTCATAATCCCAAAGCCCTGCCGGTTCGGGCTGCGCCGGCCACTCAGCTCCATCAACAGCGGCTTGCGGATTGGTCTCGCAGAGCCGTCGTGCCGTCTCCTCGCCGGCGTGGTTCGCCACATAGTCGTAACCCTTCTTCAGGTGCGGCGGCCGTCCGGTCATGTTGTGCGCGTCGCTGGCAATAAAATGAACCCAGTTGCGCTGTAACAATTCATTGGAGAAGGCCTCCGCCATCTTGCCGAAACGCCCATACAATGAGCCGGCGGTCACCTGGACCATGCAACCCATGCGCAGCCACTCCGCCAGCATCTCCGGCCTGCCCAGCACGGCCGGGTAGCGTTCCGGATGGGTAACGATCAGCTTATAGCCCGTCGATTGCAGCAGAAGCATGGCGTCGTTCATCTGCGGGGGAATCGCATTGAAGGAAAACTCGATCAGCAAGTAGCCTTTGCCGTCGATGGAGTAGCGCAGGGGATCGGCCGCCGCCTCCGCAATATTCTCCGCGTTCATGTGGAAGTCGCACGCCAGGCTCAACCCCATCTGGCCTTTCAAAAGCTCGCACAGCTCCGCGTAACGCTCTGCGATGAGATTGGTCAGATACGGATAGTACTCGCTGGCATGAGGTGTGCAAACGATGTGCGTCACGCCATTGGCAGCAGACTCCCGCGCCATGGCCAGAGAGGTCTCCAGGCTGGGCGAGCCGTCGTCGATTCCGTAAAGCAGATGATGATGAATGTCAATCATACTGTGACCGTCCTCTATTGTGCGGCTATTTTGCCAGGGCGGCCTCTTGATATTTGGGCGTGCCGCGGACCGATACGTATCCATCCGGCAACTCGTCGCCGGGCGCTGGGGGATTTTGCGTTGGATGGTCCAGCACTCCAAGCGCTCGCGCAGTCTTTGCCGCGGTAGGCTGCAGCCGTCGCGCCAACCACTCATCATGCTGGAGATGCGCCAGCTTCTCCGCAAGAGCAACATTGATGAACTGGTTCAGGGAGACGCCCTCTCTTTGGGAAAACACCTCAGCTCCCTTGCGAACGGAAGGCATGAGCCGGAGCGGAAACTTACTGCATGTGTTCTTCTTAGGATTCACCTGCATGATGAAAACCTCCCTTCCGAATCTCTGTCAGGAAATCCCTCGGCGTCAGCACATTGATTCCAAAACGCCTTGCTGTTGGCGCGAAGTCTTTCACGTTGTTCGTTACCACCACATCGGCTTGGCCATTGATGGCAACATCCAGAACCATGTCGTCGTTCTCGTCTAGAGAGAGCGGCCTGGGACTGGTCTTCACAAAAACCGGCGTGGCGATGGATTCCAAAGCGTCAATGACAGCTTCGACATCTTCCGGAGTTCTCCCGGAGGCTGCAATGTGCCCAGGACGCAAAGCCACATCCCGATACTCGCAAACCAGCTTGTAGTCCATCAACAACGTAAGCTTTTCGAGGAGCGCCAACCGGACAATCTCAGCAGCGGCTCCAGTGTTTGACCGAATTGCGCTGATGAAAGTCGCCGTGTCGAGAACAATCCTCACATCAGCATGGTATCACCTGTGACATCTATTGGCCACTCTGAGCGGCTCAAGTCGAGTTCCAGCCGCTTGACGTATGCGGCAAACTGAAAACGTCCTATCCTATGCGCCTGAGCCAGGTTGCCGACTCTGGAAGCAAACAATCCTCTTGGCGCTCGCCATATAACGAGGCGATTTGCCAGGCGTCGCCAATGGTATACTCACAAGGTCAGGCGCGTGCCTGCGCGCCATCCTTACTATCTCTGAGGTTCTCATGTCCGGCCATTCAAAATGGGCCACAATCAAGCNNAAGCGCGGCAAGATATTCACCCGCCTGCTTAGGGAAATCGCCGTTGCGGCCAAGGGCGGCGGCAACCCCGACAGCAATGCCCGGCTGCGAACCGCCGTTCTGGCGGCCAAGGCCGAGAATATGCCGCAGGACAACATCAAACGCGCCATCCAGCGCGGCACCGGCGAGTTGGAGGGCCTCAGCTACGAGGAGATCACCTTCGAGGGCTACGGCCCCGGCGGCGTCGCTGTCATTGTGGAAGTCCTGACGGATAACCGCAACCGCGCGGTGAGCGAGATTCGCCACGCCTTCTCGAAGAACGGAGGCAACCTGGGCGAATCCGGCTCGGTGCGCTTCATGTTCCACAAGAAGGGCCTGATCGCCATCGAAAAGGACGCTGCCACCGAAGAGCAGTTGATGGACATCGTGCTGGAACATGGCGGCGAAGACCTGAACGACGAAGGCGACACCTGGGAGATCATCTCCGAACCCGCCGACCAGGAAAAGGTCGCCGCGGCCGTCAAGGCTGCCGGCATTCCCACGGTGATGAGCGAGGTGACCATGGTCGCCTCCACCTACACCAAGCTGGAAGGCAAAGAGGCTAATCAGATGATCCGCCTTCTCGAGGTTCTGGAAGACTGCGACGACACGCAAAACGTCTATTCGAACTTCGACATGGACGCCGATCAGATGGAAGCCGCAGCCGGCTAAGCGGATGCCGCAAGGCATTTAGAGGGCCGCCCGGTTGTGGCGGCCTTTTTATGGAGATTCAGAAATCCCATCCAGGGGAGGGAAGAACGTTGACTCGAATTGCAAGACTTTTCGCGTTTGTCTTGATGGCAGGAACGATGATTGCCGCCGCCCAGACTTCGGGTGGCCATGCTATCGCCGCAACTCCGGCAGCGTACAACCCCGTAGCCCAGGTTCGCGGTGCAAGAAGCTGGGAGTACGGCCCGTTCATCAATGGGGGCACGGGGGTTGGCGACCGTTCGGATTATAAGTTTCTCTCCGCCGGCTTTCAGTTGGCCAAGCCTATTACGCCGGTCCTTCATGCAGGCATATTCAGCGGCCAGTTCGTGTATGGCGGCAACATCATGCCCCTTTGGCAGGCCTACACTCCGGCTCCGCACACGGCGACCTACCTCTGTGTCGAGCCTGGAGGGAGTACCGTCAGTTGCGTTCTGCCGGTTGACGGCGGCACGTATACGGGCGTCAGCCTTACCCCGGTCATCTTCCGCTGGAACTTTCTCACCCAGTCGCGGCGCGTTCAGCCTTGGTTCCAGGGTGCAGGTGGACTGATCTACACTACGCGCCAGTTTCCGCCGAGCTTTTCCAGCACTGCGCCGGGCGTCTTGCCTTCGTATACCGTCGATGGCTCGACCAGCGTGTGGAACTTTGCGCCGCAGGGCGGCGTGGGCTTTCATTACTTCATCCGCGACAAGCGCTCCATCGACGTGGGCGTAAACGCCGTGCATATCTCCTCGGCTTCGCTGGGCGACCGCAACCCCGGCGTCAATGCCAGCATCCAGGTGCAAGTGGGCTACACCTTCTGGAAGTGAGTTTGTGAAGTCCTGAATTCGTCAGCGTCTTGCAAGGGCACGGCTTATGTCGTGCCTTTGCAATGTCGGGGTTTTATTGATCCGGCCCAGATGTTTTGAAACGCTGTGCCCCATCCATTCCGCGCTTTTTGCGGAATGGGTGGGAGGGAGTGTTGCATTTCTTTGGGGCCGGATCAGCATAAGGTGAAAGGAAGCATGAACGGACCAGTTGTCGAGTGCGTTCCCAACTTTTCAGAAGGTGCGGATGCGCGCAAGGTCGGCGCCATTGTGGCCGCGATGCGTGTTGCGGGAGTGCATCTGCTCGACTGGTCCATGGACGCGGCGCACAATCGCTCCATTGTGACGATTGCCGGCGATCCGGCCTCGGTGGTCGAGGCCGCGGTGCGCGGCGCCGGCAAAGCTGCCCAGCTGATCGACCTGACCCGCCAGCAGGGGGTTTATCCCCGCATCGGCGCGGCAGACGTGATTCCCTTTGTGCCCATCTCCGGCATCAAGCTGGAACAATGCGTCCTGCTGGCCCGTCAAGCAGGCCAGGAAATCTGGCGCCGTAGTAACGTACCGGTCTACTTTTATGGGGCAGCGGCCGCGCGCCCCGATCGCGCCAGCCTGGAAGAGGTGCGGCGGGGACAGTTTGAGGGATTGCTCAAGGAGATTGCCAAGGACTCGTCCCGCCGCCCCGACGTTGGCGGTCCCGGCCTGCATCCCACCGCCGGCGCCTGCGCAGTAGGCGCACGCAAGTTTCTGGTGGCCTACAACATCTATTTCGATTCAGCCGATGTTGCCATGGTGCGCGCCATCGCTCGTGAGATTCGCGCTGCCTCCGGCGGACTCAAGGGCGTCCGGGCCATGGGGGCCCTGTCCCGCGGCCGCGCACAGCTCGCCATGGACATCACCGACCTGGAGGCAACGCCCCTCTCCAAGGTCTTTGGCACTGTTTCTGCTCTGGCCCTGCGCCATAAGGCTGCGCCTGCCGAGGGAGAGGTTATCGGCCTGCTTCCCGAATCTGCCTATGAGCGGGATAGCGAGTGGATGCGTCAATTGATTGGGTTCGATCCGCCAACCAAGATTCTGGAGCGCCGACTTGCGGCTCCCATGGCCTGGCCGGAAGGGACATAAACGTCCAAGCCGGCCTGGAAGGCGCATCGGACGCAGTCCAAAGGGTAAAATGAAGATGGAATAGGAACGGCATTTTTGGCCATCGAGTGCGGGCAAGCGCGGGCTATTATTGACCCGGCCCAGAAGTTTTTAAACGCTGTGCCCCATCCATTCCGCGCTTTTTGCGGAATGGGTGGGAGGGAGTGTTGCATTTCTTTGGGGCCGGATCAATAAGCCGGCTTTCGCACACGGAGTCTTGAACTGCCGCAACTATGGAGGATCGATTTGTTGAAATCATTTCTAAGAGTTTCAATTCCGGTTATCTTGTTTGCCGCGGCAGCCTCGGCGCCTGCGGCGCAGTTGTCCACCGAAGCCCGCACCGCCATTCCGCATGATGTGCAGCAGTTGGTGGCCATTGACTACCACGCCATGGAGAACTCGTCTTCGGCCATGGATTTGCGCGCGCGCGTCATGCCGCCCGAGCTCAAACGCTTTGAAGAGGCGCTGCAAAAGTCCGGCCTGAACGAGAACCACGATGTCGAGCAGTTGGCCTTTGCCCTCTTCCGCCCCAGCAGTGATAGCGAACAACTGAGCACCGTCGGCGTTGCCCAGGGGCAGTTTTCCGTGCAGGATATTATGGCCAACTTCCGCAAGCAGCAAGTGAAGGCCAAACTGGTGCGCACCAACAGGGTCTATCCGCTGGCCAAGACCGGCATGGTGGTTTGCTTCGTTAACCCTTCCACCATGGTCTTCGGCGACGCGGATGCGGTTGGCAAGGCGCTGGACGCCCGCGACGGCCTTGCGCCCAATCTGCTCACCAACAGGTCCATGATGGACGCCATGAATGCCGTGGACTCCGAGCCGTTGTGGAGCATCCTCGACCAGAAGGGCACGCAGACCATGATGAAGCAGGTGCTGGGCGAGGCTGGTTCGCTGACCGACTATGACAGCGTGCAAAAACGCCTGGTGGCTTCCTGGTACTCGATGAACTTCCAGCATGGCGTCAAGTTCGACCTCACTAT
Source organism: Acidobacteriaceae bacterium (assembly GCA_003156235.1). Lineage (GTDB taxonomy): Bacteria > Acidobacteriota > Terriglobia > Terriglobales > Acidobacteriaceae > Telmatobacter. The sequence goes on from PMGP01000473.1 coordinate 9,591, forward strand.
CTCCACCGGCGATACCTTTGCCGCGGCCACGCTTTCTTCGCTGCTGACGGCCGCGCTGATGGTGCGCAAGATGAGCGGCTCG
>PMGP01000473.1:9734-12785 GCA_003156235.1 Acidobacteriaceae bacterium
GAAACTCTGATTAAGTCGAAATTTTGAAGAGTACGGGCTTTAGCCCGTACATAAATCCAGCAAAATCAATGTTGGGCTTTAGCCCCTGAGGGAATGCAAGCTCAATAGAAGCACTTGATCAGAGGTTTCTTAAGCCAACTTGCCCATGGCAGCCTGCTGCAGCACGGGGGTTTTGGACTCTTCCCCGCGCTCTTCCAGTACGCTGCCCACGCACACCTGGTTTCGGCCGTTATGCTTGGCTTCGTAGAGCGCGTGGTCGGCCATTGCGATCAGGTCCGGGGCGTGCATACCGGCCTGAGGAATCAGCGTGGCGCAGCCGATGGAGATGGTGACGATTCCGAAGGGGTTGCCGGTATGCGGCAATCTGCGGTTGCGCAGCGATTCGCAGATCTCGTTGGCAACCTGCAGGGCTCCCTCGCTATTCGTATTCGGCAGGACAACCACGAACTCTTCTCCGCCAAAGCGCGCCACCAGGTCTCCAGGCCGCGAGACAACATCCATGCAGGCCTCGGCAATCTGCTTTAGGCCATTGTCTCCGCGCGGGTGCCCGTAGGTGTCGTTGTACAACTTGAACAGGTCCACATCCAGCATGAGCAGGGAGAGCTGCTGGGGGTTGCGCAGACTGCGGCGCCACTCGATGGTCAGGTACTGGTCGAAGCGTCGCCGGTTGGCTACGCCGGTCAGCCCATCCGTCAAAGCCAGCGCCTCCACGGCGCGGTAGGCCTCCCGGAGCTGCTGCTCAGATCGTTTGCGCTCGCTGATGTCGCGGACCGTATTCAGGATTCCTGAAGGCAAGCCCGTGCCCGGATCGCGTATCAGCCGCAGGGCAGCCTCTACCCAGAGATACTCTCCGTTAGACTTCCGGACGCGGCACTCAACCATGACGTCCTCTCTGCCGGAATGCAGCTCAGCCACCTCCGCCTTGACTTTGTTCTGGTCATCAGGATGCACCAGTTCGAGGCTGGTAAACGCCAAGGCTTCTTCCGGCTTCCATCCAACCATGCTCTCCGCGGCCGAGGAAACGTAGGACCTGTTTCCGTCGAAGTTGGCGACGATGATCACGTCGCGAGAGTTCTCGGTCACCATCCGGTGCAGGGAAGCGATCTCCTGCAGCTTGCGTTCAGTGGCTTTCTGCCGCTCCAGGACTAAGGAGACGCTATAGAGCATCAGCATGGCGGCGGCAAGGAAAATTTGCAGTTCGATGGTTGCCCCGAGAGGGGCGAGGAAATTAGACAAAGTGAAAGGACCCTGGCCGTGCGCGGTGAACCAGCTTCCCACCCCGGCAACGATGAGCGTGGCCATGGCTGACCACCCTAGCCCCAGGCGAAGTAGAACCAGGATCAGGAGCGGATAAAGAAGAAACTGCAGTTGCAGCCTGTCTTGTGAGAGCGTCGCAAAGCTGGCGGCCGCAATCAAAATCAGGTAACTCGCCGTCGTCTTGAGGCTTATGGATTTATTAAAGCGGGCGCTCAGGATGGCAACGAAGACGGGGGTGGCGACGCTTGTGCCCAGGCCGTCGGTGGATGCCCACTGCAGAAACACGGTACCCGTTGATGCATGGAGCCAGGGCGCGGCAACCAGGGCAAAGATGGAAGCGGTCGCCAGAGGAGCGGCGAGAACGGCAACGGCAAGGAAACGAAACAGGTAGTTGTAATCGGTAAAGCGCGGAAGCTGGGCCGTGCGGCCCCGCAGCAGCAGCGCGGCAATGAGAACTTCGGCCATGTCCAGCGCCGTCGAAAGCAGAGTGTTCCACCAGGGAGTGTGGGCGAGAGCGCTGCCGATTACGTGCGCAACCAGACCCACGCTCAGATAGGCGGTCCAACGGTGCCGCGGAGCCAGAAGGAGATAAGCCAGCAGGATGCCGTTCGGGACCCAGATCATATAGGCTACGGAGGAGACGCCTGAGAAGGCCGTGGTCAGGGTGACAAAGAGGAAGCATACGGCCAGCGGCGCGGCGGACCCATATCTCCGCAGACACGGAACACGCAGACGACTGCTCTTGGATACAGATTTACCGAGCATCTTCTCCTCTTACGTTTCTTATCGGAAGGATTCGGGCAGGGAATAGCCGGAAGCAGTCTTTTTGCGATTGATTTCTAGACGTTAGAGTAGAAATGCCCTGCGGTTTCAATGGCATCTATGCAGATTAGAAATTCTTTGTCCTGACTACGGCGTCCGTCAGTTGGGGATGAAACTCCGCTTTACCTCCAGACAGCAATACAATCTCGATCCGGCCCTCTTGCTGCTCGGCCAGCATTGGCCCTTCCACCTGGGTCTTCCGCCCGTCGCTGCCCGTGTACTGCACCTTGAGCGGCCCGCTGCCTCGCAGTTGTATGCGATAGTGGTACTCCTCGCCCGCTGCCAGGCTATTGACCCCAAAGCTGGCGCTCGGGTAATCGACCTCCAGCAGCCGAATCGGTCCTCCAGTGCTGTTTTCGATTGTAGTTTCAACGTGATACGAGTGGCATCCGGTTGCCACAAAGAGTGCCGCCACCATAAAAACTGCCAAAATGACGGGATGAACCTTCATTCCGGGCTCCCGTCTGTGCCTTCCGCGGACGCCTGAGCCGCCAACGCCTTTTCTACCCGGTCCAGCCGCTTCAGCAGTTCCGGCAGCCGCTGGAAGATGGTTACTGCCCTCAGCCACACGCGGTTGTCGAAGCCCGGTGAGCCGGAAATGACCTTTCCCGCAGGAATATCGTGCGAGATGCCGCTCTGCGCGGTCAGAATCACTCCGTCGCCCACCATGCAGTGGCCGGCCACGCCTGCTTGCCCGGCGAGGATGACGTTGTTGCCTACCACTGACGAGCCGGCCAGCCCCGTCTGCGCGCACAGCAGCGTGTTTTCTCCAACGCGTGAGCCGTGCCCGATCTGGACTAAATTATCAACTTTTGTCCCGTCGCCGATCTCGGTTGCGCCCACCGTCGCCCGGTCGATGGTGGCGTTGGCCTGCACATCCACACGGTTGCCCAGCCGCACCGGCCCCGACTGCGGAATTTTTTCCCAGTGGCCATGCTCGTTCTTGGAGAATCCGAAGCCGTCCGCGCCGAT
>PMGP01000279.1 GCA_003156235.1 Acidobacteriaceae bacterium
CAACGCGCTTTAAACCTGTTGCGCACATGCCAGAGCAAGGACCGCCTGATATCCCTAAGCGACTGTGCGATGTGGCTTCGTAGACAGATCGCAATAGCAAAAGCCCCGTGCCCTGAACCGGGCGCTTCTACTGCGTGCCATTCTTTTAAGGAACTTGTCGCTGCGGGGGATGCTGAGCTTATGGATGATCTCGCAACCAAGGATCACGTATATGCGTGCTTCCTTCCCGCCACGGATGAATTCTTCGAGATCACCTTCTCGGAGCCGACCGTTGGAGGCTGGGAGAATCCAAATTCGGAGGATAAGCAGAAGGGCATCTCCGAAAGCTATCTTGTTGCGTTTGGCGGGACTCAGTTTGTCTCATACAAGAACGGCCTCGTCGACCCGGACAGAACGTTTCAAGAGATAGCCAGGTGGGTGTACCTTCCACTTGGGCACAAGAACGATATGAGCTATCTGGCGAAGTACGCAACCAGCGACACCTCCAAGTTCCAAGGGGAGAAAATCCAGATTGAACTGGGACGGTTTGATTTCTCTGAGGAGTTCAAAAACAGGCGAGGCACTCAAACCACTCATACGGTGAGTGTCCAGCTTGCAACAGGCCGGTTCACTGAAAAATATGCGACCCCAGACTCTGGGATTCTCCTCGACAGCGTTTCCGGTCGATGCTTGATCGTGCCGAACGAGAGACACTGAACCGCAATAGGCACTACACCAGAAATGTTTTTCATATTACGGGGTGGAATCGTGTTTGCTGGGTGAAAAGTGCGGCTCAGGAGGTCGGGGTTCTAGGAACATATTGAAAATCGCCGTCGCTGCCGACCCAAAATGGTTTTTAGCGGGTAGATTCGCCTAAAATCTGTTTAAAAAGCGTGTTGAAGCAAGAATGACGCGGTGTTTTNNCCTCCGGTAAGCTTTCCCGGAGGCCATTCCAGCCTTCAGGCACATCGAAGAACCCTCCCGATGCCCCCAGCATACTCCGATTTCGGGCTACCAGCGCGTCCGGGTGACCGTTGTGCTCCGATCCCACGTCCAGCCGCAGAAGACTGTCAGGAGGGTGGTTCCTGAACTACGCAGAACTTTTTTCTCCAGTGCGGCCAATGCCAGTTTCGCCTTGCGGCTTCGAGACCGGTCTGAGGGGGCTGGGAGGGGATAGCGGGGAGGGCACATTTTCCCTTTTTCACCCCCGAAATTTAACCTCCCTCCCACCACCGGCGCGGCAACTGAAGTCAAGCCTTGTTGAAAACGAAAAGAGGCTCCGTTTTGTACTGCTTGCTGGCTCCTGTTCTGAAGACTTTTGTCCCGAGCATCCGGCTCATTTGAATCTTGAGCGTGGAGATGAGCCTCCATCCCTCGCGCTTTGCAAGAGCAAGGAAATCCGATTCGAGCATCGGGTACGACGGTACATTGGCGATGTTGATGGCGAGAACCCCACCTGACTTCAGTCCGTGGCGGCAATTCGACAATGTAGCGCCGAGGTACCCCTCAAGCCATTCGCGTCGAGTCGGGACNNGCTGTAGGGAGGCGAACTAAAAATCAGGTCGAGCGAGTTCTTGTCAGGCTCAAAATCCTCGCTGCCAACATGATGCAGTTCGATGCTTATCTTGCGCCCCGACAAGGGAACGAGTTCATCTCGCATCTCCTCTAACCCCTGCATTGTTGCTGTGGAGGGCTCAGTGGCGACGTAGCGGCGGACGCGGCGACAAGCAAGGCTGCCCAACAATCTTCCGCCAAAGCCAGCGGAACAGTCCCAAGTCACGCCACCTCTGGACGGGAGCAACTCGTTGTAGATGCTGGCGGCGGCACTCGGTCGAAAAGTGGACACCCTCTGAGTCCCTGAGAATGTGGAGAGAGCCTTTCTTATGCCGCCGTCCGAAAGGTAACTGCCTAGCGCAAGACGCTTTGCAATTGCTTGTTTGAATAGACCGTCATCGAGGAACACATCCATAGGAGTACGCTTGCCGCCGCACGGGATGAGCCAACAGTGCGGGTGGAAGTGCCAACAAAGGCTAATACCGTGCATCGTTTGCCGGATGACGCCATTCTTCAGGATTGTGGAATGGTCGAAGGCCATCAAGGACGCAAGTCGCGCTGCACGTTGCCGGGGGGTCAGATCGTAAACCGGGAATCCGATTACGCGGTAGTGCTCGAAGAGTGCTTCGACACAAACGTCCTGTTCAGCAAGCTCAGTGAGCCGCATTTCTGAACCTCGTACAGTCGCACGATGGCCGCTTGCACTCGAACGCCTCGCCGGTCTCGTTATCGATATAGTGCTGGCTTTTCAAATGCCTGCAAATGCATACCGGCTCAGTATGAACATCCCGGTCGCCGACCGCGCTTAACAGCACCTGACGGAGCATGTCGATTGTAATACCAGCCGGGACGCGCCGAAGTTGAAGCCGCTTTGCGATTAGCCGCAGTTCCTTTATTGAGGTCGCATTCTCGATTTCCTGCCTAATGCTCACGGGAAAGACGCCTTCCTCTCAGGTTTTTGCGATGCTTTATCGCCACGCGCCGAACATCAACTGCTGAGACACCGAGCCGCTTCGCGATGTCGCTAGGCAAGGCTCCTGGGTGCCCGGTGAGAGCCTTGAGTATCGCATCCTCGGACGCCGCACGCTTCTGCGGAATCTGCTGGGCTGTTCTTCGCGTAACACTACCGCTGGAGATTTCCGCCAATTGACCGAGTTCCTCTATGTCATACTCGGATACGCCGTTCTTGGCAAGAATGTCAGTAGCATGTTTGATTGAGTTCGCAGCAACGATGAGGATTCTATTTGCGACTGTCGCACGGAATAGTAGAGGCTCATTGCTTGCAGACCTTGTCGCCTGATTCTCTGGCTGAGACGTGTCGTTTCCACTGACAAGCAAATCCAGAGTCTTTACTCCTGTGAATTTTTGGAACCAGCCCCTGACCGTATCCGGTCGCAGCCCGCGAGAACGAAGATATTCCTCCCAGCCTGCTTTTCTCGGGAGTCCCAACTTGCTGTTCAAATCATTTCTCACGCCTTGAGCCCCGTGCCGCCGCCGCATCTCGGCCAGTGCGGGCAGTAGCCGAATTACAACCTCTTCTCGCAAGCGGTTGTAGAAAGACTGCGCTGCGCCCACACTGCGAACGATTTGGCGGTCAAGCTCCTCGTCGCTGTACGTTTCATACGTTATCGGGGTCAACTTCCGGGGTTCCCCGGAAGTCGCGAGAGTCGTTGCCGTTGTGCTTTCTTTGCGTGAAGGCATGGTCAGCGACATCTTAGCGCAACTGCCTGTCCAGGGTCCAGCGAAAAGTGCTTCTTCCCAAATGAAAGGGAATCGAGTTCATACAGTAAGCCGAAGTCGGCTCTCTTGACCTGAGACGTGGATAGACCTCCGAGACGCCCTAACGCTGTATACCGTTGCATTTTCGCTTGGGTTTCCACCTGCATCCTGAGTTCAAGAATACCGAGTCTGGTGGCTATCTCCGTCTGAGTGGACGGGAAATACCTCTACAAGACAGAATCTTCCTCTTCATTCTTGAGTTCATAATCGACCGGCACCACCGACCCGTCGTTGGCGATTTGAATGACGTTGGGGACTGTGCAATCAATGTCCTCTTCACGGATAGGCGGCAGCGTGTACAGGCGCACAGAGCCGTCCAACTCTAAATTGACTTCGAGGCCGAAGCGGTCTGCGAGGCAGCGGAGGAACACCATCCTTGACCGGGGCGTATTAAGCGTTCGTTCAAACTTTTCACTGGTACGGCACGCAGCTAGACAAACATTTCCTTCCATGGGCTCATCTCGTTCACGATGCGGAAACTCGTTCTCCAAACCGAAGAATTCGACATGCTCCAAGACGAGGCGGTCCGCTGTCGCACGTGGAATCTTCTGTTGCTTCAGCCATTTGCTCCAGCCGCCGTTTCGCCCCTGTCGGCTCAACCTCTTCTTCTGCTCGTAAAGCAGACCTGAGAGCACGCCGTCCAATCTGGAAAGCTCTGCCTGTTGTGATGACATCTCACGCTGGAGAGATTTACGCTGGAACCATTGACTTACAATCTCGCCGGACAAATAGTCGTCGTTGCCGGGGGAATAAAAGCAGCACTGGGATTGAACATAGGCACGGTAGGAATCGAGCATTTCACTTTCCATGGGGAAAGACCTCATTGTTAAATTGCGCGGGTGTGGGCATGAACGCCCTCTGTAAATATTTTCTGTAGCGAATTTTCTTGTTTGACTGGCGTTTCAGCGACGAATAATAGTAGTCTGGCACCCGTCGTCAAGGGGTCCGTGCGTTTACCTGCCGTGATCCCACAATGTCAGGGGATGTCCGGGGACTATGCTCAGGTTATGCTGTCTCAGGCTTGTCAGGGTGTCCGGGTATGTCCCCCCGGCAGGGAGTATCCATGCGACCAGCAGCATCGGGTTTGGTAAATTCACCGTTCATCCCCAACAGTGTATTTATACGGTGAACGGTGAACGGTACTCCTTTCAAGGGTTCATGATATTGAGCTAAGTCCTTTAAATATCTCTATATATAAATCGAATACAGGATAGAGTAAGACCCCTACCGTTCACCGTTCAACCGTTCATCACACTGTGAGGACGGTACCATTCTGAACGGTCAATTCGGTGGTTTGAACGGTAGCCCGACTATTTTCCTCCTCCAGCGCGATGGTTGCGGACTGTACGAGAGACGCTTCTTTTTCCTTGAAACTCTGTATGGCTTTTTCTGGGGAGTTGTCAGCAGTGAACCACCACCATTCATTGTTAAATTTATCAACCACGACGTCACCCATTTTATATCTGGCGCGTTTCATGGTGCTGGCATCAATTCCTTCAGCTTCGCCCTTGCGGTAAATGNNTACGATAAATGTCTTTGGCTTTTGCAGGGATAACTGACCGGACAACCGCGATTGCAATCAGGGATTTGGTGTCCTTCACATCCTTGTTATTTCTCTCGGCATTGAGCCGATCATCAGCATCTTCTTCTGTCTGCTCACCCCACACAATCCTGGGTGTTCCCGCATTCTTGCCTTTGATGGGCACCATGCATTCCTCGATAGAGTAATCCAGGCCTCTTTTGTCCTTACAGAGATTGCCTTTTACATGTGCCATGTGATATTTTTTCTTATCCTCGGTATCCCGTGAGAAACCCCACACGGCACGTACTGCGGCAGCCAACGCACCCGCGCCGCTGACTTTATGAACGGCATCCACATCTGACCGTTTATTGGAGTGAATGATTCCCACCACAGTGATGCCTGACTTATTGCACATTCTGGTGATCTCATCCATGATGGGTCTGATATCTTTATCCTTATTTTGATCCGCGTCTCCAAAAAATGAGGTAACTGGGTCAAGTACCAGGAGCCGAATATCTGGCTGCCTTTTTATAGCTTCCAACAGCATCTTGGCATCCCGCTTGAGATTAAGATTCATCCGCCTCTTCTTCTTTTCCTTATCTCTTATGACGGTTCCCACCACGAT
>PMGP01000191.1 GCA_003156235.1 Acidobacteriaceae bacterium
ACGCGCTGGACAAATTTGTCGCGCAATCCGGTATTCCGGTAGCCGAAACGCAGGCGGGAAAAGGCTCGCTGGTCTGGGATCACCCGCAATCGGTGGGAGCCATCGGCGCAACGGGCACGCTGGCCGCGAATCGCTTGGCGCACTCCGCCGATCTGGTCATCGGCATCGGTACGCGCTACTCCGATTTCACCTNNGCAGCCATTCCCGTGGTGGCCGATGCGCGTGTTGCCCTCGAGCAACTGTCAGCGGCGCTCAGCGGCTACAAAGTCGCCAAGGAGTATGCGACCGAAGCTGCCGCCCTCAAAGTTCAGTGGGAAGCCGAAGTGGACCGCCTCTTCCATCTGAACAATCCGGGAAAGCCGGCGCAAAGCGAAGTCATCGGCGCNNGTCATCCCGGCGACCTGCACAAACTGTGGCGCACACGCACACCCAACGGCTATCACATGGAGTACGGCTACTCTTGCATGGGCTATGAGATTCCCGCGGCCATCGGCGCAAAGATGGCCGACCCCAGCCGCGAAGTCTATGTCTTTTTGGGCGACGGCACCTACCAGATGATGCCCAGCGAGATCGCGACCTCCGTGCAGGAGGGAATCAAGATCATCATCGTGCTGGTGGACAATCACGGCTTTGGCAGCATCAGCGCGTTGAGCCGCTCTCTAGGTCAGAACGAATTCGGCACACGCTATCGCTTCCGCTCGCAGGCCTCCGGCTTGATGGACGGCGAGCCGATAGCCGTGGACTTTGCCGCCAACGCGCGCAGCCTGGGCGCTCACGCCCTGAAAGCCGCCACGCTGGACGAATTGAAGCAAGCCCTGCAGAAGGCCAAATCGCTGGATCGCACCACGGTCATCGTGGTGGAGACCGATCCGGCGGTGAGCGTGCCGGGCTATGAATCCTGGTGGGATGTTGCGGTCGCCGAAGTCTCTGAGTTGGAGAGCGTACGCGAGGCAAGAGCCCGCTATGAAGAAGCGCGCAAGTGCGAACGCTTTTTTCTGTGAATCAAGGAATTGGAAAGAGGAAGAACATGAAGAAGATGTTGGTTGGCAATGCGCCTTGTTCCTGGGGCACGCTGGAAAACCAGGACAAGAGCCAGCAAATCCCGTTTAACAGAATGTTGGACGAGCTGGCGGAGACCGGCTACACCGCAACCGAGTTGGGCGACTGGGGCTATATGCCCACCGAGCCCGCCGCGCTGGACACGGAAATGACCAAGCGCAACCTGGTCATGCTGGGCGCCTTTGTGCCGGTGGCCATGAAGAACCCCGCCGCCCATGCCCCCGGCGTCGAAAAGGCCGTGAAAACAGCGCGCCTGCTGGCCGCCGTGGCCACCTCGCCGGCTCCATACCTCGTGCTCTCGGACGACAACGGCACCGACCCTGTGCGCACCAAAAATGCCGGGCGCATCACGCCGGAGATGGGGCTGAGCGCGGCGGAGTGGAAGGTCTTTGCCGGCGGCGCGGACAAGATTGCGCGCGCGGTCTATGACGAGACCGGCCTCAGGACGGTCCTGCACCACCATTGCGCAGGCTACGTGGAAACGCCCGATGAGATTGCCAAATTCCTCGATCTGACCGACCCGCGCACCATCGGACTGGTCTTCGACGTGGGCCACTATTATCACGGCACCGGCAAAGAGAAGTGCGACGTGACTGCGGCGCTCAATCGCTTCGGAGACCGCGTGTGGTACATCCATCTGAAAGACATTGAGCCGAAGGTGGCCAAGTGCAGCCGCGAAGAGAAGTGGGACTACTTCACCGCCCTGCGCAACGGCCTCTACCCCGAACTGGGCAAGGGCTGCGTGGACTTTCCGGCGATGTTGCGCTGGCTCAGCGCGCGCGACTACAAGGGCTATATGCTGGTGGAGCAGGACATCCTGCCCGGCATGGGCACGCCCAGAGAGAGCGCACAACGCAGCCGCGAATATCTGCGATCCGTGGAAAAGTATTTTGCTTGAACAGGCACGGCATGGGTCAGCAATGAATCATGCTGGTGACGTAGGATTTGAAAGGGCACGACTTTACAGCTTGCGGAAAATCGAAATCAGACCAGCTTTGTATCAGGGCACGGCTTCAGCCGTGCCGCAAACGCAACAAAATAAGTGTTGGGCTTTAGCCCCTGAGGGATAGTATTTTTTCAGCGATTCACATTTCAACGGCGGCAATTGATGGCTGCATAAGTAATGTCCTGATAGACGCGCCGGAGGCGCAGTGTTTGTTAGCCCCGCGCTTTAGCGTGGGGAAAGCGGATTCCACAGATTCACTCCGGAGTCCCGTAGGGACGGCGCAAGGACATTTCTTTTGCAGGGGTCATTAAAGCCGGAATCAATCGATTCCGCAAACCATTTCGTAGTCTGCTTCAACGCAAATAGTTTATGAAAGGCATCAAGGGGGACACATTGAGCACACAAAAGCTGCACATCGGAATTATCGGTGCGGGGCGCATCGGGCGGGTCCACGCGGAAACGCTGGCCTTCCGTTTGCCGGAGGCTGAGATCGTCGCCATCACCGATATCAATCGCGAGGCCGCCGAGGCGCTGGCTGCCCGTTGCAACATTCCCAAGGTGGCCGCATCAAGCGCCGAGATTCTCGCCGACAAGCAGATCGAGGCAGTGTTGATCTGCTCCTCGACCAACACCCACGCCGATCTGATTGAGCAGACCGCCAAAGCTGGCAAGCACATCTTCTGCGAGAAGCCCATCGCCTTCAGCCTGGAGCAGATCGACCACGCCCTGGCCGCGGTGAAAAAGGCTGGAGTGCAATTGCAGATCGGCTTCAACCGGCGCTTTGACGCGAACTTCGCGCGCGTCCGCCATGCCGTGGCCACGGGCGAAATCGGCGCGCCCAATCTGATGCACATTATCAGCCGCGATCCCGGCCCGCCGCCGCTCGCATACGTTAAGGTTTCTGGCGGCATCTTCATGGACATGACCATTCACGACTTCGACATGGCCCGCTTCCTCATCGGCGACGAGGTGGAAGAGATCTACACCGCGGCCGGCGTTCGGGTTGACCCGGAGATCGGCAACGCCGGCGATCTGGACACCGCGCTGATCGTGCTGCGCTTCCGCAACGGCGTCATCGGCACCATCGACAATTGCCGCAAGGCTCCTTACGGCTACGACCAGCGCGTGGAGATTCTGGGCAGCGAGGGAAAGATCGCTACGGAAAACTGCTATCCCAACCAGGCCGTGGTCAGCGACGGAAAATCCGTGCACACGGACCTGCCGCTCAACTTCTTCATGGAGCGCTACACGGAAAGCTTTGCCAGCGAACTGAAATCCTTCGTCACCGCCATCCGCGAGGAGCAGACGACTGAAGTGACCGGCATCGACGGGCGGATTCCCGTGGCGATGGCGCTGGCGGCGCGCAAGTCCTATGACGAGCACCGGCCCGTGCGACTGGAAGAGGTGGGCGGATGATGCGATCCAAAACCATCTCCATCCTTACCGACGTGCACCTGTGGGTTCCAATCGGTGTCTTGATTCTGGGAATAATCCTTCTGATGAGCCTGAGGTGAATTCTTGAGCGAAAATCTGACCGCCGCGCGAGGGCGTTCGACCCTCTCCCTGCATAAACTCGGCGTCTTCTGCGGACTGACCGCGGCCGTCTGGCTGGGCACCGCCGAAGCGCCCACCAAGCTGGTGAACGCCGGCCTCTTGGACGCCGCGTTTGCTCCTTTCATTCTTTCCATGGGCATGGTGATGGGCGCCTTTGTGGCCCGCTGGACCGTTCCCACGCTGCTCAAGGGCACGGGCTTTATTTTTTCCGACCTGCGCGACAAACCCCACCTCATTGTGTGGGCGCTGCTGGCCGGAATGTTGTGGGCCGTGGCCAACACGCTGACCATCTTCGCGGTGCGCAACGTGGGCCTGGCCATCGCCTTTCCGCTGTGGAACACCAACAGCCTGGTGGGCCTCTTCTGGGGCTGGCTGCTCTTCAAGGAGCTGCGCGGTTCCGGCGTCAAGGGATGGTCGAAAGTTTTGGGAGGCGCCTTCGCCATCGTCGGCGGCGCGGCGGTTCTGGCCTATGCAACGGCGAGCCAGTCCAATGCTCCCGGCAAGGCTCTGGTGGGCATCGTGGCCGCTCTCGGCGCGGGCGTACTGCTCGGCACCATGTATATTCCCTACCGCAAGGCCTACATCAGCGGCATGAACCCGCTTTCGTTCGTCACCATCTTCACCTTCGGCGAGCTGGGCACCGTTTCTATCCTTACAGCTATCAAGGTTGGCGGAGTAGCCAACCTCACCGCACAATTGCATTTAGCCCGCCCCATGCTCTTCTGGCCCTTCCTGGGCGGCTTCTGCTGGGTAATCGGCGACCTCTTCCAAAACTTTGCGGCCAAGTACATCGGCATCGGGCGCGGCATCCCGCTTTCCAACACCAATCAGTTGTGGGGATTGGCGTGGGGCGCGCTGGTCTTCGCCGAATTTTCCGGATTGAGCACCTCCGCAAAGGCGCTGATCCTCACCGGATCATTGGTGATGATCGCCGGCGCGGTCTCCATCAGCATGGCCGACCCCGGCGCATCGGAGTTGGTGAACTGGAAGCAGGCCCGTGACCGGGAGTGCGAACGCTACGGCCTGGACGCCGCAAAGGTGGCCGCTGTGGTCGCCGGCGATGACCCGCTGGCCGAGCATCCGCCCGTGCGCCACTGGTGGGAAGCCGTGGTGATGATCGTCGCGGTGGGAATCTTTGTCTGGCTGGGCCTCGGAACAGTCAGCCAGCACCTCTCGCTCAGTATGCCGTGGATGATTGTCCTGATAATCGGCACCATCCTGCCTTTGGGCCTCTGCGGAACGTTGCTCTGGCGGCGAACCCGCTTCTCCTAGCACAGCGTGTTTGATGAACCTGCTTTGTATCAGGGCACGACTTCAGTCGTGCCGAAAAATGAATTGAATCGAAGGGGTTTTAACCCCTGTGAAATAGTCTGGGTGCCCCATCCTTTCCGCGCTCGCTGCGGAAAGATTCTCTCTTTTGAGTCGTCCACCGGCTTCGCCGACTCACGAGGAATGAAACTTCCGCTAACTTGCTAACTCGCTCGTCTCCGCGTAGCGGAGGCTAACTTGCTGCACTTGTTTAAAAAACTTTGGGTGCACCATCCTCGCCGCTTCTGAGCGAAGTCGAAGAATCTGCGTTTTGGTCATCTTGCGGCATCGGGGTCCCCAGCAAGCGATTTTTGCTCGCTGGGGTGATCTAGGGTGGGAACCCCGCTCACCCCGTCCTGACCCGCGCCGTCGACTCCCGCACAATCAGCTCGGCCTCGACCTTGATCCGGATCTCCGACGCGTCCCCGGACATCAGCCTGAAGAGGCTCTCCATCGCCAGTTGCCCCATGCGCCGCATCGGCTGGCGGACTGTAGTCAGCGGCGGCTGGGTATAGGAGGCGAAGAACAGATCGTCAAAGCCCACCACGGAAATGTCTTCCGGCACGCGCAGACCGTGCAGTCGAATCGACAGCATCGCTCCCAAGGCCGTCATATCGTTGTAACAGCAGACCGCGGTCGGCGGACAGGGCAGCGCCAGTAACTGATCCATGGCGCGCTGGCCGCCTTCCGGCTTGCCATCGCCGAGGACCACCAGTTCCGGAGTGAACACGATCCCGGCTGCGTCCTGTGCCTCGCGATAGCCCGCGCAGCGTTCCGCGTCCGATTGATAGCCCGTCTGGTCGCCCAGATAGGCAATCCGCCGATGTCCCAGCTCGATCAAGTGGTTGGCCGCGGCCCGGCTGCCTTCCTGGTTGCGAATCATCACCGAATGTACGAACGCTCCGGGGTGCTGATTATTGACCAGAACAATCGGAACCATCATCTCCGACAGCAGCGGAAGATACAGCGCGCCCACGCGCGAGGAGGTGACGATGATCCCGTCCACCCGCCGCTCGGCAAAGGTTTGGACCACTTTTCTCTCGCTCTCGGGATCGGCATTCGATTCGGCCAGAAAGACGCAGTACCCGCGATCATGGGCCGCCTGCTCAATTCCGCTGAAGACTTCGCTGGTAAACGGGTCGGCGGCGGTGGTAACCACCAGCCCGATGGTCCGCGAGTGCCGGGTCACCAACCCCCGCGCCACGGCACTGGCGTGATAACCCGCCTGCTCAGCGATCTTGCGGATTCTCTCGGCCGTGCGGGAATTCACCAGCGGGCTGTTCTGCAAGGCGCGGGAGACCGTGGGGTGGGATACGTGGGCCAGCCGCGCAATGTCCTTGATAGACGGCTGGCGGGCAGCTCGCCTGGAACCGCCGAGAGGCGAAACTCCCGGAACTTTGCCTGCCTCTTCGTCGAGCATGGTTAGGAATATTCTATAGGCCCCTGGCCACCTTTGACCGGCCACAGAAAAATTGGGTAGTGGTGCCGTTTGGAATCCACAGGGCGAATCGCCAAGATTAAGATGTAAACTAATTCACAAATCGCAATTCCTCCACAGCAGGCCAAATAGATGAGAAACCACCTCATTTCCTTTGCTCTTTCGTTCATGAGCGAATCAATCTCGGGAGCGCCTGATCCAGTGAGGTTATCGCTTGAAGCGGAAAGTGCAAAGTGGTTCACACGTTCGCTAATTTCAGGAGGCGTAGTTGCTTTCGGATGCTTGCTTGAAATTTGGGAGACTGCAATATCCGTTAGAAACTGGTTCCGAGCCAGAAGAGACCTCACCATCAAGGAAGACCCAAAAAGTTGGGGAATTCCCATTGCTGCCTTTGGCTTATTGCTAGTAGTTTGGGGAATTGTCGCGGAGGTTACGTATGAAGGTTTGGCTTCAAATGCTGATGCGAGATTGAGGGCGCATGAATCAGATGTGCTCTCAATCGCAGAGGCAAATACCGCTGCTGCTGACAAGAAATCTGGGGAGGCCGAGAAAACAGCAGGAGAACTCACTAAAGGGGCAGCGCAACTACGCAAAGATGCGGAGGAAGAGCATCTCGCTCGCGTCAAAATCGAAGCGGCTGTT
Organism: Acidobacteriaceae bacterium; assembly: GCA_003156235.1. GTDB lineage: Bacteria > Acidobacteriota > Terriglobia > Terriglobales > Acidobacteriaceae > Telmatobacter. The sequence goes on from PMGP01000191.1 coordinate 6,948, forward strand.
GGTTGGAGATCGTTAAGCGACAAACAAAAACGTGATATAGGAGCGGCGCTTGCTAGTTTTGGCCCGAGGGCTAGTGTGAGCATTTGGTTCAATGCTTCCTCGACTGAAGCCGAGATGTTTGCTAACGATATTGCGGAAGCACTCAGGTCTGGCCGCATAACCACTAGTGCTCCTGGGGGAATTATAGATATGCGCGAAGGTGGTAATTGGAACGGTGAAATAAAATCAGTCCATACCGGCGTGATAATCCAATCTACGAAAGCGCCTGCCGCAATCGAATTTGCCGCTGCACTTATCAAGGAGTTGACTAGCCGAGGATTTGACGTAAAACGGCAAACAGACCCACCATTTGACCCCAAGCCAGAACCGATAATCTGGGTCAACGTGGAGGCGCGCCCAAGGGGTCCACAAGGAGAATATAAGCTCCAAGCAGAACGAGACGCTAAAAAGAGCAAGAATAAAGCGAACAACTGAGGCAATTTGTTTGCCAGATGCTTTGCCTGTGGATTCCAAACGGCACCACTACCGGAAATTGCCTCATCCGGCCCGAAAGCACTGCTGCTCCGTGCCCCATCCTTTCGGCGTTTTGTGCGGAAAGGGTGGGAAACCACATTTTCATACTCATTTTCACTGCGGGAAAACCATCATGCGTAAACGTTGACGCTGGCGCTGCTGCCGGCGTTGCCGCTGCTGACGGCTTTCGCGGCGCTGGCCGTGCTGCTGGCGCCGGCTGTATTGGCGGCCGTGCCTGCATTCGCAGTGCTGGAACTGGAGGCGCTGCTTGTACCTGCCGTGCTGCCGTCGCCGTACTTGCTTTCCAGCAGCGCGACCTCCGGGTTGGTTGTGCTGGAGGAAGAGTTCAGGCCGTAGGCGCTGTCCAGCATGGCGGTCGCCGGGTCGGTCGTCGTGGTCGATGTGGAGGAATTGCTCGAATCGGAAAGGCTGAGCAGGTCGTCCATCCATTGCACTGTCTGCGTCGCGGCACTCTCCGCGTTGGTGACGGCCTGGGATGGGGTGGACTTCAGGTCGCTTTGAACCGTCGCAAATGCGGATTGGGCCGTGGAGAGATTGCCCGAGTTGATGGCGCTGCCCAGCGCCGCCATGTCGGTGGAGAGCTGCGAGGAGGAAGACGAACTGCTGCCGCTCGTGGACGTTTGAGCCGGGTTTAGCTGGTTGTAGGTTTTGAAGGCGTTTGCCGCGGCGCTCAGGTTGCCCTGCGCCAGGCTCTGCGCAAGCGACTGCCAGGCATTCTGCGAGGCGGAAACGTTGCTGGAGGCAGCAATGTACTGCGAGAACCCCGCGGTCGAAAGAGCGGCTACCGTCATCGTGACCCCTTTTCCAGGAGCAGGGACAGGCTCCCTTATTCGATGTATCGGCAAATGGGGGCGGAAGTTGAGGCATTTTTCGCTTATAAAAGAAATCCACAGTAATTTGTGAATAAATATTCTTGCTGGCTGTGAAACCTTTTTCATTTGCCCGCATCTATAATGACAACTAGCAGAGGCTTCCCCGAAACACCACCCACCCAAGAAAGGACTTCCCTCCTTCTTGAAGGTTCAGTACGAACCTCTTCCCCTCAAACCCCCTTGGACCCCCTCCTACATTGCCTCTCGAAAGGGCCTGCCGGAAGGCGGCCCTATGTGTGTACCGCTTTAAAATGGAAGTCTGATGGCCCCCTTCACTCCAGAAGCATATCCCGAGCAGGAAGTTCAGCAGATTGACGTGCTTTTCCAGCAAGCAGGCCTGCGGCGCAATCTGCGCGGAATGGCCGCCGCCGGCGTGACAAGCAGGATGCGTCTGGAGCGCTCGTCGCAGCAGGAACTGATTCCCGCCGCGCCGCTTCCCCGCATCGCCCCCAACGACGTTCAGTGGCTTGCGGTTCCTGCCTGGGATAAGATGAACTGGCTCTGGCATGGCTTCAGCACACGCCGCGGAGGCCGTAGCCGCTTCTACTGCGACGACGACGCACAAGGCGAGTTGAATCTTGGATTTACGCCTGAGGACGACCGGGAGACGGTGGCCCAAAATCGCCGGCTCTTTGCCGAGGCCGTCAGCGGTGATCCATCCACGCCGCTGGTCGATGTTCACCAGATTCATTCCAACCTGGTGCTCCTGGCGCGCGCGGCGGACGCAAGCCGTCAGAAGCCTAGAAGCGCCGACGGCCTGATGACCGATGAGCCCGGCCTGCTCGTGGGCGTACGAACCGCCGACTGCATCCCGATTCTGGTGGCCGACCGCAAGCGGCGCGCGGTAGCCGCCTTCCATGCTGGCTGGCGGGGAACCGTCCAGCGCATCGTAGAGTCCGGCATTGGCCGCATGAGGCTCCAATTCGGCTCCCGGCCTGAGGATCTCGTGGCCGCCATTGGCCCCGGCATCGGCCCCTGCTGTTATGCCGTGGGAGAAGAGGTCCTCTCCAGCTTCGAGTCGCAGTTCGCCTACGCCCGTGAACTCTTCCGCGAGGTTTACGACTCGGACCCGGTGCGGATCAAGTACCCAATGCTCTTCATGACGCAGCGCGCGCCGGGCCACTCGGAGATCGGCCCCAGCCTGCATTTGAATTTAGTTGAAGCCAACCGCCGTCAGTTGCTCGCCGCCGGCCTCAAGCCCCGGGCCATTCATCTCGTGGGCGGCTGCACAAGCTGCCAGCGAGAGCTGTTTTTCTCTCATCGCGGCTCTGAGGGCCACGCAGGACGCATGATGAGCGTAATCGGGATTCGGCCCGAGACGCCCTAGTACCGCGTATCACTCATAATTTCGGATA
>PMGP01000320.1:0-1675 GCA_003156235.1 Acidobacteriaceae bacterium
TCGATTCGGCGTCTGTGAGTTGGCCGACCCGGCGCGCTGATTCGAGCACAGCACGTTCTCTGTCGAAGACTGCGACCGGCTGCCTGCCTGCTCCGGCGTATTGGCAGAATTGCCCGTCCTCTTCATACACCAGCGTGGTGTGGAGGCTGGCACCTTTCTGTTTGTTGTGTTGTTGACTCATTCTTCCCTGCAACTCTGCTCGAAGAAATACGATCTTGCGCTTGCTTCCAGCATCGCTTCGTGCCGCGTGTTGACTTCGTGTTCCTGTTCGGTGCGCCTTTGTTCTGCTTTTCTTTGAAGCTCTGCCGCGTTGCTGATCTCAGGCAAATCCTGAGAGTGCTTCGCTTCCTCCAGTTCACGCATCACTTTGTTTGCCATCGTGCTCCTTTCAAAAGTGGGAGCGAACCGTTCCCAGTAACGATCCGCTCCCTCAACTCTGCGCAACATCAACTTTTCATCAATTGTTGCTTTGATGCTACACTTCATTCATTCCCGATCTGTCCTTTTTTGCTCACTGAAAAGTTCTCCGCTTTTCTCGGGTGGGTTGGGTTTGCTCTGGCGCTCTGCTGCTGCCTGTTCTCTTTGCCTGATGCAGGTCTTGCAGGCTCCGCGCCTTCCGTCCGCGATGTAGTGAGGCGTTGCCTTGCTGCATCGCGGGCACCACACTGTAGCTTCCACTGTTGCCTTATTAAAATGCTCTGCCATCTGTCATTTCCCTTTCTTCTCTGTGTTTGCGCTCAGCGCGATTTGTGCCGCGTAGAGTAGTTGGCTTCCTTCGCGACCATTGAAGAATCCGAGTGCGATTCCTTGCGCGACTGCCGTAATAAATTCTTTGATTTCACCGTGGCTCTTCAGTTCCGGCAATGCCAGTTTGAACGCCATCGATTCACCCTGGCGCTCGTCTGCTGTCGCTTCAGGGTACCGCTTCCTGGCCGCAATCAGTCTCTCGATTGCTTTCAGGCTGTTCGCCTTTCCCGTTGCTGATTCGGCTCGTTTGTTTCTTGCTTTTTGCTGGATGGTTCGGGTTGCCACGGTGTGCTCCTTTCCATGTCGGCGTGTGTGAGGTCGATTCCTGCATTGCCCATGTACCACCAGGTTTGATTCGGCTGTGCGTGTCCGAGCAGCCGCTGTACTTTGCGAATGTCGCCGGTCCGCTCGTAGAGAGCTCGGGCTGCTGTCCGTCTTAAATCGTGCAAACCCCACTGTGCCTTTACTCCGGCGAGCTTCTTCGCTCTTGAGAGTGAACACGTGAGGCTGTTGTAGTGCGGTTTCTTGCGTTGCCGGTTGTACTGGCATAGCAAGGGCTCGTTTGCATCGAGGGCGCCCGCACAGGCGAAGAGCAACCTTTCGTACAGCCGCTTGCTCATCGGCACCGTGTAGCTGGAATAAGCTTTAGATCTGCCGCTTACCATCCGCGTTTCAAAGTTGCAGTTGGCTGTGGTGATGTTCAGGATTGTGGCATGACGTAGACCTGCTTCTCGTGCCAGCAGCAGAATCAATTNNGCTTCAACGCCGGGAACCCTGCGAAACAGGGAAACCCGGCCCCGATGGACCGGAGTACGTTCCGGGTGTAGCTGTGGAGGGTTCTACGATAGCCTGGCGTCCAGCCGTGCGCTTTGAAGTCATCGCATATAGCCGCGACATGGCAGGCTCTGATTGCTTCGACTTCGAGATG
>PMGP01000320.1:1760-6051 GCA_003156235.1 Acidobacteriaceae bacterium
TCAAGAATTTGGACATCTAGAACCGGAATGGATGCTTGTGGCTGCTCGGTTGCCTCAAAGCTGGACAAACCCTTCGATCACATTACTTCGGTCAATAGCGTTTCTCGCTTTTCTGGCGTAGAGTTACGCCATGTCCCTCGACCACCTTGATGTTCGCAGGGCCTTCGAAGAAGATGAATTCTTCCCGCTCTTCCAGCCGCTGGTGAAACTGAGCAGCGGGCGGTTGGCTGGCTTTGAAGCCCTGGCGCGATGGAACCATGCGCTGCTGGGCGCCATCTCACCAGACGCATTCATTCCCATCGTTCAGAAGTGCGGATACATCAACGCACTGACACGAAAGCTGCTGGAAAAGACCTTTGCGGCTGCTTCTCTGCTGCCGGCCGGGCTGCGCCTGTCCATCAACCTTTCTCCGCTGCAAGTGATGGATGAGACGCTGCCCGGCCAGATTGCCGCGGTGGCGGAGCGGGGCGGATTTCCGCTCGATCGGCTGACCGTGGAGATGACCGAGTGCGCGCTGCTGAATCATCTTTCCTGCGCTGAGGCAGTGGCCGGCGCATTGAAGGACCTGCATTGCAGGCTGTCGCTGGACAATTTCGGCGCTGGCCACTCCAGTCTCATTCACCTGGATACGCTGCCCTTCGATGAAGTGAAGATCGACAGAAGCTTGATCCACGCCATGACTCATAGCCGCGCGAACCGGACGATTGTCGCCGCGATCTTCGCCCTGGGCCGGGACCTCGGTCTCGAAACCGTGGCGGAGGGAGTGGAGACCGAAGAGGAAGCCGGCATCTTGAGCGAGATGCAGTGCGACATTGCCCAAGGCTGGTACTTCGGCAAGCCCGCGGCAGCGGCTGAAATTCCGCGGATGGTTTCCGCAGCCGGGGCCTCATGGGAGCTTGAGGAGCAGGACGAGATGGCCGCGGCGGTTTAGACCAGTTGCTGATTACCCTCGTCGAAAGTGTCTCGATTTTTAAAACATGAGATTCCGCATCAAACTAGCAGATCCTTCTTCTTGTCCCCCAATCGCGCCACGCTGAACTGCGCTCCGGCAAACAAAATCAGCCCGGAGATATAGGCCCAAAACAAGAGGCTTACAGAAACACTGAACGCCCCGTAGAGATCTTCCAGATGCATATGTGGAAGCAGGAGTACAAAGATATACTTGGACACCAGCCAGATGACACCGGTATAGATCGACGTGCTCAGCACATGGCGCCATGGAACCTTGCGGTTGGGCAGCAGCCAGTAGATGGAAAAGAAAAACGCGATCGAGGCCACTCCGGTGGTTGCGGCCAGCAAGAGAAAACAGATCCCCTTATAAGTAATGTGCAGAACAAAATCAATGAAGTTGATATTTGTCTGGTGAACGAAAATCACGGTTAGCACGTCTCGCGCGCCCGCGTTCACCATGATGCTCGCCATGCCAAGCACCACCATCAGGATGGCGAGGCCAAAGGCGATGACCTGGTTGTGCAGGTAGTTGCGGCTCTTGGTCACGCCCCAGGCCTGGTTCAGCGCCACCTCCAAGGGCAGAAAGATGCCCGTACAGGCCACCAGAATCATGATCAGAGAGAAGAACTGCACTCCCTCGCGCGAGGCCACGAAAGCCAGGTTGCGGGCCACAAAATCCTGATTCGAGGGAAGAAAATAGTTCACCATGTCGTTGACTACGCCCACCATCATCGTCGAGCGAAAGACCGACCGGGCCAGCGTATAGAGAAGCACGATGAACGGAATAAACGAGAGGATCGCGTTGGCCGCCACGCTGAAGGCAAAGGTGTGCACCTCGCTGTCCAGCAGGTAGTGGATCAGCGCCGTACCGTCCTTGCGCCAGTGGTACCACTTGGACTGCTTAGCCGGTTGCTCTACATCGGCGGCTCGGGGAGCCTCAATCGCCGCATCGTTCTGTTCTTCGGAATTAGATAATTCAGTCACGGTTGCTTCCTTTCTGGAGAAAAACTCTTCGCGGTCAAGTTGCGCGCGAAGCAAAACTGCGGGAGAGTGGTTGCATTCAGGATAGCCGCTGGAGGCTAAGCGCGGCGCAGTTTTTCAATCGCCCAGCGCGCCGCCGTCCGCAGACCCTCATCGGCGTTTTCGCTCCACGTTTCGAGGAGCGGCACAAAACGGCCCAGCCCGCTGTTGCCCATGGCAATGGCCGCATTGCGCCTGAGTCCGAGGAATCCCGCCCTGCGCACCGGCGAGCCGTTGAAATTTTTCTCGAACTCTGCCTCATCCATCGCCGCCAGCCAGTCCATCGCCGGGTTCTCCAGCTCCGGACGCGGATCGAGCTCCGGGTCGTCTCTGGTCGGCGCTTTGCGGTTCCAGGGGCAAACATCCTGGCAGATGTCGCAGCCGAAGACCTGCCGTCCCATGCCCTCCATCAACTCAGGCGCAATAGCCCCGCGATGCTCGATGGTCAGATAAGAAATACATTTAGCCGCGTCCATCTGATAGGGAGCCGTCAACGCTCCGGTCGGGCAAGCTTCCAGGCAGCGGCGGCAGCTTCCGCAACGGTCGGGAACCAACGCCATGGGCGCTTGTTCCTTTTCGGACTCTAGAGAAGTCAGCAGCACCGCCAGAAATCCAAACGATCCCAGCTTTGGATGGATCAGGCAGGTGTTCTTGCCCGTCCAGCCCAGTCCCGCCGCCGATGCCAGCGCCCGCTCCACCACCGGCCCCGTGTCCACAAAGGCGCGCGCCTCAAACTCGCCGAATTGCTCGTGCAGACGTGCCTCCAGTGCTTTCATCCGCTTGAGCAACACCTTGTGATAGTCGCTGGGGCGCCGCGCGCCGTCCTCGGCTTTCACAGACAGATCGGGTTTGCTCGACCAGGCGTAGCGGGCAATCCATCCCGCGCCCTCGGCGGCAGGCTCAGTCGAGCGCGGCTGCGGGGCGTTGTAGTTCGCAAAGCAAACCACTGCCGACCGCGCCCAGGGAAACGGAATCCGCGCCCGCAGAAGCCGCCCATCCTCGCCGGTCCGCTCCAGGTAACGCATCGTGCCCGCGCGGCCCGCCTTCACCCACTCTTCAAAGCGCGTGGCGTCACGGTCTTGATTTGCGTGGGGAAACGCAACCAGCCCGGCCTCGGTGAAACCTGCTTCCAGCGCCAGGGCACGCACTAATTCCCGGCTCAGGCAAGGAGTCGAGTTCTGGCCGGCTGCCGAGTTCAACTGCGGGTTGGAAAAAGCTCTGGACATGGAACCGGCGGCCTCCCTGTTTACGTATAGAGATTCAGCATATTACTTTCCCTGAGGTTTTCCCTGGAGGTTTTCTTATGACAACGACGATTTTGAACCCGGCGAGCAGGACGGCGGCCTATGACGGCCAACCTGCCGAGATAATTGAACTGATTCGAGGCCGCGAGAAGGAGTTGCTGGCCTGGCTTGCGCCGCTGGTGCGCCGGAAAAGCGTGACGCTCGATCTGGGCCGGGTTCAGCGCATTGACGCAGCCGGCATCTCCGCTTTAGTTTCGCTTTATTCGAGCGCCAAACAGGCCGGCCACCGTTTCAGCGTAGCCAATCTCTCGCCGCGCGTGGCTGAAGTGCTGGCGCTGGTGGGGCTGGAGCGGATTCTTATCTTCCATCGTGCGGCCTGGAAGAGCGATTCAGGCCCGCGCCTGGAGCAGACCACCGCATAAAAGCGCCGGATTCCCGCCCTAACCGCTTCAACATTACGCGGCGAGGGTGGGAAACCCCTTGAATTCCATAACCCACGAAAGTGCCTAAAATCCACGTTTCGGGAACAATTATAGGCTTAAATTGCGAAAAATCCCGTCCCGGATTGGTGCGTGGTTACAGGAATGCGCGCATGGATGTGACCTTCAACACAGGCAACTGTATACTAGAGACGATATTCGTTAGTACGACGAATCAATGCCGCGCAGCGCTCTCCGAAGCCCGGATGACCCGTACGCGCTCAGCCTGAAAACCTCACTTCTTTTGAGCCTGAGCCTCCGTCCGTCCAACCTGCCCAGTTGACCGCTAACGCGAATTCGAAATAGGAGGCTTCACCCCATGACGCAGGGCGTTCTGGATAAGGCGTCTGCTGGAAAAGCAGGCACGACCTCAACTCAACACGTGTTTTTCTTCGGCGGCGGCAAGGCCGAAGGCAACGGAAGCATGAAGGATGTGCTGGGCGGCAAGGGCGCCGGCCTGGCCGAAATGACCAACGCCGGTTTGCCGGTTCCCCCCGGATTCACCATCCAGACCGAGGCTTGTCGCGAGTTCATGCGCGGCGCGCTCTCGCCGGCGGTCAACACCGAGATGTACGCCGCCCTGGAGCGGCTGGAGAA
>PMGP01000320.1:6084-7277 GCA_003156235.1 Acidobacteriaceae bacterium
GATGTTCCCAAGAAGAAGTTCGAGCACATCTTCGACGGCGTCAAGAAGCGCGCCAAGGTGAAGTTTGACTACGAGCTTCAGCCCAAGGCGCTGCAAGAGATCATCGCCGAGTACAAGAAGCTGATTAAAAAAGAGACCGGCAAGGACTTCCCGCAGGCTCCGCTGGATCAGTTGGTCCAGGCCCGCGACGCCGTCTTCAGGAGCTGGATGAACGAAAGGGCCAAGACCTATCGCCGCATCAATCGCATTGACGATTGGCTGGGCACAGCGGTCAACGTGCAGGCCATGGTCTTCGGCAACCTAGGCGATAACTCCGGTACCGGCGTAGGCTTCACGCGCAATCCGGCCACCGGCGAGCACGCCTTCTTCGGCGAGTACCTGATGAACGCGCAGGGCGAGGACGTGGTCAGCGGCGTCCGCACGCCGCTGCCGATTTCAGAATTGGAACGTGCCATGCCGAAATGCTACGAGCAGTTGAAAACCATCACCGGCAAGATGGAAAAGCACTATCGCGACATGCAGGACTNNAGCGCACCGGCCTGGCCGCCGTTCGCGTGGCCATCGACATGGTCAAGGAAAAGCTCATCACGCAGGAAGAAGCCATTCACCGCGTCGAGCCCAACCAGTTGTACGACTTCCTGGTTCCCCGNNAAGGGCGAGAAGATCGAAGTGCTGGCCACCGGCCTTCCGGCATCGCCCGGAGCGGCTGTGGGCCAGATCGTCTTCTCTGCCGAGGAAGCAGTCAAGCAACACGCCAGCGGCGCCTATCCGGTCATCATTCTGGTGCGCGGCGAGACCACCCCTGAAGACATCGCGGGCATGGAAGTGGCCGCCGGAATCCTCACCTCGCGCGGCGGCATGACCTCGCACGCCGCTGTCGTCACCCGCGGCATGGGCAAATGCTGCGTGGCCGGCGCCGGCGATTGCCTGGTTGACCAGGACAAGAAGGAGCTGCGCGTCAAGGGCCACACCTACAAGCAGGGCGACTGGCTCTCGCTGGACGGCACCACCGGCCGCGTCATCGCCGGCAAGCTCAAGACGCTGGACGCCCAGCCCGACGATCCCGATCTGGTTACCTTCATGAGCTGGGTCGATCCGGTTCGCCGCCTGCGCATCCGCGCCAACGCCGACATTCCCCGCGACGCCAAGAATGCTCGCTTGTTTGGCGCGGAAGGCATCGGCCTCTGCCGCAC
>PMGP01000453.1 GCA_003156235.1 Acidobacteriaceae bacterium
AAGTCCGGCGAATAGGGCGGAAGATAGAGCAACCCCGCTCCTTTTGCCTGGATGCGTTCACTTACTCCCTGAACCTTGTGGCTGCTCAGATTGTCCATCACCACCACATCGCCCGGCGCAAGCACAGGACAGAGCATATGGTCGAGATAGGCCAGGAAGATAGGCACAATGGGGATTGGCGAACAAGCAAAATCAGCATGATACCGAGCTTATTGTGCCCATATCGTGCCCAGATTTTGCTGTCACTTTGATCGCCAAACACTCCTAAGTCCTTTGGAATGNNAACCAACTGAGCTACGTCCCCTGATGAAGCTTATATCTCAAACATGAATAAGTGTATCAGAGACAACGGGCCTTGGGAGACCATCGGCCCGGAAAGAAGCGACGCATTGATTAAACCAGTGCTAGCCCTCCAGACGCGCCCTGGCCTTAGGCTGGCCATATGGCGCGGTTGCCCCGGCCGCCGGGAACGAACCCCATATCGACTGAAATGCCCCGCACACACTGCAGCAAGTGATTGGCTATCGAAGGCAGCTTCTGCGCCGTCACACGGAACGATGGCCCGGAGACGCTCACCGCCGCCACCGGCAGACGCTGCGCATCCAGCACCGGCACGGCGATGCAGCGCAGCCCCTCCTCGAACTCCTCGTCGTCCACGGCATAGCCGCGGCGGCGCGTCTTTTCAATCTCCGCGAGCAGGGCATCAACCGTGGATATCGTGCGATTCGTGTACCGTTCAAAGCGAATATGGCCCAGAATATCGGTGATTCGCTCCTCGGGCAGGAACGCCAGAATCGCCTTGCCCACCGAGGTGCAGTGCAGCGGGTTGCTGGCGCCGATACGGGTTATCATGCGCACCGAGCGCGCCGGCTCGATCTTGTCGATGTAGATCACGTGCGCGCCCTCCAGAATGCACAGGTGCGCCGTCTCCTCGGTCTCGGCCACCAGGCGCCTGAGGTGCGGTTGAGCGCACTCGCGCAAATCATATTGCTCGATGGCGCGATTGCCCAAATCAAAGAGCTTCAGCCCCAGGCGAAACTTGCCGCCGGCCGTGCGCTCCACCATGCGGTGCTTTTCCAGAACCATCAGGAAACGATGCGCCGTGCTCTTGTGCAACTGCAGCGACGAGGCAACTTGCGCCAGGCCCAGTGGTGTATCGCTCTCCCCCAGCAATTCAAGCACAGCGAATGCCCGGTCCAGAGCCTGAACTTTGTAGGTGCCTTGCGGGGTTGCTTCTCGCATAATGGTCCTCAAATTCGCAAATGGATTTCTCTCTCAGTCTGCTGGAACTGGGATGGTATGTCAAGATATGGTACACATTCCCCAAGGCAGAATTCCCCTCAAAAATGCGCTTTTAAGCCGTTGTGAGACTTGCCGCCTTCCGTAATCAAATTCTCAATCGACGCTAATGAACCTCTGATCAAGTCATTGTTGCGGTCCAACATTACCTTCAGGGGGTAAAGCCCGCGTTGATTTGCTGCATTTGCGGCACCCTTCGACAAGCTCAGGGCAGACTAAAAGTCGTGCCCTTTCAAAACATAGACTTATTCAGAGATTTCCTAATGCCGATCACTCTGCCGCCGATAACTTAAATGAGCCGCTGTTTAGTAATGAGCCGCTGTTTAGTTTCCGCGGGCCCGTAAGCATTTTCGTCCTTGTATGCGCAATTAGGAGCAGCAACCTCGCCATGTCAACCACTATCCCGATCCCCGATCCCGTGATCAGCGCAGGCAACTTGTCCATCGCGGTCATCTGTCCGGACGAGCAACGCCGTAACGACGCTATAAGCGCTTTGGGCGAATGTCAGAACGGATCCATCCGGGAGTTTATTTCCTATCCTCCTAACCTTCAAGATGTGGCGCGGACGCTGGGGAATAATTTCGACGTCATCGTGATTGACCTGGACAGCGACCCGGAGTATGCCCTCGATCTGGTTGAAAGCATCAGCACCAGTGGCATGGCTACGGCAATCGTGTATTCGGCGCAGGCCGATCCGGACCTGCTGGTCCGCTGCATGCGCGCCGGCGCACGCGAGTACCTGATGCTGCCTTTCGACAAAGGAGAAATGGCCGATGCACTGATCAGGGCATCGGCTCTGCGTTCGGCAGTTCGCCCCTCAAAGAAGACAAATGGACGGCTGCTCGTTTTTCTCAGCGCCAAAGGCGGTTCCGGAGCCACCACCCTGGCCAGCAATTATGCGGTATCGCTGGCCCAGGAATCCCAGAAAAAAACTCTCTTGATCGATCTCAATCTCCCCCTGGGTGACGCGGCCATTAACCTGGGGATCAAAGCTGAATACTCGATTGTCACCGCATTTCAGAATTCCAGCCGGCTCGACGCGCATTTCCTTTCCGGCTTGCTGGTGCAGCATAGCTCCGGGTTATTTGTGCTCGCAGCGCCGAGTGAATTGGCTTCCACGTATGTCTCCACGGACGTCATTGACAAGCTGCTGGAAATAGCCTGCCAGGATTTCGATTATGTGGTGGTGGACGCAGGATCGAGACTCGACATGCAGTGCAAATATCTCTTCGATGAATCCGCCACCGTCTACCTGGTCACGCAAATCGGCATTCCCGAATTGCGAAACTCGCATCGCTTGATTACGCAGCTCTCCGCCGAGGGCAGCCCTAAACTCGAAATCGTAATCAACCGCCACGACCCCCGCTCCATGGAAATCGATGAAGCGCATATTACCAGCGCTCTCACCCGGCCGGCGCAATGGAAAATCCCCAACAATTATGCCGCGGTGCGGCGAATGCAGAACACGGCTACCCCGCTCACCGAAGAAGACTCGCCGATTTCGCGGGCGATCCAGCAGATGACCCGATCGGTTTGCGGCCAGCCCGCTGTCCCGGAAAAGAAAAAGAAGTTCAGCTTCTTCGGGTGAGAACAAAGCGGTTTTTCATTTCAGGCCTCTTTCTACCCTCTCGGCCCGGCGCAATCAACGTGCCGTGAATCTCTTTTGCGATCAATGCATCTAATATTTATAGCGGCCTCTCCCCCAGGGGCGCTCCGGTTGTCCGCTGACTTGTTTTTTCAGCGATATGTCTTTGGTCTTTCCGTGGCCATTTTTTCTCATGGCTAAGGATTTCTCTTTATCGAGTTTGGCTGTTTTACGTTCCTGCCGGGCGATTACGATGATTCGCATGGCCAGAGACAAAGCCGCAGTGTGTCCCGAGGATAAGGTGAGCTAGTCTGTCTTATGCACTAAGGCAGGCTCTAACCGCTTACTTAGTCCCAATTGACCTGCGGTTGTATACCATGTACTATGGAGCAACCACATCGACATGTCCGCCACTATACAGATTACTGATTCCTCTCGTCAGAGCGCAGGTATATTGTCCACTGCGGTCATCAGTCCGGACATGCATCGCCGTAACGAAGCAATAAACGCTTTGGGTGAATGTCAGAACGGTCCCATCCGGGAGTTCATTTCCTACCCTCCCAACCTCGACGATATATCGCGGACGCTGGGAAATAACTACGACATCGTTCTCGTTGACCTGGACAGTGACCCGGAGTATGCCCTCGATCTGGTAGAAAGCATCAGCACCCGTGGCCTGGCAACCGTAATGGTCTATTCGGAGCAGAAGGATCCGGACCTGCTTCTCAAGTGTATGCGTGTGGGAGCTCGTGAGTTTCTCACGTTACCCATTGACACGGGCGCCATGTCTGAGGCTCTGGATCGGGCATCGGCACTGCGCAAGACACTTCGCCCTTCGAATAAGGCGAGCGGCAGGCTGCTTGTATTTCTCAGCGCCAAAGGCGGTTCCGGAGCCACCACGCTGGCCTGCAATTATGCGGTATCGCTGGCCCAGGAATCCCAGCAACGAACTCTCTTGATCGATCTCAATCTCCCCCTTGGCGACGCGGCCATTAACCTGGGGATCAAGGCTGAATACTCGATTGTCACCGCGTTTCAGAATTCCAGCCGGCTCGACGCGCATTTCCTTTCCAACTTGCTGGTGCAGCATAGCTCCGGGTTATTTGTGCTCGCGGCGCCCAGTGAATTGGCTCCCACTTTTGTCTCCGCTGACGTTATTGACAAGCTGCTGGAAGTAGCCTGCCAGGACTTCGATTATGTGGTGGTGGACGCGGGGTCAAGGCTTGACTTGCAGCGCAAGCATCTCTTTGATGAATCCGCCACCGTTTACCTGGTCACGCAGGTCGGCATTCCCGAATTGCGAAACTCGCATCGCCTGATTGCGCAGCTCTCCGCCGAGGGCAGCCCAAAACTCGAAATCGTGATCAACCGCTACGACCCTCGCTCCATGGAAATCGATGAAGAGCATATTACCAAGGTTCTCACCCGGCCGGTGTCGTGGAAGATTCCCAACAACTATGCCGCAGTGCGGCGGATGCAGAACACCGCTACCCCGCTCACCGAAGATGACTCGCCGATTTCGCAAGCGATCCGGCAGATGACCCGATCGATTTGCGGCCAGCCTGCTATTCCGGAAAAGAAAAAGAAGTTCAGCCTCTTCGGGTAAGAATAGGGCGGATTTTCCCGTCCAGACCGGTTTTTTTCTCTAATTCGGCACAATTCAACGCGCCCCGCACCCCTTGCGCTATCATTGCGTCTAAAGGGTTGAGCGGCCTGTTTCCCCTCAAGGGCTGCTCCGGTGGTGCGCGTGACACGATTCTTCCAGCGATTTGTCTTTGTTCTTTCCTTGGCCATCTTCGCCGCCCTCGGCCTGGGCTTTCTCTTTGGCGAGTTTGGCTGGTTCGGCGTTCATGCCGGCGGCCAGCAGGATGGCGCCTACCGCCAGATGCGCATCTACCAAGAGGTGCTCAAGAAGATTCAGACCGAATACGTCACCGATCCCAACATCAACGACGTGACCACCGGCGCTCTTCACGGCCTGCTGGAGTCGCTGGACGCAGACTCCAGCTACCTGACCCCGACCGAGTACAAAATCTACAAGGAGCGTCCGGCGACGGGCGCTGCGCAGGTGGGCATAACAGTCTCCAAGCGCTATGGCTACGCCATCGTGGTCAGCGTTCTGCCCGGTTCGGCTGCCGACAAGGAGCATATCGCGGACGGCGATGTGATCGAGTCCATCGGCGACCAGTCTACGCGCGAGTTGTCACTGGCTGTCATCCGGCTGCTGCTGGAAGGCAAGCCGGGGACCAATGTGACCCTCTCCGTGGTGCGCCCGCGCAAGTCCGACCCCGACAAGATCACGCTGACCCGCTCCATTGCCGCCGTACCTGCGCTCGCCGAGCAGCAGTATGAAGGCGCAACCATTCTCTATCTGAAGCCCGGCGCGCTGACCGCCTCCCGGGTGGATGAGATTGCCGACAGGATCAAAGCCGCCGGCAAAGACCGCAAGGTGCTGCTGGACCTGCGCGACTCCTCTGGCGGCGACTCTCAAGAAGGATTGCGGCTGGCCAATTTCTTTGTGAAGCAGGGCACTCTGGCCGCGCTCGAAGGCCAGAAGTTTCCTCGCCAGACCTTTACCGCCGACCCCGCTCTATTCCTGACGGACGCGCCTCTGGCCGTGCTGGTGAACCGCGGCACCGCGGGCCCGGCCGAGCTGACGGCCGCCGCCATCGAGGACCTGAAGCGCGGCGATGTGGTGGGTGAGCGGACCTTCGGCCAGGGCTCGGAGCAGAAAACCCTCGAGCTGCCCGACGGCGCCGCGCTGCTGTTGACCGTGGCCAAGTACCAGTCCCCCGGCGGCAAGAAGATTCCGGACGAGGCCGTGACGCCCACAGTGGTCGTCGGCAAAGCCTCCGAAGAAGAATTCGAAGAAGCGACGCTTGCCAAAGGCGACGAACCGCTCAACAAGGCGCTGCAACTGCTGAAGGCGAAAAACGGCGTCCAGGCTACCCAACCCGCCCCGGAAGCGGCTCCCGAGGCCAGCTCAAGCACAGCCACGCCTGCAACCCCGCCAGCGGCAGAGAAAAAGCCCGGCTTCTGGCGCCGCCTCTTCGGGGCGAAATAGAGACTCTAACCCGCCTTTCTCATGTATAGAATCGTCTCCCGCGAATCACGCACTTGCACGGCATGGTTCGCGGGAGCCTGCGCCTTCAATTCCATGACCGCATCCATGCTAGCCTTATGCTGAAGCATTTCTTCGCTCTTTGAGGGAGAATTGCCCTCGAGGCCTGAATCGCTTGGCTGTCACACGTATCGATCCGCCCGAGATGCGCGGCCTTGGCCGGACCCATCTGCTTCGAGCTGAGCCGGCGCCCCAGCATCGGCGGCGCAAACTGGCCGGAAAACTGGCCTTCGCCTCGCTGCTTGTTCTGGCCGTGATTACCGGCTCGCTGGGCGGGCTCATGCTGGTCTACTCCGTCGATCTGCCCCAGATTCACGACCTGGAACGCTATCAACCTTCTACCACCACCGATCTCTATGACCAGAAGGGTCGCATCATCGGCTCCTTTGCGCTGGAGCGGCGCGTAGTGGTCAACTATGACGACTTTGCGCCGGTGCTGCGCCAGGCCGTGATCTCGATTGAAGACAAGAGCTTTGAGTCGCACTGGGGCATCAACGTTTTTCGCGTCGGCGGAGCGCTGTGGCACGACCTCAGAAGCCGCGGGCGCGCTCAGGGCGCATCCACGTTGACCATGCAGTTGGCGCGCAACCTCTTTTTCTCCTCCGAACGCACCGCCAGCCGCAAGGTGCAGGAGGCTTATCTGGCCGTTCAGATTGAGCGCGCCTTCACCAAGCAGCAGATCTTCACCCTCTATGGCAATCAGATCTACCTGGGGCAGCGGAATGTACGGCTTCGAGGCCGCATCGGAGTTTTTCTTCAGCAAGCACGCCAAAGATCTGACGCTGCCCGAGGCGGCTTTGCTGGCCGGATTGCCCAAGGGGCCCGTCGGTTTCTCGCCGCTGCTCGCACCGGAAAGAGCACTGCGCCGGCGCAACCTGGTGCTCTCGGAGATGGAACTTGACCGGGTTATCTCCCACGAGCAGGCAGAGCAGGCTCGCAACGCCCCTCTGGGGCTGCGCATTGCCCAACCCGAAACGTCGGTCGCGCCGTGGTTTCAGGAGGAGGTCAGGAAAGAGCTGGAAAAACGCTTCGGCACCGAGCAGGTGCACGAGGCCGGCCTGAAGGTAGAAACCACGCTCGACCTGGACCTGCAGAAAACGGCCGATCACGCCGTTGCGGACGGCTTGGCTACCTATGAGCGGCGGCACGGCTGGATTGGCAAGCTGGAAAACGTACTGGCCAGCGGCGCCACAATTGAGGATTACAAACATCCCGACTGGGCTACGAGCTCCGGACCCGGCGATTACGTTCATGCCATGGTCACTCGCGTTCTGCCCATAGCGATTTATGCGCGCGTGGGCGACAAACAGATTGTGCTTATGCCGGAGGACTGGAGATGGACCGGGACGTATTCCGCCGACGCCCTGGTCAAGCCCGGCGACGTGATCTACGTTCACCTGGCTGAGGCGGCGGAAGGCAAGCCGCAACGCGCCACGCTCGAACAGGACTCCGGCGCGCAAGGGGCTCTTTTGGCCATCGACAACACCAGCGGCGACGTGCTGGC
>PMGP01000046.1:0-495 GCA_003156235.1 Acidobacteriaceae bacterium
CCCACACATTTCGAGAAAACGCTAAAGGCGTCGCTGCGCCTTCGATCAAGACATTAACCGTTGGGGAGGCTTGAAAAAGAGAACGTGCCGAGGCGAGTTGCGCTTTCCGGCCAGGAACCGGCTAACTGGGGCGGCGCTATAATTTCTGCATGGCACTCACGGACATTCTTTCCTCCATTGATGCGGAGATTGCGACGCTCAAACAAGCCCGCGCACTCCTTGCGGCCGGATCAGCGGTCACCGTAGCTAAGCGAAAGGCCGGTCGGCCACCCAAGGTGACTGCCAGCTCTCCAATCGCCTCACCACAGAAGAAGAAGCGGGTTCTCTCGCCCGAAGGACGCGCCCGCATTGCCGCAGCCGCCAAAAAACGCTGGGCAGCGAAGAAGAAAGCTGCCGCCAAGTAGATAAAACGCCGACATCCTTGAAGTGGCAAGAAATGCCCTTGCGGGTTTGAACGAGAATGCAAAGCCTTTCCTGCGAGGAAGGCAGATCGCG
>PMGP01000046.1:534-890 GCA_003156235.1 Acidobacteriaceae bacterium
GCAGTTGAATATCCGTTGAAGCACAGAGTCGTCTCCCCCAAAGCGGAGCGGTTTCAGGTCCGGCTCACAATCGATTCCCGGTTCACCCAAAGCAATTTCGAACGATTCTTTTCCGTATTTAAGATCCGGAGAAGGAACGCCCTCGCCGAGTACATCATCATGAGTTTCAAAACCAAGGCCGCTCAAGCAAAACTTCAGGATTTTTACAAAAATGAGTGGCGGGACATTCCATTTGAGAGAATCGACACCGCTATCGTCACTCCTTTGACGTACAAAATTCTCGACGAACTGGATAGAGTCGGAGCAGAGGTCCTCGGAGGAGTCACTCACTCCAAAACATTTCGCGTGATCGTGGC
>PMGP01000046.1:933-3127 GCA_003156235.1 Acidobacteriaceae bacterium
GAAGAAATTCTGCATGACTTTCGGTCCAATGCCGTTCACCAGTAACAGAAGATTACGAATCGTATCGGGATCGTTGCCCAGGAGTATTTTGCCGCACGTGGCAATTCCATTCGACTTAGTTACTTCCCCTAAGGAGACAAATCGCCGAGCAAAGAGCCTCGTCATGTATGAGCCCCAATCGAGGCCAGCAGTCTTGAGCCGGGCAACAACTTCCTCTACATCCCACCTGGTCAGATTCGCCGGATCGACAATGCCTGCCTTACGGAGAAGAGGAAGAAGGGCGTAGGTCTTTTCAAGAGAACGATTATTGACCGCGAGGATCGAGACGATCAATTCTTCCCAGATCTCATCCAAATTGTTAGGTAACCGATGCACCTGCTCTGACATCTCCTAGTAACTCCCTTCGCTGAGATTTTATTGGCCTCGGCTTCGGGCGGCTGGGTAAGCCAGTTGCGGCATTGGACAATCTCAGTTCACCTATCTCCAGTTCCGTGTCACTGAACCCCATGGTCTTGGTCCCGACATGTGGAAGGTGTCGTTGCATCCACTTTCATCCAGCACACGAGACGGACATCAGTGATGTCGATGGGGGGAAGCGGCTCCGGCGCCTTGAACGGCTCCAACCCGAGCTTCTTGACGACCTCCGCAATCGCGATGGAAGCTGCCTGTCCCTCCAGAGATGCAATGGCGCTTCTAATCTAACTCTCAATACGAGTACCCCACGGAGCTTCAACGGCTTCAACCAAGCGGTTCAGTTCATCGATCGTGACGCCAGGAGGAGGTGCTGAGCGAAGCTGGATGGCCGCTGCACGGAGCGACGGCTTGATCTTCGGCTGCAAATTTGCGGGATCGGTTGCCGCTTGCCATTCCTGGTAAATATCCGCCCGTGCAACTTGCCACGCAGAGTAGGCCGGCTGAAGCTGTACGCCCGACTCTGCCACGGGAGTCAGCTCGGTACAGGCGATTAAACGCAAACAGCCGAGAGTGTCTTTGATGGTGGCTCCGCCAGCCGCCGGGATGAAGCGCAGGAACAGGCGATCCCCAANNGGAAGGCAGAACCGCTACCCCACGGAAGCTTGACAATCTGATCCCCATACTTTTCTAGGCCCTTGCGCAATTCCTGCCTGTACTCCTCCCCAGAATGGGCCGACGGATCTTCTCCCCCATTCACGAAAAGTGTCGCATCCTCGCTGCGCAGGCGCTCAATCTCCGCGCGTTCATCCGCGAATACAATCTCGCTGGTAGACGCTCCAGGGATGACCTCATTCTCTATGCCAATCGTGGCCGCCGCCCGGCTGAGCTTGCTTCTGATGTTCGTCTCCAGGGTGAGGAGCGCATCAAGACGAACATCGGGGAAGAAGCACCGGAGGTACACGTCCTTATGAGGGCTGCCAATCCGGTCCACTCTGCCATGGCGCTGCACCAGACGCATCGGATTCCATGGGAGGTCGTAGTTGATGATGTTGCGGCACTGTTGCAGATTCATGCCTTCGGCCAATACGTCGGTCGNNTCGTCCCGCTGGAGCCTCAGAGGACTCGGGAGCGAAACCATATACTGCCTGCTCGCGTGAAATCCCGCTGTACCCTTCGTCGCCGAATACGCAGGCGAGTCGTCCGCGGTAAATCGCAAAGCGAAGGTCAGTCGCGAAGAGGTTTTCTAGGTATTCGCAAATCCAGACAGTAGTATCAGCAAAGAAGGAGAAGATGATGACCTTCCGCTTGTTCCTTCGATCACTGTCCTCCAGGCCATCGTGTTCAGCAGATTCAAGAATCCCCAGTAGCTCTTCGGTGAGCGAAGCCAGCTTTGGGTCGTTTTCCCTCGTCACCTGAACTGCACTGGCAGCATACCCGGCCAACAACTCCATGTCGGCTCGTACATCGTTCGCCAATCGTTCAACATCGTAAGCACTCGCCGGGCTGGATGCACCAAGCGCTTCCAATCGCTCAAGGATTTCGTCGTTGTCAGTCTGCTGCCATTCGTCAATACCTTCAGCGGTAAGGACAACACCACCTGCCAGACCCTGGAGAAATACCTCACAGCCCTTTACCATCTTTTTCAAAGTGCGGCCAAAAGCATGGGATGAAGACTCAAATCTCTTTAAGAGTCCCGAGCGAATAAGCCCTGTAAGTGCGGCTTCCTGAAGAGTTGGTCCCGATGCGCCTTTGAGATGCCGGCTTGTTTCATACCGAGCTA
>PMGP01000020.1 GCA_003156235.1 Acidobacteriaceae bacterium
AACGAAGAGGTGGACGAAGTGACCGGCCTCTCGCGGTGGGTGGTGGCCGACTCTCCGGATGAGAAGCGGCAGCCGACCTTCGTGGTGAAAAACGCCAAGGGCCACAAGCGGTACCTGTTGCCGCGCGGCGCTCACCTGATGGTGCAGGACGGCGAAGAGGTGGGTCCGGGCGACGTGCTGGCGAAGATTCCCAAGGAGAGCACGCGCACCAAGGACATCACCGGCGGTCTGCCCCGTGTAGTCGAGTTGTTTGAAGCGCGCAAGCCGCGCGAGACGGCCATCATCAGCGAGATCGACGGCGTGGTGCGCTTCGGCGAAGTTGCCAAGGGCCAGCGCAAGATCTACGTGACGGCGGACAACGGCGACGAGAAAGAATACCTGGTGCCGCGCGGCATCCACGTGAACGTGCAGGAAGGCGAGCGTCTGGGCGCGGGCGATCCGCTGATGGACGGGCCGCTGAACCCGCACGACATTCNNGTGCGGCAGATGCTGCGCTGGGTGCGGATCGACGATGTGGGCGACAGCAACTTCCTGCTGGAGCAGCAGGTGGACCGCTTCCGCTTCCGCGAGGAGAACGAGCGGGTGCTGGCAAATGGAGGCCGTCCGGCGACCGGGCGTCCGCTGCTGCTGGGCATCACCAAGGCATCGCTTTCGACCGACAGCTTTATCTCCGCGGCCAGCTTCCAGGAGACGACGCGCGTGCTCACCGAGGCCAGCATCAACGGCGCAATTGATAATTTGCGCGGGCTGAAGGAGAACGTGATCGTGGGACGGCTGATTCCCGCCGGCACGGGTCTGGAGTACTATCGCAACGTTCAGCTCTCACCGGAGCTGGAAGAAGCGGCGGCCCGCGTGCAGCAGGAAGTTACGGCGGAGATTGAAGCAGCCGAGCGCGAACTGGAACTGATGCGCCAGGAGGGCGAGGCCGAGGAAATGGCGGCGGAGTGAAAACAGTGGTCAGTTGTCAGTGATCAGTAAAGGCCCGGCGCAAGCCGGGCCTTTGTTCTGCTCGAACTTCGGCGGAGAGTCAGGAATTCGTGCTGCTCTGAGGCAGACTCTTTTCGATTTGGCGCCTGTCGTTCTTGACTAAATACATAGCGGCATCCGCGGCGTTCAGAAGGTCATCCCTGGTTGCGCCATCCTGGGGATAGAGAGCAATGCCCACGCTGGCTGAACCGGTCAGAGTCAGCTCCTCAAAGGCAAAGGGCTCATCGAAGCTGCGCTCCAGACGCTGAGCGATCTCCTCGACCTCGGCGCGGTTGCGCACCATGGGGAGCAACACGGCAAACTCATCGCCGCCCAGCCGGGACAGCGTGTCGTGGGGGCGAAGCTGTCGCTTCATGCGCAACGCCACCTCCTGCAGGTACTGGTCGCCAACCTGATGCCCATAAGAGTCGTTCACTTGCTTGAAGTAGTCGAGGTCGATGTAGATCAATCCGAAGATGGCTGCCTCGAGACGCGCCGCATCAATCTGCGCGTCCAAATGCTTTTCCAGGGAGAAGCGGTTGTGTATATCGGTGAGCAGGTCGAACTCCGAGCGGTGCAGCAGGTCGGAGTAAAGGCGGCGGGTTTCAATGGCCAGGGCGGCGAGGCCAGCCGCCATGGAAAGGGCTTCCGGCTCATTGGCGGAGGGTTTGGTGAGCGAGTCGAAGGCGGCAGAAATGACGCCGAGCGGCGGTCCGGAGCGGGCAGGAATCTTTTCGCGGGCGATGCGCAGAGTTGTTAGCTGCGGTGGGCAATTTCCCAGCCGGGCGCCATCGGTTACTTCGCACCAGCAGGGCGCGCCCTTGAGTTGGAAGGATACCAACTCCGTGATTTGTTCGAGAATCTCAGCCAGGGGCCGGGAGCCATTGATGTCTTCGAGAATGCGGCCGCGGCGGTGTTCAAGGGTGGCCAGCGCAGCGGTTTGCCGGCGCACCTTGCGTTCAAGGGTCCAGCCTCTAATGCCTACAATGAATACGACCATGAGCAGCAGGCCGACAAGGATGATGAGGTTGCGAACGTTGAGCAACGAAGGCCTGGCGACGACGGCAACGTCATCGAAGGAGCGCATCAGAATATCGAAAGACACTTCGTTATTGACAGGATAGTAATCCGCCATCATGCAGATGCCGGTGACCCGGATTTTGGATCCCAAGGGGACCTCAAGCATCGACGGAAGCGAGAGAAGCGAAGGTGGATGGCGGTAAATCGCTGTGAACAGCCGCTTGTCGGCGACCAGGACATACTCGTCTTGCGCGGCCTCTCGGACTTCGGTCACAACTTGCCCTTCGATGGAGACCAGATCGTACTCGTGTCCGTAGGGTTTGTTATTTTCCCAGAAGGCAAGTTGATGCCAGGTGGCCGACTGCGGCGGGATGGGCGCCTGCGCGTGGCTGTCCTGAATCTCCGCATGGGTTAAAGTCAATCGGCGGTTGCGGCTATCGGGGAAGCCGGTTGCGTCGGCTACATCGCCGATCCGCAATGGCTCATCGGTTTGTGTCGAGACCCACAGGCTCTTCGAGCCGTTTTGCAGCACAACGCCTGAGCCGGGCTGGTAATACGTGATGGTTCCATGAATCCGGAGCCTCTGCGAGAGATCGCGCACATGAATGCCGGTGATGATTTCGTCCATCGGCAGAACCGGAAGGGACCACGGGCTGGCATCGGCGCGTTTGAGAATCTTGATGTTCGCAAATGTCGAAACATGAAGGATGACTCCGGTCTGCTGCACCTTGCTGTCGAACTGTCTTCCGCCAATGCCAGTGATCTCGACTTCCGCGTCAAGAAGGTCTTTGATCGCCCCTGCATCCCGGCCTTCCACATCCACATCGATGTAGCCGCCCTCCATGAGCAACTGTATGCGTGTGCCTGCAACCATCTGGATTGACATTGGATCTGCCGTGCGCACCACACCGCGAACTCGCACTAGCCTGCACATGTAAGTGGTGCGGACCAGATCGTCGAAGGAGGCAGGCATGGGCCCAGGCGGCTTGCCGTGCCGGAGAAGGGTAACTATGTCGCCGAGTATGAAGGGGCGGAAGCTTGGTTGCGTCTTTCCTTGCACCAGGACGCGATCGCCGGGAACCAGGCCGGCGGCTTTCGCGGTCTTCACAAAGATGCCCTGGCCGTCCTCTTGCACATCGATGCCCTCGCTGTTGGGGAAGGAGTAATTCACCGTCGCTTCGAAAGCGACAGGGAGTTGCTGGCTTGCTTCGGCGCGGGTAAGGACGCGAACGGCATGGATCGTCGTCAGCGGGGCGGGCGCTGCGGCCCAGGCGCTCGATGCGCAGGCGAAGAGGATGGCGAATGTGGAAAGCTGTCTCTTCATTGGATAGAATCGGGATGTACCGTTGTTGTGATGCATGGCTCCTGATAGTTCTTATCGGCAACAACCACCGAACTAATGACTGCCGCTGGTAGCAGCCGGGAGCCAGAGTGTGACCGAAGACATGTATTATTAACGAGTTCTCATTTGACTCCAACTAAAATCTGGTTGAGCCACTTGCAAAATTCAAGGAGGAGTGCATGTAGTGTCAGGATTTGCAACAGGCACAGATATTTGCAGATAATTTCGGCATCTTGTAGCACAATNNGTCCAAAGTACGGGTGGGGGGGGTACCATACAATGCAGCACCAGCTTTGCCGTCGGAACAAACCAAAGCCCCGAAGGAGTGCCAGAATATGTAATGCCGGTTTCTTGGTTATTTTGCAAGAGGATCTAATGACCTTTTGGGAGATGTTTGTATGTCGAATTCCGCTGAAGTTACCAATCCCGCTTCGTCCATTCCGCACTACGGCGCGCAGGCGCAGCCTCCCCGGCGTATCCGTGTGATCGGCGTTCCGCTTGATCTGGGCGCCAGCCGCCGTGGGGTGGACATGGGGCCCTCGGCGGTGCGCGTTGCCGGGCTGGAGGCGCGGCTGGAGGCGCTGGGCCACGAGGTGACCGACGGAGGCAACATTCGCGTGGAGATTGCCGAGACGCAGACCGCGGGCAAGGAAAATGCGCACTATCTGAAACAAATTGCCCAGACCTGCACGCGCACCGCCGAGGCTGTGGTGAAGATGATCGAGGAGGGAATGACGCCGCTGGTGCTGGGCGGGGACCACTCGCTGGCCGCCGGATCGGTCTCCGGAGTGGCGGAGTTCTATCGCCGCAAGGGAGAGAAGATCGGGGTAGTGTGGATAGATGCCCACTCGGACATCAACACGCCGGAGACTTCGCCCTCGGGCAACGTACATGGGATGCCGCTGGCCGCGCTGCTGGGACTGGGGCCGGAAGCGCTGACGAAGATTTTCGGCTATGCGCCCAAGGTTGCGGCGGAGAACACGGTGCTGGTAGGGGTGCGGGAGATCGACGCCGCGGAGCGGGAGAACATTCGCTGCGCTGGCGTGGCCGTGTATACCATGCGCGACATCGACGAGCGCGGCATGAGAACAGTAATGGAAGAGGCCCTGCGCGCGGCCGGAAACGGAACAGCCGGGTACCATATCTCGCTGGACATGGATTGGATCGATCCCGAGGTCGCGCCGGGAGTGGGCACGCCGGTGCGCGGCGGAGCGACTTACCGCGAGGCGCATCTGGCCATGGAGATTATTGCCGACCACGGGCGCCTGCTCAGCTTCGAGATCGTCGAGGTCAATCCGGTGATCGATGAACACAACCGCACGGCGGATCTGGCGGTGGAGCTGGCCTGCTCGGCGTTTGGGAAGAAGATTCTGTGATGGGCAAATAGTCACGGAGCCTCACCGTCCATTCACGTTAAAATTCACTTATGTCCGCCATCGCGCTATCGCCCCAAGTTCTGGCCAAGTATGAGCCCGTCATCGGTCTCGAGGTCCACGTGCAACTGCTCACCCGCACCAAGGCCTTCTGCGGCTGCCAGAATCACTTTGGCTCGGAGCCCAACACCAACATCTGCCCGGTATGCCTGGGGCTGCCGGGGTCTTTGCCGGTGCTCAATTCACAAGCTGTCGCCTTTGCTACGCTGGCTTCGCTAGCCATCAATTGCGAGGTGCGCGAGCGCTCCATCTTCGCGCGTAAGAACTACTTTTATCCCGACCTGCCCAAGGGCTATCAGATCTCGCAGTTTGACAAACCCCTGGCCGAGCATGGCTGGATCGACGTGCCCACCGCGGACGGCAAGACAAAGCGTATCGGCATTACTCGCCTGCACATGGAAGAGGACGCCGGCAAGAGCATCCACGACGGCTTTGCCGACTCCGCCACGCGGACTTATCTTGATTTGAACCGCTGCGGCACGCCGCTGGCCGAGATCGTCTCCGAGCCTGACATTCGCACCCCGGACGAGGCATTCGAGTACCTCACGCGCCTCAAGGAAATCCTGCTCTATTGCGAAGTCTCCGACTGCAACATGGAAGAGGGTTCGCTGCGTTGCGACGCCAACGTCAGTGTGCGCCCATGGGGTCAGGAAAAATTCGGCGCCAAGGTCGAGGTCAAGAACGTCAACAGTTTCCGCTTTGTCCGCGCCGCGCTGGAGTACGAAATCGAGCGCCAGATCGAGGTGATCGAGTCCGGCGGCCACATCTCTCAGGAGACGCGGCTGTGGAACGTGGCCGAGGGACGTACCTATTCGATGAGGTCGAAGGAGCAGGCTCACGACTACCGCTACTTTCCCGAGCCGGATCTGCCGCCGGTGATTGTTTCGGCCGAATTTCTGGCCGCGACAAAGAAAAAACTTCCCGAACTGCCCGAAGCGCGCCGCGCCCGCATGATCGCCGAGTACGAGCTGGCCTCTCAGGACGCCTTTACGCTGACGGCAGAGCGCGCCTTCGCCGATCGCTTTGAAGCCGCCGCCCGCACCGCTCGCAACCCGCGTCGCGTGGCCAATCTGCTGATCAGCGAACTGGGCGGACGCCTGAAGGCCCTGGGACTGGAGCAGGAACAGTCGCCGGTTTCCATGGCGGGCGTGGTCCATGCCTCCGATCTGCTCGATGAGGGCAAGATCAGCTCCAAGCAGCTCAAGCAACTCTTCGACGCGTGCTTTGAAAAAGGCGAGGATTTTGCGACGGTTTATGAACGCGAAAAGCCGCGTCAGATTACCGACACAGGGGCCATTGAAGCGCTGATCGATGAGGTCATTGCCGCTAATCCCAAGCAGGTGGAGCAGTATCGCGGCGGCAAGAAGACCTTGTCGGCATTTTTTGTGGGTCAGGTGATGAAGGCTTCCAAGGGCCAGGCCAACCCGGCGCTGCTCAATGAACTGGTGGTGAAGAAACTGGAAGGGTGAAGTCCTTCAGCTTCAGCTCGACCTCGAACTCCTTGCGCGCATCCCAGGAGCTGATCGACTTGACGGCGGTTTTCTTGCCGTTCATCTCCGCCCAAAGTTCATGCTCCTCGGCCATATTCACACTGGCAAACCGGAACCGGCCATTCTCTGTGGTTGTATAGCTGCGAATAGCTTTTGACTTTATGTCCTTGAGAAAGACGGTGGCGCCGACCACCGGGGCGGAATTGGCGTCCACCACGGCGCCACTGACCACGCGCTGGCCCAGGTTCTGCGCCTGGACAGCAAGCGGCCCAATGAATCCATCCCGTGACCCCAGTGGAACCAAACCTGCCGCCAGGAGGGCAAACGCTGCCCCGGCCGCCAAAATCGTGCGATTCAACCTCACTCTTCGTCCTCTTCCTCTTTGAGCAAATCCACTTCGTCCTCGTCCAGGTCCTCGCCTACCCGCGTCAACTCCAGCGGCTCAACGCCAACCACCTCGTACTCGGTTCCACATTCATCGCAGGTGACCACGTCACCTTCCGCCACTTCGTCCAATTCGATGTCTAGTGCATTCTCGCATTCAGGGCAGTTGGGCATGGCAGCCTCCTCTTGTCACGATATTCTGTGTTCCAGGATGACGGAAATATGTTGTTCTACACCGTTATTCTTTGAGAAAGACCGGCCTCCAGTCAAGAGGCAAAAGCCAAACCGTCAGCAAAGCTCTCCAAAGAAAGAATACGCTATGGGGACTGACGCATAAAGGCGAGCTTGACTTCCGGGGTGGATTCCGGTCAGAACCGCGCCGAAAAAGCGAAATCGCGAAGGCCGTCTGCCCTTTTTTCCAGGACGCCCGCACGCTTCCGGGTTTACCCTTAAACTGACCCTATGCCCAGGCTTGGTTCAACTCCGTTTGCCTTTCCCGAATTCCGCGGCGCCACCCGCCGCTTGGTTCTGTGGAATCTGGCTGCCTACTTTGCGCTGGCGGTGGCGGGATTGGCCGCTCACCCGGAAGTTCCCTTCAGTCTGCGCTTTGGCTTTGTTCCCAGCATGTTCCTGCACGGCTGGTTCTGGCAGCCCTTCACCTACAGCCTCGTTCATCCTACGCTGCTGGGCGCGCTCTTCGAACTTTTGTCGCTGTGGTTTCTGGCCGGTTTTCTGGAGAGCACCCACAGCGAAAGCTGGGTTACCGGCCTCTATACGACCGCCGTATTGGGAACCGCCGCCGCCGCAATCGTAATTTACGAATGCAGCCGCACACTGGGTTTTTCGACAGCCGAAGTTTCGCTCTACGGCTGTTTCGGCGGCATCTTCGGCCTTTTGGTGGCCATCGGCGCGCTTTACGGCGATGTCCAGTTCCTGCTGTTTTTTACCATCGGAATCAAGGCCCGCTACATGGTGGCGGTCTATGCGCTGGTCGCCGTCGCCATGCTCTTCACCGAGCAGCGCATGTACGCCTTTGCCCAGTTGGGCGGCGCCTTGGCCGGCCTGCTCTACATCCGCCTCGTCCCGCGCCGGGGCTTTTCGCTCGGTTTCAGCGAAAAATGGTATGCCCTGCGCAACCGCTACTACCGCTGGAAGCGCCGCCGCGCCGCCCGCAAGTTCGAGGTCTACATGCGTTCCCAGGGCCGCACCGTCCGCTTCGATGGCCACGGCAAGCAAATCGACGAAGACCCCGACGACAAGAAGCGCTGGAATTAGTCCCGGCTCTCCTCTGGAGACACTTCGGCAGATGCCGCAAATGCCTAAAGTCGAATTGCACCTGCATCTGGACTGCTCGCTGAGCTACCAGGCTGTCTCCCGGCTTGTCCCTTCCATCTCCCGCCGGGAGTTCGACGCCGAGTTCATCGCTCCGCCCCAGTGCACCAGCCTGGCTGATTTTCTAACCCGGGCCCCGCGTGGATTTCAGTTGATGCAGAGTGAAGACGCCCTTCGCCTCGTCACTGAAGACCTGCTTGAACAGTTGAGCCAGGATGGGGTCATTTATGCGGAGATTCGTTTCGCTCCCTTGTTGCATACCGCGGCGGGACTCACGCCCGAGGCAGTGGTTGCGGCTGTCGATCGCGCCACGGAACAGTGCATCGAAGCCACGGGGATCGAAGCGCGTCTGATCCTTTGCACGCTCCGGCACTTCAATCAGGCGCAGAGCCTGTTGACGGCGCAACTTGTAGAACGCTTCAAGGGTAGCCGCGTGGTGGCGCTGGATATCGCCGGAGACGAATCGGGGTTTTCCATCGACGCTCATATCCCGGCCTTCCGCTACGCGCTTGACCATGGTCTCGGCCGCACGGCCCACGCTGGAGAAGCGCGCGGCGCCGGCAGCGTATGGGAGACGCTGCGGGCCTTTGCGCCATCGCGGATCGGCCACGGTGTACGCAGCATCGAAGACGCGTCCCTGGTGGAACATTTGCGCCGCGAACGCATCCATCTTGAGGTTTGCCCCAGCAGCAATGTGCAGACGCGCACGTTTCTCACCTATGGCGCTCACCCTGTCGATCGATTGTTGCGAGCGGGCGTGTCTCTGGGCATCAACACCGATGCGCGCACCATCGCCAACGTGACGTTGGAGCAGGAGTATGACCGGCTGCGACAGCACTTCGGCTGGGGCGCCGAAGAGTTGCTCGCCTGCAACCGCGAGGCTCTGCGCGCGGCCTTCCTCGATGAGCCGCTCAGAGCACGTCTGCTCGCTCAACTCACAGCGATCTGATAGGCCGGCGCGATCGACGGCTGCCCCAATCACAAAAACTGCTGGATCTGAAATTCGCTCCAGCCGGATTAAAACCAGCCATCTGGATTCAAGTCCTATATTTGCTTTCTGTTAGCCAATTCGATGGCGCTTGGCTCCGTCAACAATCTTTGCAAGGCCGGATGGACTTCGGTGGGCTTGTCGAGTGCGGCGAGGAATGCTTCCCACTGAGCCGGAGGAAGCGTAAATTCCTTCTGTTCAGCCAACTCAAGCTCAGCGACAGCGCAAGCGCTCTGCACAACGAATTCCGTCATGGTTTGCCCTTGCATAAAGAATATCGCCCGTAACGAGGCTCCTGGACCCTTCCGTTACAATGTTCTCTGAAATGTCCATCAAACTCGCCTTTCTTTTTCCGGGGCAGGGTTCGCAGACCGTTGGCATGGGCCGCGAACTCGGGGCTCGCTTCCCCATCGCCGCACAAACCTTTGCCGAAGCCGATCAAGCCCTCGGCTTTCCGCTCTCGAAAATCATCTTTGAAGGTCCTGAAGAAGACCTGCGCCTCACCGAAAACACCCAGCCGGCCATTCTCACCGTCAGCGTCGCCGCCTGGCGCGTCCTCGCCCAGCACGGCGTCCAGCCGTCCCTGGCCGCCGGCCACTCCCTCGGCGAGTGGTCCGCCCACGTCGCCGCCGGAACGCTCGGCTTTGCCGACGCCGTCCGCGCCGTCAAGGCCCGTGGCCGCGCCATGCAATTGGCCGTCCCCGCCGGCCAGGGCGCCATGGCCGCCGTCCTCGCGCTCCCCGCCGACCAGGTAGCCGCAGCCTGCCGTGAAGCCGAGGCCGAGACCGGCCTCACCGTGGCCGCCGCCAACTTCAACTCCCCCACCCAGACCGTCATCTCCGGCGCCCTCGCCGCCGTCGAAAGAGCCTCGGCCCTGGTCAAAGCCAAAGGCGCGCGCCGCGCCGTCATGCTCCCCGTCAGCGCGCCTTTCCACTGCACCCTGATGCAGCCCGCCCAGGAAGAAGTGGCGCGGGTGCTGGGCGGCTTTACGCTGGCCGATCCGAAGATTCCCGTTGCCTCCAACGTCAGTGGCAAGATGGTCACGACCGCCGCGGAGGTTTTGGAGGCGCTCACCTGGCAGGTTACCGGCACGGTTCGCTGGGTGGATTGCATGAAGTCGCTCATCGCCGCGGGCGCGAATACGTTTATCGAGATGGCTCCCGGCAAGGTGCTCTGCGGCCTGC
>PMGP01000022.1:0-1062 GCA_003156235.1 Acidobacteriaceae bacterium
CCGCGCTTTAGCGTGGGGAAAGTGGATTCCACAGAATTACTCCGGAGTCCCGTAGGGACGGCGCAAGGACATTTCTTTTGCAGGGATCAACAGCCCCTGAGGGATGTTTTTTCGGGGCACTGGATTTTTGCCACAAGCTGTTAGGCCGTCGGGCAATCCATAAGGCAGGAAAATGAATTCGATTCTGGAAGCGAGCGCTACCGCCTGTCATCCCGCCAGCGTGCCGGATTACACCCCGGTTCCGCTGCTCCGCGATCTCCAGTTGAAGCGGATGAAGGCGGTGGTTGCGCGCGCCTCGCAGCATGTCAAGCTCTTCCAGTCGCGCATGAATGATCGCGGGCTCGTTCCTGAGGATATTCGCTCGCTGGACGACATCGCCAAGCTGCCTTTCACGGTCAAGAGCGATCTGCGCGACACTTACCCGTTCGGACTTTTTGCCAGCCCCATGAAGGACGTTGTCCGTCTCCACGTCTCCAGCGGAACCACCGGCAAACCCATTGTGGTCGCGTATACCAAGGAAGACGTGGACGTATGGACCTCGGTGCTGGTTCGCTGTTTCGCCGGCTGCGGCTTGCATCAGGGAGACATCATTCAGGTTGCCTATGGTTATGGCCTCTTCACCGGCGGCCTCGGCGCTCATTACGGCGCTGAAGCTCTGGGGGCGACGGTCGTCCCCACATCCGGCGGCAACGCCGACCGGCAGATTATGCTGATGAAAGACTTTGGGGTGACGGCCATATGCTGCACTCCAACTTATTTTCTGCACCTGATCGACCGTGCCGCCGAACTCGGCGTGGATATGAAGTCCCTGCCGCTCCGCGCTGGCGTTTTCGGTGCCGAGCCCTGGACCGAATCCATGCGCAGGCACATCGAAAATCGAAGCGGTGTCGAGGCATTCGACATCTACGGCCTCTCGGAGATTATCGGCCCAGGCGTGGCCTGCGAATGCCGCTGCCATCAAGGCCTGCACATCTTTGAAGATCATTTTTACCCGGAGATTGTCGATCCCGAAACAGGCGCTCCGCTGCCCGACGGAACCGAGGGCGAACTGGTGCTGACCAC
>PMGP01000022.1:1133-3810 GCA_003156235.1 Acidobacteriaceae bacterium
AAGTGCAGGTCGAGGTGACGCCTCAGATGTTCAACGACAAAATCGGAGCGCTGCAAGGACTGCATGATCGGCTCCAGGGCGCACTCGATCATGTGCTGGGAATCCGGGTCGGGGTGGCGCTGGTCGAGGCGCGTTCTCTCGCTCCCAGCGAAGGCAAAGCAAAACGCGTCATCGACAGGCGGGCATCATGAAAATTCAACAGCTTTCCTTATTTGCCGAAAACAAGCCGGGACACATCGCGGCCCCGATNNACCCAGCAATACGGCATTCTGCGCATGATTGTTTCCGACTGGGAGAAGGCTGCCGCGATTCTCCAATCCCAGGGATTCACCGTGAAAGTGACGGAGGTGCTCGCCGTCGAAGTAGCCGACCGTCCGGGAGGCCTGGCCGACATTCTCGAGGATCTGGACGGAACCGGCATCAACATCGAGTACATGTACGCCTTCCCCAACGCCTGCGATAACCGAGCCATCCTCATCTTTCGCTTTTCCGATCCGGATGCGGCGATTGCGCGCTTGCAGTCGGCAGGAGTGAATCTGCTGCCCAGCGATGAACTGCTGAAGTAAAGAATCAAATAGATTTTTCATGCGCGTCATCCTTTGCGTCCCTGTAAGTAGTAATATCGAGGGATTGTGGGCACACTCAACTTAATAAGATGCAGCGTGAGACAGGGCCACCCGCCCCGATTCTTCGGGGTTGATGAGCGGACCACCTGCCGCCACCTACCTCTAAATCCAGATTTTTTCTAATCGTGTTTCATTGTTGGCTGTGCAAAATAGTACGAAGGTCAATATCGATTGGATATCGTTTGCCCTGGGTATCAATAAGGATCGCTTTCACCTTTTGCTGAAGTGCCTCCGGCGGGAGCTGAAAGGCAAACTCGACCTCCAGTCGTTCTTGTGACCATCCAAGCTGATGTTCAGTTATGTAGCTTGTATTTCCGACGTTATAAACAGAAATCTGTACTGGGCCGCTAGGGGGAATTACTCCTGTGTCGCTGCCGAAGTTCTTCGCGACCGGCTGAATAATTGTGTCACCCATCTGAATAACCAAGTGCGGCCCTTCTCCGCCGAAATTTGCTCTCAATCTAGCGACGGGGATGGAACCTCTTCCGTGTAACAACACGTTCACGTGTAGTAGACCCGACAATGGAAGCTTCTTGACGTCATCATCATTCAACTCCCGCATCTGCTGATTTGCTGCGGTGGACGCAGCGGCAACAACGTCATAATCGGTGAAAAATAGCAGATACTTGCTTATCCCGTCGACCGCCCACGCAGACGAAATCTGTAACTTCTGCCTTTTGAGACCGTTATCAAGAAACTGATCTCTGGATTTAAATTGTTTCCCAAATGCGATTGCCGCCCTGGTCTGTTCGGGTTTCAGCTTCAGTGGATTGTTCTCCGACTCCTGCGCTGCTGCAACACAGATGAGAGCAACGAATGCCATTATAAGAGCCGCAAACTTCTTCATGATCTTCCTCCGATGTCGACTGAATCTGATGACGTGTCAAAACGATTTGGACTCAAGAGCTAATTCGCATAATTTTACCATCATATTCTGCTTTTTGGGGTGGAAAGTTGAAGATTGCGGAAATTTTGGCCCAGGCCGGAGACCGGGGTCTCGGGGGAAAAAATCAACGCAACATCGGGGTATCCCAGGTCTCGCTTTTGTGACCTGGGGACACCCGGCACAATCCCTGTTCGAGCGGCGCTTTGAGTACGCTGAAGGCTGGTCAGCCTGCCTTGATGCCTGACTTTAATTCATCCAGGATTTTGAGTTTCCGCTCCGCCACAAATTTGGGATCCTCGAACTGAAGAAATTCAATATCCTCGAAGTTCGTGTCGCCTCTCTTGCGATTCTGCCGGGGCTCGAGCGCCTCGATCAAGACGGCCTCCAGGGTGAGGACTAGGGCTTCAACGGAATTAGTAGGAAGCACGGCATCCGTTTGCAGCGCTCCGTCTTCGGTCACTGGATAGAATCCAAACCATGAGAATCGGGTCCATCGGCCTCCAAGCCGGTCGAAAGTGTGTTGCCAAAGGCGTTGACCGAGCGGACCGGGATACACCTTTCCAACATACAGGACGCCTTGAGTATCGTGGAGCAGGTAAATCCCCCTTTGACTTCCAAAATCAACCGGCTTACCCACCGATTGCATGCCCAAGAGCTTGGTCTGTGGTCCATTCCAATCCACCTTTGTGCGTTCCCAAAACATACCGAGCGCGTTAATGATTCCTTTTGCCGAGAGCGCGCCGATGGATGGTTTCTGCTCAGACACCTCTGAAAGCTGATTATCAGATGTTGATGGCCCTCCCTTTGCCCGAAGCGCGAATCGCCCCTTTTCTGGAAGGGTGAAGGGCGACTCTGCCCCTTCGTTCGCCATCGAGGTGTACAGTCGTGAGCCAACGGTAGCCCAAGGTGTTGCACCCAGGTAGGTCTTTAACTTTCGCTCTACGATCTCCTGCACAATATCTTGTGCCGTTAGAGGCTGTGTAGCGTCTTGAAGGACGGTTATAGCCGCCTCTTTCCAGCTAAGTTCTTTGATCATGCGCTAAATTATAGGCGCGTGGCCCTGGTCCCAGTGACTTTTTTCAAACCACGCTTAGGGTGCCCCCGGACGCTCGCCTTTGGGGACCGGGGAGTAGGAGCCTGACTGCGGGTGCCCCATCCTTGAATC
>PMGP01000405.1 GCA_003156235.1 Acidobacteriaceae bacterium
CAACGGGAGACGATTATGACGTGCTCCACGCCTCAATGGAGCAAAAGGGATTTTCCCGCCTCATCACCGCAGATAACGGCCAGACCTATCAAATGCCGTGGGCCGAGTATAACGGTTCGGGAAATCTCACCAGCTCGCAGGTGCGTGACATAGCGCGGGAAGCCGCCAACACTACCAGAAAGAACAACGCAGTATTTGTAACGGAAGCAACAACCCGCGCTTGGATCGGCCTTGCGGCCAGGTAACGCGATGCGCAATCAGTAAGGGAGTCGCAATGCATCTGAATTATTTACCGCTCCGGTTTACGTCCGATGTCTTTCATGGAGGAACTATCTCCTTTTCGGGCAATGCCAAGGATCTGGCCGACAAGAACAGTGCGCTTTCAGTAAAACTTCGAGAGCTTCGCCATACGCATGGCGCGACACACTTGTTTCACGCCTCCAATAATTCCATAGCGTGCGTGCCGCTCACCCCAAACGCGTCGCTAGTTGGCGAAAAGAAGCAATTCAGCACGGTCACTGACTTTCAACTGGCGAATGCGCTGGCTAGGAACGCCCTCTTCGAGTTTTTCAAAAATGCGAACCACACGGTCGTCGCGCGTAAACCCGTGACCGTTCTACTCGAAAAACATAACCTCGCGTGTGCTAGGCAGGATGTATTTGGCATTTTCCCGGAGTACACGTTGGACGTTCGTCCCCTAGCACCACACGAGGGCGAGATAACGAGTGGAGTTCTCATCGGATTCGGCATCCGTTATGTATTTCTGAAGACCGCTGCGGAACTGTTGAAAGCGGGGGTCCCTCTCGAAGGCCTCTATGTCGTTCGCGTTCTCGAAGAGGATGCGGAGGTTCCGACGCCATTCGAACGCCGATACCTTGGCCGTGTGGACGCCATCCACAACGGACTTGCAACCCTCTCCGATTCCGATGTCCGGGAGATAGCGTTGGACAAATGCTATCTCGAAGGCAGCCGTGGGAATATTGAATCCGCTGGCAGAGCGTTACTCGGCAATGGCTACGACGCATTCTCCAATGATCTTCACGAGAAGACTTACAGTGTCATGGGCGCTGAGCATCAAGTAAAGCGGCTCAATGACCTTGGTGCATGGCTAGAAAGCAAATCCCCATTGCCGTGCAGCGCCGGTCTGAGTATTCGTGTTCACAAGACTCCGCATGAATGTCCGCGCGGCACCGATGCCGGCACGTCGCATGACTTCAAATCCCCCAATTGTGTTCTTCGTCCGGGGGGCTCGATTACCGTACCGTGGCCCGTCGATAAGCAGATCGATAAACATGGGCCTTACGACGCTGAATCCTTCCCCGACAAGCGGGTGCGAATCGCCGTTATTTGTCCGCAAGAATTCGTCGGCGAGGTGGGACAATTCCTTCGGCAGTTCAAGGATGGTGTGAATTCCAACGACGACAGGACACCTTTTCGGCAAGGGTTCGTCCGGAAGTATCACCTGAATGGATGCGATTTCACCTTCCATGAGGTGCAGCGGACGACGGCGACGCTTTCCCTGGAAGAGTCTTATAAGAACGCATCACTTCAGGCTCTCCAGGACAAACCCCATCTCGCGATAGCGGTCATTCGCGGGCAATACCGAAATCTGCCTGACTCCTCAAACCCCTACTTCACAACCAAAGCACGGATGATGGCGCAGGGCGTCCCTGTTCAAATCATCAAAATCGAAACTATTCGCCTCCCAGGAACCGCGTACATTCTCAATAACATTGGTCTCGCTAGCTACGCTAAGCTCGGGGGTATTCCGTGGACACTAGCCCCGAGTCAGGACCTCGCGCATGAAATTGTTGTGGGAATTGGAAGTGCGCGACTTGGGGACAGCCGACGTGGCGCCGGTGAGAGAGTCATTGGGATAACGACCGTGTTCAGCGGAGACGGCCAATACTTGCTGGCCAATAATACGCGTGAAGTCTCGTCGGAGCAATATATTGACGCCCTCACCGCCTCTCTTCACGAAACTGTGACAGAGCTGCGAAGCAGATTCGGCTGGAAGACGCGGGACCGCGTACGCTTTGTTTTTCACCAGAGCTATAAGAAATATAAGGACGTGGAAGCAGAGGCCGTGAAGCGATTCGCGGCCTCGCTCACGGACTTTGATGTTCAGTATGCCTTTGTTCATGTGAGCGACTCGCATGACTGGATGTTGCTCGATCCTTCGTCAGCCGGAGTGAAGTGGGGAAGGACGAACAAAGGGAAAATGGTGCCTCAGAGGGGTCAGTGTGTGCCACTTGGCCCGAACACTGCACTCCTTACCCTGTCCGGGCCACACCAGGTTAAGACGGGAAACCATGGCTGCCCTCATCCGGTTTTGGTCAGCATTCACGAAGACTCTACATTCAAGAGTCTGGACTATCTCGCACGGCAGGTTTTCAATCTGAGCTTCATTTCGTGGCGCGGATTTAATCCGTCAACCTTGCCAGTCTCAATTTCATACTCCAACCTGATCGTCGATTTGCTTGGGCATTTGCGGCACGTTAAGAACTGGAATCCCGAGACACTCGCGACGGCACTGAAGGAACGGCGATGGTTCCTGTAAATCAGAATCTCTATCTCCAGCCGAGCCTTGATAGGCTTCGCGTTGCAGTGCTCGAACAGAACCGGCCAGGCTCGGTCGAGGGCCTGCTTGCCCATCACGTACTCAAAGACAATCCCAGGATCAACATTGAGTGGCAGGTGGGCTGCACGCCAGCGTGGATGGCCACGGAGTACAGACCGACGATTCTCGATCATGTCGCTGCCCTGGGATACTATCTTTGGGCACATCCCACGTCGCAGTTCACACCACAACTCTTAGATGGCCTGAGCCGCGTGCGAGAGCGAGACGCTTTCAAGGGCGTGCATCTGAGTCTTGCACACAGTCCATCTCGGTTACTCGGCATCATCCTCGGATGCGTTGCCGTGGGCGGTGCCGCGTCCGAAACACTCGCATGGTGTCGAACAGTTCTCGAACAAATTCACCAAAAGGGCGACACCGGATTCGATCCATTGGTGCCCTATCTTTTCTACCGGGCATTCGGAACCAAGATGATTGCAGCGTCCCAACCGAACGATACGGTGTACAAACTTGCCTTACTGGATTGGATGACCCGCCACCAAATGCGCGAGGACGAGCCGTCCTTGAAGCAACTCCAGGAAGATGGACAGAGAATTCTGTTTCAGGCAGCCACCGATTTACGTTTCGACTCCGCGCCCCAGGCGGCATTCATTTGGTCGGGCGTCACCTCGATTCTGTTTCACGCTCTCGGCGAGGCATCACTCCAGGCAACGGACGTGGTGGCAGTTCTGGAGAATTTCGAAGCCGCCATGAAGCGCTGGCGTTGGGACGGCGACGCAATGCAGAAACCGATTCGCTGGCCAGTCACGCAAGAACGCGAAGTCCAGGATATTCTTTGGCTCATATTGCGTTCGTATTTTCCAGACCTCGTAGATGAGGACACGTTGCCGAAGCTCGGCCATTCCACCTATAAGGCGGACTTCGGAATCGGCTCACTAAAGATGATCATCGAGGCGAAATTTGCGTCAAGCAAGGAGGACTTCAAGAAAATCGAGAAGGAGGTTCAGGAGGACTGCATCCCATATCTGCGGGATTTGAGATACGAATCAGTCGTGGTCTTCATCTACGATGACTCCGCCAGCGTCCAAGAACATGACATTACGCGCCGCGCATTATTAGAAATTCCAGGCATCGTGGGCGTGGTGATCGTTAGTCGTCCGCCGCAACTTCCTTCCAAACAGTCCTACGCCCCGCGGGGCGAAAAGCCGAGCCGAAAACGCCGTACATGACAGGGCTAGAAGAACGGATCTTTGGGCGGGCGGACATTCCAATTTAGTCGCGCCGGACGTATCTGACTCTGCGCTCGTTTCATATAGGCGAACTGCGAAATCGTCCGATTGAGCGTTATTTTCTTGTCCGATATGTACCTCAGCTCGGCCTTGGAAAATGCGTCGTCCCCACGGTGGACGCCACTGTAGTAGAAGCTAACAAAGTCCTCCAGCCCGTCCTGCTGCCAGCGAAAGCCATCGCTACAGAGCGCCAGAACAAAGAGCTTATTCTCCCCCGAGAGATTGGCCTCGGCAGTCTTTCGCTCTAGTTCCCGCGTGTACTCCAGCATCCTGGCTCTCGCTGCAAACCAGGCGTGCCAGATTTCCCCACCGAGCCATTCTTCTGCAATGACCACATGCACGTTGTCCGCGATCCAACCCTCTTTCGTCGCCTTCTCGAACTGATCCCACCTGTCGGCGGCTTGAGGCTTAATCCCTTGGCGATCACCTAAAAGCGGCCATACGTTATCACTTCAAAACCGGCCATAGAGAAGCGGCCTGAGACATT
>PMGP01000019.1 GCA_003156235.1 Acidobacteriaceae bacterium
AGCGCGCGGTTGGAGTGCTCCATAATGTAAGTAATTGAAAAATCATTAGTAAAGGCCGCCCACACCAGCGCAAATGCCGCCGCCGTGATGGCCGCAAACCCCGCGATTCCCGCCCGCCGCGCCGTATCCGCCAGCCGCTCAGGCGAGATGCGCGCTGGCTGCCCAATGGCCAGCAACCGGAGCGCCAACGCCCCCGCCAGCAGGTTGTAGGCGGCCAGCGCCAACGCGATCAGAAGTGCAAAACTGCCAAAAGCTGCCATCAAATCTCCGCTTTCCGCTATCAATTCAGTATGATTCTCGCACGCCGCCCGGAAGCATCAGCGGCGTCACGCCCTGTCATTCTCAACCCATCATAGTCGCTTCTGGTGTGATCTGGCTCACATAGTGGATAGGCAGGAAACGTCCTGGTGCCCCATCCTCGCCGCGTCTTTGTTTTTGCGGCTAGGGTGGGAATCCTCAACCTCACTGATCTCTGTTTTCTATTCCCTATTCCCTATTCCCTATTCCCTGCTTTTTCACCCAAACAAAAACTCCTTCTCCCTCAGCTCTTTGATGCTGTCCCTCAGCCGCGCCGCCCGCTCGAACTCGAACCGCTTCGCCGCCTCCCGCATCTCCGTCTCGAGCTTGCCGATGTACGCGTCGAGCTCCGCCTGAGAAGCCAGCTCCGGCATCCCCGCCGTCTCTTCCTCGGCCACATCGCCGTACTCCGCCTTCAGAATCGCGGCCAGCCCCATCTCCACCGGGCTAATAATCGACTGCGGCGTAATCCCGTGCTCCTCGTTGTAGGCTCTCTGTATCGTTCGCCGCCGATCGGTCTCGTCCATCGCTCGCCGCATGGAGTCCGTAATCCGGTCCGCGTAAAGAATCGCCCGCCCCTCGATGTGCCGCGAAGCCCGTCCCATGGTCTGAATCAGCGACCCCGCCGAGCGCAAAAACCCCTCCTTGTCCGCGTCCAGAATCGCCACCAGCGAAACCTCCGGCAAATCCAGCCCCTCGCGCAGCAAATTAATTCCGATGAGCACGTCGAACTCGCCCCGGCGCAACCCCGCCAGCAGCTTCACCCGCTCCAGAGTCTCAATCTCCGAGTGCATGTAGCGGCAGCGCACGTCCACCTCGGTGTAGTAGCCGGCCAGGTCCTCGGCCATGCGTTTAGTCAGCGTTGTCACCAGCACCCGCTCGCCGCGTTTCGCCCTGTCGCGAATCTCCCCCAGTAGGTCGTCAATCTGCCCCTTCACCGGCCTGATTTCCACCTCCGGGTCCACGAGACCAGTAGGCCGAATCACCTGCTCGACCACCACGCCGGCAGATTTCGTCAGCTCATACGGTCCCGGCGTCGCCGACACATAAATCGCCTGCTGCACGCGATTTTCAAACTCCTCGAATTTCAGCGGCCGGTTGTCCATCGCCGACGGCAGCCGGAATCCATAATCCACCAAATTCTGCTTGCGGCTCCTGTCCCCAAACCACATCCCGTGCACCTGCGGAATCGTCGCGTGGCTCTCGTCGATAAACAGCANNCGACTTGATCATCTCCAGATCGTAGCGCGTCCGTTGGTGAATTCTCTGCGCCTCCACCATCCGCCCCTGCGCCTCCAACTCCGGCACCCACGCGTTCAGCTCTGCCACAATCGAATCAATCGCCCCGGCCTTCGTCTCCGGCTGCATCACATAATGGCTCTTGGGATAAATCGGCAGCCGCGCATACTTCTGCTTCACCGTCCCAAACAGAGGATCGATCTGCGACAGCGACTCAATCTCGTCGCCGAACAGCTCAATCCGGTAAGCCGTCTCGTCATACGTCGGATAGACCTCGATCACATCGCCGCGCACCCGGAATGTCCCGCGCCGGAAATCCGTATCATTGCGCTCGTACAAAATCTCCACCAGCCGCCGCGTAATATCCTTGCGGCTGATCTTCTGCCCCTTCTCCAGCAGCAGCAGCATCCCGTAGTAAGCCTCCGGCGAACCCAGCCCGTAGATGCAACTCACCGAACTGACAATAATCGCGTCCCTCCGCTCAAACAAACTCCGCGTCGCCGAGAGGCGCAGCTTGTCCAACTCCTCGTTGACCGTCGCTTCCTTCTCGATATATAAATCCCCGGCAGGAATGTACGCCTCCGGCTGGTAATAGTCGTAGTAACTCACAAAGTATTCGACAGCATTATTCGGAAAGAACTGACGGAACTCGTGATAAAGCTGGGCTGCAAGAGTTTTGTTATGCGCCAAAATCAGCGCCGGCCGGTTCGACGCCTCAATGATCTTGGCCAT
The DNA here is from genome assembly GCA_003156235.1 of Acidobacteriaceae bacterium. Classification (GTDB taxonomy): domain Bacteria; phylum Acidobacteriota; class Terriglobia; order Terriglobales; family Acidobacteriaceae; genus Telmatobacter. Next base: position 2,269 of record PMGP01000019.1, read on the forward strand.
AGTGAAGGTCTTGCCCGACCCGGTCACCCCCAGCAGCACCTGGTGCTTCTCCCCCGCCGCAAGCCCGTTCATCAGCTCGGCAATCGCCCTCGGCTGATCTCCGCGCGGCGTATAGCTCGTCACCAGTTGAAAGTCCATGTACCAAAGTGTATCCCAAGAGAGCGAACAAGAGGCGAATGACCGCTTTCGTTTCAGCGAATGATGCAAGAAATGAGGCACTCTGAGTACAGCGTTATGAATTGAATCTCTTACAAGCTCTGGGCAGGTGAGGAAGTGCTATAGTCATTGACATGAGTTCCAGCAAATTCAAGAAGATGCCCAAAAATGCGGTTGGGAGCGCAAATCAACATTGGATGTGGCGGCAACCCTCCAGCATCGCACTCTGTGCAGTTTGCACATTGATATTCAGCGGAGCGATACAGGGGCAATCCGTTCGCGGTGTGATTCGCGACAACAAGGCAAAGACAGTTCCGTTCGCCGAAGTTGTAGTGGAGCGAGGCGGTCAAGCTGACCGCGTGTCCGCAAACTATGGCGGCGAATACGTCAGTTCCGCACACCTTGGTGGAGGCCAGGTGCGAGTCTCGGTTACAGCAAAAGGATTCGAACCAGCTTCAGTAGAGGCTACACTGCCCGTAGCAACCCCTAGCTGCACCGCAAATTTTATCTTGTTCAAGAAGGGAAAAAGCGGAAGTTCCCCTACAGGCGTTCTTGCGTGCGACGATCCAACTCCCTACTCGGATATGCTCGCATTTCAGTCTGATCTAGCCGGCTCAAACGGAGAGTTGATCACGAGCCAGCCCGGTCAAGCTATGGGCATCAATTCGCACTTCCAGCCGGGCGGACCGACTATCACGAGCGGTTTCCTCTTTGGTAATTATTATTTTCAGACAAAGCCTCCTACGCCCCGAACTTTGGTCGTCCGTGCAGGGAGTGCCCCAACCGGCTCTTCCTGGTCTATTTCCAATAACGCCTTAACTCTCAGGAGTGTCTCGGTTCAGGAGGCTCGTATCGATTTCCCTCAGGATGGAGAGGCGATTTTGACGCTTCAGAACGAAGGAAAGACCCTTCTCAGAGTGCATCTGGTTGCTCAAACCTTCCAAGATGTGTGGCAGGTCAAAGCATTTCGAGTCACCGAGACGGACAAAATAATCGACGAGGATGGCCGCGTATCAAAATAGCGAATGTCGAGCGGTTGATCGCAGATTTCTAGTCCGATGTACACAGATTGCGAGAAAAGCAATGAGCGATGTTAAATTCGCACGTGTCCTTACCCGCAAATGTACGGAGTTCCTGCGCATCTTCCGGCGCTAAACCATTTCCCAAATACCCTGCCTTCGCCGCGCACGTTGCGGCGAAGGCGGGGTATTTCCCCTTGTGACGCACATCACCTACCAGCCAGCTCGCCAACCCCCATACTCTCTCCAGTTGCTGATTTTTCACCTGCCGAGGTGTTTCCATGAGTTCCCATCCCTCCCGCCGCGAATTTCTCTCCACCAGCCTCTCCGCTGGCCTGGCCCTGCCTGTCCTGGGCGCCACATCCGCGCTTGCGCAGCAGCCCTCCGCCAAGCCCGCCTCCCCCGTCAAGCTCGACTACCGAACCCTTGGCCGCACCGGACTCAAGGTCACCACCGTCGGCATGGGATGCATGATTACCTCGGACCCCANNCCCAGCGTGATCACGCGCGCCGTTGACCTGGGCATCAATTACTTCGACACCGCCCGCGGCTATTCGCATGGCAACAACGAGCGCATGGTTGCCACGGCCCTCGGCGCTCGCCGCAAGCAGGTAGTGATCGCCACTAAGTCGGGCGCGCGCAGCAAGGATGAGTTGCAGAAAAATCTCGAAGAGAGCCTGCGCGAATTGAACACCGATTACATCGATATCTGGCTGCTCCACGGCAAAAACAGCGTGGCCGAGGTCACCGACGATCTGATCGAAGTGCAGCAACAAGCCAAGAAGCAGGGCAAGGTCCGCTTCACCGGCGTCAGCACGCACAACGGCCAACTCGAACTGCTGCCTTGGATGGCGAAGAAGGGCCTCTTCGACGTGGTGCTCACTGCTT
>PMGP01000395.1 GCA_003156235.1 Acidobacteriaceae bacterium
ACGTGGAGCGCGGCCGCGAGGTTGTGGATCGCGGGCGGGCGCAGTGGGAAGAGTTTGTGGAGCGCGGCAAGAACCTGGTTACCGAACAGACTGGCCGGGTGACAGCGGCAGTTGACGCCGGACGCCAGGCCTACAAGGCGCCCCCAGTTCCCGCAGAACCCAAGGAGCTTTAAGCCGGCGTTTCTGCCGGGCCTCCTCCAAACCGGCCAGATCGTGCACTGGGGAGCATCAGCCATCCGTCCGGAGTTCTGCGCGCGGGCCAAGTTGCGGCTCAAGCGCAGGCTCCGGAGATAACGCTACGGCCTGGTTTGGGGAGCGCATAATAGACAGAACCAGAGCCTGTAGATTCACTGAGCGAGACTACATCCATGCAAATTCCAAGACTGGACAATCAAACCATCCTGCTCGCCTTTGCAGTTGTAACCGGGCTGGCTATGTTGCTGCAGGCCTTTATCCTGCTGGCAATCTTCGTCTCCATGCGCAAGGCGGTCGGCGCCATCCAAAAAGAGATCGGGGATCTGCGTTCCTCGCTCCTGCCCGTCATCTACGACACGCGGGAAATCCTTGCCAGCTCGCGGGATACCCTTCTAGGCGCGCAGGAATTTGTTGACAACGCACAGGGGCTTTTGGCCCGCGTTTCGCCCAAGGTTGAAGCGGCGGTCGGCGACCTGGCGGAGATTACGCGCGGGCTGCGCGCGCAAACCACGCAGATGCAATCCTCGGTGACGGAGATTGTGGAAAAGGTGCGGACGCAAAGCGGCCGCGTGGATCATATGGTCACCGGCGTCCTGGACACCGCTGACCGCGCCGGGGGCTTTGTGACCGATGTCGTCAGCCGGCCAATGCGGCAGATCTCAAGCATCTTAGCGGTGGCAAAGGCGGTCATCGAATCTTTGCGCGGGTCCAGAGCGCACTCGCGCTAGCCGCGCCCTGACCGACAGGCCAACACAGCGCTGTCTTGCAGGCGGCGCGGCGTTGTTCTACACGATCCATCCGCCGCCCACCACCTCTTCGCCTTCATAGAAAACCGCCGACTGACCCGGCGTGACGGCGCGCTGCGGCTCGTCGAAGGTGGCGATGACTTCGTCCATGCCAGCAGGCTCCAAGGTTGCCCAGGCCGGTTCATGCCGGTGGCGAATTTTTGTCTGCACACGCATCGGCGCGGTTAACTCCGCAATGGAAATCCAGTTCAGGCCGCGGGCTCTCAGTGTGCGCGTGGCCAGCTCCTCGTCTGCGCCCAGCGTGACGCGATGCGTGGCTGGGTCAATCTTCAGCACGTAGAGCGGCGAGGGCGAGCTGACGCCCAACCCCTTGCGCTGTCCCACGGTGAAGTTGAAGATGCCCTCGTGGCGGCCCAGCACTTCTCCGCTGGGAGTTACCAGTTCGCCGGCCGTTTCCGGCAATTGCCGGCCTTGTTCCTCGAGATAAGCCGTCAGAAACTGCTTGTAGTCGCCGCCGGGAATGAAGCAAATCTCCTGCGAGTCGGGCTTCTCGGCCAGCGCCAGGCCGTGCTGCCGCGCCACTTCGCGCACTTCGGGCTTGGTCATTCGACCCAGAGGAAAAAGCGTGTGGGCTAACTGCTCCTGCGTCAGGCCGAAGAGAAAGTAGGTTTGGTCTTTTCCTGAATCAGCGGCTCGCTTGAGAATCCAGCGCCCGCGCCCAGCGTCGTACTCGTTCAAGGCATAATGTCCAGTCGCGATGCGGCTGGCGCCGATCGACTGCGCCGTCTTCAATAGCTGGTCGAACTTGAGGTGGTTGTTGCACAGCGAGCAAGGAACGGGCGTACGCCCGCGGAGGTACTCGGCAACAAAGGGCCGGACAACATCGTCTTCGAAGCGCTCTTGCTGGTTGACGACGTAGTAGGGAATCTGCAAGTGCTCGGCCACGCGGCGAGCGTCGTAAACATCATCCAGAGAACAGCAGCGCCCTGCCCTCGAAGTCTCTGCCGCATCGGGAATGCCGTTCTTGCCGGCGAGCCGCCTCTGGTCCCAAAGCTGTAGCGTGAGGCCGACGACAGAATTTTGCGAAACGTCGTGATTGCCTGAAGTGTCACCGTCGCCTTGGTGAGCGAGCATCGCCGCTACCGTCGAGGAGTCTACCCCCCCGGACATGGCTACGGCAATGGTGCTGCGCTCGGTCACGGCAATACCAACTAAATTATTTGATGAAGTTCACAGTTCCAAAGTCTCACAGTCTCACAGTTTCACAGGAAATGGGGAGGGAGGTAGGGGGTATAAACCGGTCACATCCATGACAGATCGAATATGAGTTTGGGAAATTTTTATTCATTCTGCCAATGTGCGCCAGCGAAGAGAAATTATCTGCAATAAGCAATGGTAATTCATCACGCGAGGGATGTGAATTTCGCAAAAATGGTATTTGTTATGGTATAATGGTATTCATGAATGCCATTGTGGAGATCGACAAGGCCGGACGGATCGTGGTTCCCAAGAAGCTGCGCGACGACCTGCATTTGGTTCCCGGCACTCGCCTCCGCATCGAACGCAGCGGCGACCGGCTGGTCTTTGAGCAGGCATTCTCAGAACCTCAGCTCATCAAGAAGGATGGAATGTGGGTTGTCTCCGGCGGTACAGCTGCGGATGTCGATACTTCTGAAGTGCTTCGTCAGGGCTATGCTGAACGGATGGAGCGAATTCTGGAAGGCAGTGGGCTGGAGTGAAAGCACTCTTCGATACGTCCGTACTGATGGCCGCCGTACGCGAGGCCGACCAGCGTCATGAGGTCAGCCGCAGGTTATTGCTGCTATTTGCTCCTCACGAGGCGTCTTGCGCCACACATACCCTGGCAGAACTTTACGCCACGCTGACCGGCATGAAACCGCCTCTCAGGATCAGACCCGAGCAGGCGGAGCTTCTTCTGGAGCATTTCAAAACCAGTCTGCACTGCATCAGTTTGACCGCCGATGAAGTCCTCCAAACAATCCACCGCACGGCGGCGCTGAAACTTTCCGGCGGCATCATCTACGACGCATTGATCCTGGCCTGCGCCCGCAAAATCCAGGCCGAGCGAATCTACACCTGGAACGTGAAGCATTTCCAGATGGTCGCGCCTGATCTTGCTGAACGCATCATGATGCCGTAAATCATCTACAATTTGAGAACAGGTGTTCGCGCCATGCAGATGCACAACCCAGCACATCCCGGAAGGATTCTCGCTTATTACCTTGAGGACAGGTCCGTGACCGAGGTCGCGCGCCACTTGGGCGTCACGCGGCCCGCGTTGTCGCGCGTTTTGAATGGGAAAGCGGCTGTCTCGGCGGAGATGGCCCTGCGCATTTCGGAAGCTTTCGGCACAGAGCCGGATTTCTGGCTCCGTCTTCAGGCCCAGCGCGATCTTTGGGTCGCCTCGCAAAAGAAACGCAAGAAAGTGAAGCCGATGGCCGTGAGCGCTGCGGCGTAGTTCGTGGTCACCTACCCTGGCGCCAGAAAAAAGGCGCAAGGATGGGGCACCCGGCGACGGCCTCCTGCCATGCCTTGCGAAGATAGGAGAAACTTTGCATACGCTGGGTTGTAGATTCATTTATTGAATTGATTTTCATCGATTTGCATTCCCTCAGCGGCTAAAGCCGGGTTTCTTTGGCTGTTCTTGCGGCACGACTGAAGTCGTGCCCTTTCAAAGCCGTTCGCGTATGCATTACCGGCTGATCCCTGATCCCTGATCCCTGTTCCCTCGTTCCCTACTCCCTCACCGCAATCCCGAGCGCCTTCATCTTGCGGTAGAGGTGGCTGCGCTCCAGGCCGAGCAACTCGGCGGCGCGGCTCATGTTGTTGCGGGATTCTTCGATCTTCTTCAGGATGAACTCGCGCTCATAGGCGTCGCGCGCTTGTTGCAGCGTTGAAAACTCCTCCGTCGAGCGCGTGCCCGCTTTGTGGGTCAACGGCGGCAGGTGCTTGCGCTCAATGCGCAGCGCGCGAGGATTGAGAATCATCACCCGCTCGATCACGTTTTTCAGCTCGCGCACGTTTCCCGGCCAGTGGTATTGCGCCAGCGCCTCCAGCGCATCATCAACAATCTCCATGCGCGGGCGTCCGTACTGGCGGCCAAACTCGGCCAAGAATTCGCGCGCCAGCGGCGGGATGTCCTGCTTGCGCTCGCGCAGTGGCGGCACAAGGAACGGCACCACATTGAGCCGATAGAAGAGGTCTTCGCGGAAGTTGCCCTTGGCGATCTCTTCTTCCAGGTCCTTGTTGGTGGAGGCGATCAGGCGCACGTCCACGTGGATGGGCTGCGTGCCGCCCACGGGCGTAAACTGCTGGTCGTCGAGCGCGCTGAGCACCTTGGATTGCGTCTTGAGGCTCATGTCGCCTACTTCGTCCAGAAACAGTGTCCCGCCGTTGGCGCGCTCCAATGTGCCACGATGTTCGGCAGGGCCGCTTTGAGAGCCTGGGCTGAAGCCTTGGCCAACCGCGCCGTGCCGGTAGCCGAAGAGTTCCGCCTCGATGTGCGCCTCGGGGATGGCGGCGCAGTTCAGCTCAACAAAAATCTGGTCGCGGCGCAGGCTCTCGGCGTGGATGGCTCTCGCAATCAGCTCCTTGCCGGTGCCCGACTCGCCGTAGATGAGCACGCGGCCGTTGGTAGGCGCCATCAGGCGAATCTGCTGGCGCAGGGCCTTCACCGGCACACTTTCGCCGGTGAGCACCGAACTCACGTTGAACTGGCGCTTGAATTCCAGATTTTCCGTGCGCATCCGCCGCGCTTCGACCGCGTTTTTCAGCACGATGAGCGTGCGCTCCAGCGAGAGCGGCTTTTCGAGAAAATCGTATGCGCCCAGTTTGGTGGCTTTCACCGCGGTTTCGATGGTGCCGTGGCCGCTGATGATGACCACTTCGGGGCGCTGCTCGGCTCCCTGACGATGAATGTCGCCCAGCACATCGAGACCGTCGCGGTCGGGTAGCCAGATGTCCAGCAGAACGACGTCATAGGGCGCGTCCTCCAGCCGCTCCATCGCCTCAGCCGCGGAGGCTGCCGTGGCCACGCCGTAACCCTCCTCGCGCAAAATCTCTTCGAGAGTAGCGCGAATCTCCGCTTCGTCGTCTACCACCAGAATGTGATTCATCCTTGCGATCCTCCAGGCGAACCGGCAGAATTAATTTGCACAGTGGACTCTGTAGCCACTTCCGTCGCAGGCTCCATCAGCGGCAGCCGCAGCAGAAAGCGCGCGCCCTTGGGGCTATTGGCCTCGGCGCGCAGCGAGCCGCCATGTTCCTGGACGATTTTGGCCGCGATGGAGAGCCCCAGCCCGGTGCCGCGCTGCTTGGTTGAATAGAAAGGCAGAAACAGCCGCTCGCGGATTTCATCGGTGAGGCCGTGGCCAGTGTCGGAGACCACAACCTCGGCCGACGCGCCGTCCTCGCTGAGCGAGCTTTCAACGCCAAGCTCGCGCAGCAAGCTGCCCTGCATGGCCTCGGCGGCGTTGTCGATCAGGTTGGCCAGCGCGCGTCGAATAGCTTCGGGATCTGCCAGCACCGGCGGCAGGCCCGGAGTCAGAGAGCACTCGACGGTAATGCCGTCCAACCTGCCGGAGAATAGCGCCAGCGCCTCCTCCGCCACTTGATTCAGATTGCAGGAGCGCGGCTGCGGCGCGGGAAACTCGGCCAGCGCGGAGAACTGATCCACCAGCATGCGCAGCGTTCCCACGCAACCCAGAATCACCTCGCTGCACTTGCGGATGACAGCCGGCGAGTCAGGCTGGGCGCGATCCAGATGCCGGCTGATCCGCTCGGCGGAGAGCGCGATGGGGGTCAACGGATTTTTGATTTCGTGGGCCACCCGCTGCGCCACCTCCTTCCACGCCAACTGCCGTTGCGCGCGCAACAGTTCGGTCGTGTCTTCCACCACCAGCACCGTGCCCGGCCGTCCCTGGGTCAGATCAAACCGTGCGCTGGTGATGGCCAGATGCAAGATGCGGCCCCGGTCATGGAACTCAATCTCGGTGAAAGCGGCGCCCATGCGGTGGCCGCGGCGAATCACGCCGGCCAGATCGTCGGCGCACTCGGCGGGAAAGAGCGCGTCTATCGTCTCGCCGCCCAGGCTGAGGTCCACGCGCCGGCCCAGCAGCGCGGCAAAAGCGCGATTCGATTGCAGGACCGTGCCCGCGCCATCCAGCGTGACTACCCCTGAAGGGATTGTCTCGACAATGGTCTCCAGCTCGCGGCGGCGTTCTTCGATGGCCAGGTTGGCGGCTGTCAGTTGCGCGGATGAAGTTTCGGCCAATTGCCGGCTGGCGTCCAGATCGGCCGCCATGTGGTTGAAGGCCTTCACCAGTTCATTCATCTCTCCGGTGGCGGCCAGTAATACGCGGTGGTCGTACTTGCCTGTCGCGATCTCCGCCATGGCCACGGCCAAAGCCTCTACCGGCTTGGTAATCTGCCTGGAAAGAAACAGCGCCAGCCACACGCTAGTGAAGAAAACAAACACGGTAATCAGCAGCAATATAAGGAAAAACGTGGTGCGGATGCTGTTGCGCGTGCGAAACAGCTTCCAGTATGTGTCTGTGCCTGCGCGGATGCGCGCCGTGGTCTGGCTTAGCCCTTGCGGCATGGGCAGCGCCGTCACCACCACCTTGCCCGAGGGCGCGGCTGATATGCCCAGCGCATATTCCTCTTCCGCGACTCTGATGACCGGCTGGTCCTTGCGTTGCGCCGAGGTTAGCAGGCTTGCCGAGAGCGGCCCCTTGAGAGAGATCGCGGTTCCCCGCTCCCCTTCCTCCAGCCACGGAACCAGTGTGGCCGGGCTTGACTCGGGTGGCGCCTGAAAACTCGCCATCACCCGCAAATCCTTGCCGTATACGATGGCAAACCCGCCGTCCAGCGTAATCCGGTGCGAGGCCAGCACCTTCTGAAGCACGGGCAGGCCGCCCTCCGTAGCGCCGGAGGCGACAATCGACTCCGCCTCGCCCCGCGCATTGTCGGTCACGTACTGCGCCAGCTCCATGACCACCCGGTTCGAGTCCTCGCGCAACTGCGTCGTATTCGGAGAAAACCAGCGATCCAGCGACCGGTTCATCAGCACATAGCTGAACAGAAACATGAAAACTGCCGGCATCAGCGCGATTATCACAGCGCCCAGCACCATCCGCGAGCGCAACCGCGCTCCCAGGCCGCTGCTTCCTTGCCCGGTATAAATCTTCAGAATGTTGCGCAGAAGCAGCATCAACAACAGCAGCAGCAGCAAAAACACCAGCCCCGTCAGGCCGGTAAAGATCAGCGTCTCGCTGGCGGTCTCGGGATTGAAATAATTTAAAGTGAAGGTGTAATGCCAGATTCTGATCGGCAAAGTGGTGTTAAAGGCTTGCAGCGCGCCCAGCAAGAGGAGGATCAGCAGTCCTAAGCCTGCATACAGAGCAACCTTACGCCATCGGGATTCGCCACTGAACACCATGCGGCGATTATAGTGCCGGAAGGGGGCAGCGGTCAGGGAACTGGGAACAGGGAACAGGGAACAGGGAACAGGGAACAGGGAACAGTCTCCCACTCTGGCCGCAAACTGTCAAAACGCAGATCCTTCGACTTCGTTCAGGACGGCGAGGATGGGGCACCCAAAGTTATTTGAAAAAATGCAGCAGGTTAGCCTCCGCTACGCGGAGAAAGCAAGTTAGCAAGTTAGCGGAGGTTTCATTCCGCGCGGATCGGCGAAGCCGGTGGACAACTGTTCAATGTCCACTGTTCACTGCTTGGCCAGCACATACGCCCGATGAAACTCACCAAGCTGTTCCACCACCTGGCGAATCTTCTCCGTGGGCGGCAGAATGGTAATGCGGAAGTGGGCCGTTCCCTCCGCCTGGCCGAAGCCCGTTCCCGGCACCACGCAGATGCCGGTCTCCTCCAGCAGCGCCATGCAGTAGTCTTCGTCGCTTTTGTCCGGTGGAAGCGTGATGCGCGGAAAGGCGTACATCGCGCCGGCGATGGCATTGCACGAAATTCCCTCAATCTGATTCAGTCCCTTCGCCAGCAGGATCGCGCGCTTTTTCATCTCTTCCAGAATGGCCGTCTTCTCGCGATTGTAAAGTTCGTAAGAAGGATCTCCCGGTTTTGGCGGATGAATCATGGCATACGTGGCCACCTGCCCGGCCAGGTTCGCGCAAAGGCTCACCGATTGCAGCTTGAGAATCTGCGCAGTCACATCAGCGGGCACGTTGCGACACTCGAAGTAGCCGCCGCGCACGCCGCACTCACCCAGAACGCCCTTCGAGCAAGAGTGAAAACTGAACAGCGATACGTCGTCGATCTTGCCGGCTTCGAGCACCCGCGCAAAGGAAACGAATTTCAGCCCGGGAAGGTGGATGTCCTCTTGATAGACCTCGTCGGCCAGCACGGCCAGCCCATGCTCGCGCGCAAACTCCAACACCATGGCGATGTTCTTCTCGTCCAGCACTGCCCCGGTGGGATTGCCCGGATTGATGATGCAGATGGCTTTGACCTTCGTTCCCTGGGCGCGGGCAGCGCGCAGCGAATCGTCGAGCATGGAACGGTTGAGCTTCCAGTGATCGGCCTCGTCCAGGTAGTAGGGAACGATCCGCCCGCCGTAAAGCGTGATGGTGGCGCTGTAGAGCGGATACTGCGGAATGGGAATCATGATGCCGTCGGCGGGCGAGGCCAACAGCAGATTCAGAATCATCTGCACGCCCTTGCTGGCGCCGTCGGTGAGGAAAATGGCATCTGAATCGACGCCAATGCCGTCCCGCTGGCGGATGAATTCAGCCACCGCTTCGCGGATAAAGCACACGCCCTTACTCTCGCTGTAAGCTCCCAATCCGTGCTGGCTTCCTTTGAGAATCGCCCTGGCAGCCTCGACAACATCGGCGGGAAAGACGGCGCTGGCCATCTCCATCAGCGCGGGATACTCGCACAGAGCAAGAAGCTGGCGCAGCCAGGTAATGGGCTGCTGCCCCAACGACTGCGGATTGCCGATGTTGCAGTAGATGATCTCCCGGCCCTGCTTCTCCAGTTCCTGCGCCCGATCCACCACCGGGCCGCGCACGGCGTACTCCGTGGCCAGCACCGCGGCGCCAATATCTTTCAACTGTAAGCTCATGTTCTATCCTTGCCGAAGGCGGCAGATCAGGGTCATAAATGTCGAATGAATGAGTGCTTGGTTTTCGATTATGATGCCTGGAATTTTCTCTCTATCTATTCTATAGCGGCGCGGCGGACCGAAAGAAGGCCCGCATCGCGCCGAACAACAAGAGGATCAACAATCGCTGCTCTTACTCAAGCACTTGGGCTGCCGGCGTCAACGGCCGCTGCTGACTCTCGGCAACGCCGCGGTAGGTGAGCTTGCCCAGCCAGGTGTTCAGCCCTTCTGCCAGACCCGCATCCTGGCGCAGCGCCTCGCGAACTCCAAGGTTGGCCATGCGCAGCAGGTACGGGAAGGTCGAGTTGGTCAGCGCCAGCGTGGAGGTGTGCGGCACCGCGCCCGGCATATTGGTTACGCAGTAATGGACCACGCCGTCGACCACATAACTCGGCTTGGAGTGCGTGGTAGGCTTGGCCGTCTCCACGCAGCCGCCTTGATCGATAGCGACATCCACAATGACCGCGCCCTTTTTCATTTGTGAGACCATGGCGCGGGTCACAATCTTGGGGGTTGTGGCTCCGGGGATCAGCACACTGCCGATGACCAGATCGGCCTCGCGGGTCGCCTGGGCCAGGTTGTAGCTATTCGATGCCAGTGTGTAAAGCCGCCCGCCGAAGATGTCGTCCAGCTCACGGAGCCGGTTCAGGTTCACATCCACCAAGGTAACCTTGGCGCCCATGCCCACCGCGATCTTGGCCGCGTTGGTGCCCACCACTCCGCCGCCGATGACGGTAACATTGGCCGGAGCCACGCCCGGAACGCCACCCAGCAGAATGCCGCGTCCGCCGTGCGCCCTTTCAAGATACGCTGCGCCCACCTGCACGCTCATGCGACCCGCGACTTCGCTCATCGGAGTCAGCAGAGGCAGCGTGTTCTGGCGATCGCGAACGGTTTCATAGGCGATGCCGATGACCTTGGAGTCGAGCAGCTTGCTGGTCAGATCGGGCACCGGCGCCAGATGCAGATAAGTAAACAGCACCAGCCCCTCGCGGAAGAGCGGATACTCCTTCTCAATAGGCTCCTTCACCTTGACCACGATGTCAGCCTTGTTCCACACGTTGCCGGCTTCGGCTACGATCTCCGCGCCTGCCTGCTTGTACTCCTCGTTGGTAAAGCTGGAATCCGCACCGGCCTGGGTCTCAACCAATACAGTGTGGCCAGCCTCGGTGAGCGCTTTGACGCCCGCAGGGGTCACGCCCACACGGGCTTCATTGTCCTTGATCTCTTTGGGAACGCCGATAATCATTGTTGTATCTCCTACCTGAATTCAGTGCAACTGCCAACAATCTTACGGCGCAAACGGCTGCCGATGTGTGCAAAGTTCGTGGTAATATTGTTAGATGGGAACGAAACGTGCGCAATTTGCCAAGTTGACGCAAGGAAAAACCGCTGGCGGACGGGTGGACGCGCCAGACACTCCGGAAATCTCGCCCGCGGGTGAAACAGACGGTCTCGACGAGCTTGACGCGGCGATTCTGCGCTACCTGGAGAGCCATGGCCGGGCAACCAACTACGAGGTAGGCGAGCAAGTGGGCTTGTCGGCATCGGCTGCCTCGCGGCGCATCCAGGCTCTGGAAGCCTCGGGAGCCATCCGCGGCTACCGCGCCCAGATCGACGACCGGCTGCTGGGCAAGCAAATGACGATCTACATTCGCGTTTCGCTGGAGCGCCAATCGGCAACGGTGCTGGGCGCATTCGAGGCCGCGGTCCGGCGCTCAAAAAACATCACCGACTGCCACCTGATGGCCGGTCAGTACGACTATATGCTGGTGCTGCGCGCAGCGGACATCGACGACTACAGCCGCCTCCACCAGAACGAGCTATCCCGCCTGCCGGGAGTCATACGGCTTGAAACCAGCTTTGCCCTCAGGGATGTTCTGGAGGGAAAAAGCTAGAGGCGCAGGGCGGCCTTGCTCCAAACCAGCTTCATGCAATGGCTTTCATCTTCCGCGCTTCACGCGCGGAGCGTAAAAGATTTGCAATTTCTTCAACAACCACCTCATGCGGAATACCCGGCGAGGTCTCCGCCAGCGCCTCTTCCACGCCGGCGCGGAACCATTCCTCATAGCCGGGTTCCGGCTCGCCCACTTCCTTCTGCCANNCGGGAGGCAATTGGCGGGCGTCTTCGAGGATTTCTACGGCGGTGCGGCTCATGGATGTATTCTAGCGCGGAATCCGGTGTATCACCATTCTCCGGCCGTAACCGCTTCCAGCCGCCGCGATCACCAGTATTGCCTTCCAAGAACAAACTTCGCCGCCCAACCGATCAGCAGCGAAGCGCACCACAACCGTGCAATGAAAGGACTGAGCACCAGCCGCTTTCGATGGATCCACTGGAGAAAAAGAACTGCCATCGAATAACAGAAGAGCAATAAATAAACCAGCATCAGCGGGTTATATAAAAACGACTGAACAAACTCTCCCCGGCAAAGCGCGACAAAACTTCTGTACCCGCCCGTCGTGGGGCAGGGGACGCCGCCAACAGCCCTCAGGATGGAAGGAGGAATCCTTCCATGGGCGATCCACGCCGCATTCCACGCCAGATAGAAAATAAATGCGCTCAGGGCGGCAAAGCGGACGATGCGGCTTTTCAAGCTCTCCTGACACCGCATTGCAGGCACTTCCACTCCTCCTCTTTGCACCCGTCGATGACGAAGGGAAGCCAGCAAAGCGGAAAGCAGACAAGCAGCATTGCTGCGAAGAAGATCCACCCGCCGGTCGATAACTTGTTCTTTACAGGAAGGGGCATTCCCTCATAACCACAAAACGGGCATTTCGATGTCACAGGCATTTCCTCTTACCTCTCACATGCAGTTTGCGATTGAAAATTAAATTGAGCGAACATTAGCAGAACAAGGCATTCTTCGTCAACGGCGTAAATCTCGAGGCGTACAACGCCCCTGGGGAACCTCTGATCAAGTGCTTCTATTGAACTTGCATTCCCTCAGGGGCTAAAGCCCGTACCCTTCAAAATTTCGACTTAATCAGAATTTCCCTGGCTGATTTCAATTTCATTCACGGCGTTGCGGCTCAGGGCAAGAATGCGGCTTGATCTCGGGCGCAAAACCACCTTCCAGGATTCAGCGCAGAAACCTTTGCCGCTCAGCCTGGAAATTCAATTGCTCAGTGACCGGCCATCGCCTGGTAGAAGACCTTGCCGGAAACGGCAACGCCCCCGATAGGCTGCCAGCCTTTGCCGATAGCCTCTCTGACCAGTGCTTCAAGCTTCTCCTTGGTTGTGCCTTGCAGGATTGTATATGCAATGAGAACCGGCATCGCGACCTCCAAAAGGATGAACAGACGCAGAGATTGTAACGCAATTTTCGTTACCCAAGAAAATAAATTCACTCCACTGTGCCGATTTGGGCGTGTTCCAATTTGACGGAATAATCCACATCCACCCTCCGCCACCGAACCGGCGCGAGCTGCCTTTCCTGGCTCGTTCCCGCCTTCTTTGTGTTACGCCGGGATTCCCGTGATCCTGGCGAAGGCTTGGATTACGGGTGGAATTCCACTCCCTGCGCCAGGTGAATTTCACCACCCCAATTGATGGTGCTGGTCTGGCGCCGCATGTAGGCTTTCCAGGAATCTGAACCAGACTCACGGCCTCCGCCTGTCTCCTTTTCGCCGCCGAATGCGCCGCCGATTTCCGCGCCCGAGGTGCCCACATTCACATTTGCGAGGCCGCAGTCCGATCCCTTGTAGCTGAGAAACTTTTCCGCCTCGGCCATGCTGTCCGTGAAGATGCCGGACGACAGGCCCTGGGGAACCGCATTGTGGAAGGCAATCGCCTCGTCGATGCTCCGGTATTTCATCACATACAAGATGGGCGCAAAGGTTTCCGTTTGCACAATCTCGGCGCCGTTGCGGATTTCGACAATGGCCGGCAAAACGAAAGTCCGTCTGCCAAACGGCGCTGGATCGAGGACCTTGCCTCCGTACAGCACCGTTCCGCCCTGCTTGCGGGCAGCCGCCAGCGCATTCTCGTACTCCGACACCGCCGCTTCATCGATCAGCGGACCCATCAGGGTTTTCGGATCGAGCGGATCGCCAATGATCACCTTTTCGTAATTGCCAATCAGCTTGTGGATGAAGGAGTCGTATACGCTCTCCTGAATGATCAGCCTGCGCGTGGAGGTGCAGCGCTGCCCCGCTGTGCCAACGGCGCCGAAGAAGGCCGAGGCCAGCGCTCCCGTCAAGTCGGCCTTGTCGGAAATGATCAGGGCATTGTTGCCCCCCAGTTCGAGAATGGTGCGGCCCAGGCGGGCGCCGACAACCTGAGCGATGCGCTTGCCCATCCGCCCCGATCCGGTGGCGCTGATCAGGGGGAGCCGGCTGTCGGCCAGCATCCGTTCGCCGACCGTCGCCCCGCGCCCGATGACCACGCTGGAGACGCCGTTGGGTACGCCGTTGGCCTGCAGCACCTCGCGGATAATGTTTTGGCAGGCGATGGCGGTGAGCGTCGTCTTGCTTGAAGGCTTCCACACCACCGGATCGCCGCAGACAAAAGCCAGCGCGCTGTTCCACGACCAGACCGCAACCGGGAAGTTGAAGGCCGTAATGACGCCGATCGGCCCCAGCGGGTGCCACTGCTCCATCATGCGGTGCATCGGCCT
>PMGP01000345.1 GCA_003156235.1 Acidobacteriaceae bacterium
TTGGGGTGGATGCAATCGACCGGACAGGCGTCCACACAGGCGGTGTCCTTGGTGCCGATACAGGGTTCTGCAATGACGTATGCCATTTCTGATCTCTCCCGGGGAACTGAATCCTCGACGCTGATAGTAGCACAGGAGGCTGGGGGCTGACTGATCCCCCTCGCTGCATTTGCGTTACGGGAATTGGATGCAGATTCTCCTCGTATCGATTCCAAAAGCGAACCGAATGTGCGACGGAACTCGATTGCCCTCAGCCGCTCTTTGCCGCTCGCGCCGCGCTGCGGATTGTAAACCCGCCGCCAAACGGGTTATCGGGCCAGTTTGAACACACTTAGACCCTTTTGTGGCACAAACCCCGTTTTTTCAATGTCCACGGCTTGGCAATTGGAGTTGTTGGTGCGGGGTAATGTCCGAATAGGCGACGATTCGCTCGGAGTTGTTGCAAGCGCTTGATTGGGCCCGATCTGAACTATAATCACTGGCAATCAGGGAAACATTCATGCCGACCGTTTGCGAAGGGGTGGTAATTTAACGTGCGAACTCTTTTGATTCTCTTCCTATTGGTAGGAGGCAGTTTCCGGCTGCTAGCAGCCGAACCTTGCATGACTTTTCATGGTCGCGCAAACCTGTACGGCGGAGACCTCCAGCTTCGCATCTGGCACATCGGAACACATCACGAATATGAACCGGACGAATCCTCGTGGGATACTGTTTTGGATTGGCTCAACGCCGGTGTGAAGAAGTCCGATAGGCAGAATTACGCTATACCGGCGTCGACCGTCTATATGTTTGCAGACTTCCTTGTCTGCCCGACGGAGCCGTTCAGGGCAGGATGGGTGCAACAAGCCAGCATAAAGAGCGCATTGCATAGACACTACGTTCGGGTCCACTAGATATTAAGTCGTCAGAAATACTGTGCAGAACTCTTCCGTCTCTCGAGCCAAGGTCGAGTAACCGGCAAACTGGAGATTACCCTGAAATGCCTATGTAGGCTCATTTTCGGCAACTTTGCCTATTGCATCAGACTTGTCCCGCTGCCTCCGCGCGCTCCGCCCGCCGTTGGGCAAACTCCTGTGGCGTGGGGATGGGCAATAGATTGCGTCCGGCAAACATATCCGCGAAAAGGCCCACCAACTCAGCGTGAATCAGCCCGTTGGAGGCCAGAATCTCCCGGCTGTCCAGCCGAAAAGGCTGCCCGGAGAACCCCGTCATCTTGCCGCCTGCCTCCTCGACCAGCAGATAGCCGGCTGCCGTATCCCAGGGATTGATGTTGAACTCCCAGAAAGCATCCAGGCGGCCTGCTGCGACGTAGGCCAGATCGAGCGCCGCCGAACCTGCCCGCCGCACCCCGTGAGAGCGCAGGGTGAACTCATGATAGAAGTGAATGTTTGGGCTTTCGTTGCGCTTGCGGCTGGGAAAGCCGGTGGCTACCAGCGACTCGGCCAGCTCCGGCGTGCTGGAAACGTGTATCGGCCTGCCATTCAGCCGCGCACCCCGTCCCCGCTCTGCAGCATACAGTTCATCTCGCAAGGGGTCGTAAATGACCGCGGCCACCATCGTTCCGTCTGCGTCCGGCGCAAGGCCCGCAGGGCGTTGTTCCAGGCCCATGGAGACGCAAAACTGCGGCATACCGTGGGCAAAGTTGGTGGTTCCGTCCAGAGGGTCCACGTACCAGCGGAATTCGCCGTCGAGCCGGTCGCGCGTGCCCTCTTCGCCGAAGATTCCATGCTCCGGAAAGGCCTCGCTGAGCCGTTCGCGGATCAGCTTTTCCGCCGTCCGGTCGGCCACCGTCACCAGGTCCACATCGCCTTTATATTCGGTAGTCACGCCCTGGGAAAAGAACTCGCGCAGCCGCGCTCCCGCCTCGCGGGCGATGGCCGTGGCCTGGGGAACCCAGACCCAATTCTGATCACTGCTCATAAGGCCTCCCCATTTACATCCGAGCCGGCCGCTTCCCGAGTTGCAAACTTCGCGCGGCGCGGAGCCAGCTTGCCCACTTCCGTAATGGTGCGAATCTGGTGCTTGTAGATGAACAGGTTGGGCTTGCCCTCGCGGGTCAGGCGCAACATTCCCTCGTCGAAGTACTCGATCCAGCCGCGCACCGTTTCGCCGTCGCGCAGCTTGACCTGAACGTTGACCTGACGATCGCAGAGAGAGCGAAGATAGAGCGCCTCGTGGCCGGTTTCGCCCGGCGGAGGCGCCTTGGAAGAGTGGCGCTTGGGTAACGGAGGGGACATATTGCCATTTTAGATGCAACCAGAGGCCGGGAAGTGGCAGTATGTCAAGACTTGTCAAATAGTGAGTATTTGAAGGGGATTCGTGCTCTATCCCAGCACCTGCACTGTTCCTTTGCCTACGAACTCCTCGACTCGCTCGACCCAGCCGCGATCCGCCGCCACGCTCATTCCCTCCGGCTCCAAAATGACGGCGTACTCGCCCTTCTTGTCCAAATGCAGCATCACCTTGCCCGGCCCNNCTTCACCTGCACCTCTTCCAGCGCCTGAATCGAGTTGACGGCAATCTTGGGCGCGGCGTCCTCTTCGCCCATCAGTGTGCCGCGCACCACGACCGGCGCCTCCATCTTCAACTGGTCCGAAAGTTTTTCGTAATCCCGCGAAAAACAAATCAGGTCGATCTTGCCGGTAGCATCTTCGAGTGCCGCCTGAGCATAAAGTTTTTGATCCCGCTTGCTCTTCTGCACGCGCAGCCCAAGAATCATTCCCGCCACCCGAATCTCATCCGCCGAGTCCGCCTGCCCGCCCCAGCGCCTCTCCGGCGGCTTGCGCTCCAGCGCGTCGGCCACGGAAATTACTCCCGCCAGATTGCGTAGCTTCTCCGCGTACTTATCCAGCGGATGCCCGGAGACAAAGAAACCCAGCACATCTTTTTCATTGGCCAGCCGCTCGCCCTCTTCCCAATCGGCGGCTTTGGGAAGATCGTCGCCGCCCACTGCCTTCGGTCCCTCATCGAAGAGCCCGAAGAGCCCGCTTTGTCCCTGCGCCGCATCCCGTTGCGCCTTCTGCCCCCGCTCCATTGCCTTATCGACAGCAGCCATCAGCGGCCCGCGCCTGCCCAGCGAGTCCAGCGCCCCGGCCTTGATCAGCGACTCCAGTACGCGTTTGTTCATCACGCGCAGATCGACCTTTTCGCAAAACTCCCACAGGCTTTTGAATCGCCCGCCACACTCCGCGCGCGCCTTCAGAATCGACTCAATCGCATTGCCTCCCACGTTCTTCACCGCCGCCAGGCCAAAGCGGATCGCATCTCCCCCATCCGAAACAAGAGGTGTAAACTGCGCCCCGGATGTCTGCACGTCCGGCGGCTCCACGCGGATGCCCATCTCCTTGCACTCGGCGATATACTTGACGACATTCTCCGGCTTCGAGGTCTCCGAGGTCAGCAGCGCCGCCATGAACTCCATCGGGTAATGCGTCTTCAAATAGGCGGTCTGATAAGCCAGCAGCGCATAGGCCGCCGAGTGCGACTTATTAAATCCGTATCCGGCGAACTTCTCCATCTGGTCGAAGATATCTCCGGCCGTCTCCTTCGGATGGCCCGCCGCGTCTGCGCCCTCCATGAAGCGGTCGCGCTGCTCGGCCATCGCCTCCATGCTTTTTTTGCCCATCGAGCGCCGCAGCAGGTCCGCCTCGCCCAGCGAGTAACTCGCCAGCACGTTTGAAATCTGCATCACCTGCTCCTGGTAGACGATCACTCCCAACGTATCTTTGAGAATTCCTTCCAACTCCGGCAGCGCGTACTCCACCTTGCGCCGCCCCAGCTTGCGTTCGATAAAGTCGTCGATCATCCCGCCCTGGATCGGTCCCGGACGGTACAGCGCATTGAGCGCCGTCAAATCCTCCACCGTATCCGGCTTGTAGCGCCGCAGCACATCCCGCATCCCGCTCGACTCAAACTGAAACACCCCCGAAGTCAGCGCCGCATGAAACACCTTCTTGTAAGTCTCCTCGTCATTCGGTGGAATCGCTTCTATGTCCAGCTTTTCTCCGCGGTTGCTTTCGATCAGCTTCAGGCAATNNTCCATCTTCAGCAGGCCCATCTTCTCGATGGCCTTCATGTCGTAGGCGGTCACAATTTCGTCGTTCTTGGTCTTGGCCAGCGGCACCAGCTCGATCAGCGGACGCGGCGCAATCACCACCGCTGACGCATGTACCCCCGACCCGCGCACCAGCCCCTCCAGCTTTTTCGCCGTGTCGATCAGCTCCCTGATCTGCGCGTCCTTCTCATACGCCTTGCGCAGCTCCGCCACATCCAACAGAGCCTGATCGATGGTGATGCCCACCGTCCCCGGAATCAGCTTGGCGATGCGGTCCACGTCGCCGTACGGCATATCCAGTGCGCGCCCGCAATCCTTGATCGACCCCTTGGCCGCCATGGTGTTGAAGGTGATAATCTGCGCCACCTGCTCGCGCCCATACTTCCGCGTCACATAGTCGATCACCTCGCCGCGGCGATTCTGGCAGAAGTCCACGTCGATATCCGGCATCTGCTTCCGCTCCGGATTCAGAAACCGCTCAAAGAGCAGCACGTTCTGCATGGGATCGATATTGGTAATCTCCATGGCATACGCCACCAGCGATCCGGCGCCCGATCCGCGTCCCGGTCCCACCGGAATCCCGTTGTCCCGCGCATACTTGATGAAGTCCCACACGATCAGAAAGTATCCAGGATAATTCATCTGCTCGATGATCTTGATCTCATATTCGAGCCGCGCTTCATATTCATGAATTTGAGACCGCAGCACTCCACGCGCCTCCAGGCCGCGCACCGCCGTGTCGAGACGTTTTTTATATCCCTCCCGGCACACCTGCTCAAAGTAACTGTTGATGGTGTGCCCCTCCGGCACGTCAAACAACGGAAACGGATCGTCCACTGCTTTGAGTTTGAACTCGCATCGCTCGGCAATCTCCATCGTCCGCCGCAACACCTCCGGCGAATCCTTGAACAGCCTCTCCATCTCCTCCGCGCTTTTCACAAAAAACTGGTCTGAATCAAACCGGAAGCGCTCTTTATCTTGCAGCTTTGATCCGGTCTGCACGCACAGCATCACGTCGTGCGCGTGCGAGTCCTCGCCGCACAGGTAGTGCGAGTCATTGGTCGCCACCAGCGGAATATTCAGTTCCCGCTCAAGTCTGAATAACGCCTCATGAATCTGCTTCTCCTGCTCCAGCCCCTGATCTTGAATCTCTAAATAAAAATTTCCCTTGCCGAAGATGTCCTCGTACTGCTGCGCCACGCTCTTGGCCTTCTCGTAGTTGCCCGCCATCAGCTCCTCGCACAGCTCCCCGCTCAGGCAACCGGAAAAGCCAATCAGCCCCTTCGAATTTTCGGCCAGGTACCGCTTGCTCACACGCGGCTTGCGATAGAAGCCATGCAGCGAAGCCTCCGAGGTAATTCGCATCAGGTTGCGGTAGCCCTCTTCGTCCTGGGCCAGCACCAGCAGGTGGTTGTTCTCGTCCCCCTCGCCCGGCACTCGGTCGATCCGGTGGTCCTCGTGCTTGCAGATATAAAGCTCGCAGCCCAGAATCGGCTTGATGCCTTGCTGCTTCGCCGCGTCAAAAAAATGTACCGCCCCATAAATGTTCCCGTGGTCGGTCATGGCGACAGATTTCTGCCCCACCGCCGCCACGCGTTCCATCAACTTGGTTAGGTCGCAAGCCCCGTCCAGGAGCGAGTATTCCGTATGCAAATGCAGATGCGTAAATTCAGCCATGGCTGACTATGATTCTAGACGCGGGGCGGTCTCCGCAACCGTCTCAATAAGCGGTTGAAATCTCGGATGGCTGAGGAAAATTGGATATGTATGCCATAATTGGAACATTGTTCGCCGGAAAGGTCTGAACCGTCAGGGTTTACTCAATGATCGACTTCTCAGCGATGATGAGCGCCGTTAAACGAAAGGAAAGGACTGACCAGTACTATGTCCTTTCAGCACTCTACGTGCTTCGTGCACATGAGAGGGCCGTAACCTCAAAACAAGTCTCCGATTTGCTTAAATTACACTTGGGCGCAAAGGCTCCGACAAATGTCCCGGACTGCCTCCGAAAATCTCCCGCATACGCCAGCCCAACTGACAAGGGTCCACCGCTTCAATGGTCCCTGACCGAGAAAGGGGTCGAACACCTCCGGTCACTAACCGGTTTGTCACTTCCCACAATCACTGAAACCGACAGTTTTAATTCGGATATCGGTATAGTCTGCGCACTGCAATATCCGGAACTGGAAGCTGTTATCAACGCATCCGGTGGTCAAACGTCCTGGCGAGAGGTTGGCGATGCGCGCCTAACACATGTTTACCACGAAACCCAGATCGTGACTGCGGGGAACAGACCGTTACGGGTTGTAGCCACAACCTCAACCTCTATGGGGTTGACTGCGGCAGCAATAGTTACAACTCAACTTGTGCATGAGTTTCGTCCTCGCCTAGTCACAATGATTGGAATAGCGGCTGGAACCCACTCCGGCAACAAACAGTTTGGCGATGTGTTGGTGGCGGACCCCAGCGTCGATTACAACTCTGGAAAGGTAGTTATCCAAGGCGGAATTCGTGAGTTTCAACCGGACCCGTACCCTATCGGACTCAATCCACGTCTCAGGAGTGTTCTGCAAAAGTACAGGAGCCAGCATCCACTGTTCAAGGAAATCCGGGACCGCTGGAAGGGTCCGACCCCTGAAACACCAAATAGTCTGCATGTGGGGCCTGTGGGCGCTGCAGATCAAGTGATTGACGATGCCACACGCATAATAGAGATTCAGAAGAACTGGAGAAAACTGATCGGTGTGGAAATGGAAACGTACGGCGTGTATCGTGCAGTTCTAGAGTCACCTGAGCCGAAACCCCGGGCAGTTTCGTTCAAGGCTGTTTGTGATTTTGCGGCAGAAAAGTCAGATTCATGGCAAGAGTATGCAGCATTTATGGCAGCAGAGTTTGCAATCGAGTTTTTCAAGCGTGAATGGGCGACTTTATGGCCCGCCGCTTGAAATCATTTCCGACTAGGAGGAAGCATGACGAAAAGAACCGGTGACCACGCAGACCCAGAAATCACAGCAATCAGTGAAGTGCACGCAGCGTTACAAGATCTCGAATCGGATGCACAGTCTCGAGTTCTGAAGTATGTTGCCGACAAATTGGGCCTTTCCGGCCCAATCCGTTCAACCAGCGGATCAACAGGGACGGATGAGCCTGACGAGAACCTCAATGCAAAACGATCTGAGGAGCATACGGAGAACAGGGTTGAGGAAAACGGTGTGTTGGAAGGTATTAGTCCAGCTGGGAAAAAATGGATTGCTCGTAGCGGACTGCAACCGAACCAACTTTCGGCAATTTTTAGCCTTGGAGGAGATGAGATTGATCTGATTGCCAAGAGCGTACCAGGAAATAACAAGACTAAAAGGATGCGCAGTGTGATCCTACTAAAGGGGCTTGCGTCATACCTCGGGACCGGTGCAGCTCGTTTGACTGATCAGGAGGTTAGAGAGACCTGCTTGCATTATGACGCCTTGGATGCCGGTAACTTTGCACATATTATCAAAGGGCTTGCGAGTGAAGTGACGGGAAGCAAGGAGACAGGATACACGCTATCGGCACGTGGTCAAGCAAGCGCTACAGAGATGGTGAAAGATATAGTGAAGACCGCAAAGACTGACTAGCCGGGTGTCGGGTGTCCAGGTCCCGCTTTTGGGACCTGGGAAACCACGAACCCCACCCCGGCCGCCGTGTCTTTACCTTCTCCTGGCCGGGAGAACGTGAGAATAGCCCAGGGTGAAACCCTGGGTCAGCGTACCACCATCCGCCCCGCCGTCCCGTAGGGCCGGCGTGAATCTTCCGCTTTTCTCGAATTGCGGAAAGGATTACGATGGTAAAGAGGGCCTGAAGATGGCAAAAGCAGCAACAGAAATCGAGATCGACTGGATGGCCTGCGAGCTGATCGAATCAGTCCCCGGCAAGGTCTCGGGAAGGCCCATCGTGCGCGGGACGCGCATCCTGCCTGACGCCATCGTCGGAAGCTACGACCTCGGCGAGACGATCGATGAACTGCGCGAGGGCTTTCCCTCTCTCTCTCTCCCACAAATCGAACGCCTGATTGAGTTTGCCCATGCACAACGAGGCCAGGCCGGCCAGTGAAAGTTCTGCTCGATGAGAATCTCGACCATGCCCTGAGGAAGCTGCTAGGGCCACACGAGGTTGTCACTGTCACGTACATGGGCTGGACAGGGCTCCAGAATGGCTCGTTGTTGCGGGCTGCCGAAGAAAGCGGAATGGAGGTTCTTCTGACCGGCGACCAGACACTCAGCTACGAGCAGAACCTAACCGGGAGGCGTCTGGCAGTTGTGGCCCTCTCTGCGATTCAGCTACCCATACTCAAAGAAAACCTGCCGAAAATAATTGCTGCCATCGACGGAGCCGCTCCCGGCACATTTCAGGCGTTAGACTGCGGCACTTTCAGTCGAAAGAGAACCGCTGAAGAGTAAGCCAACAACGCTCACGAATCCGCTATCGCGCCTTGACGAAACTACGGCGTAGCCGTACCATGCGGTGGATGAAGATATCAAAAGATATGGTTTGGGTCGATCATGAACCCGGCGATCCGCCGATTGAGACGAATACGGATTGGGCCGCGGTCGAAGCGCTAACCGATGAGCAGATTCATGCGGCTGCGCTCTCTGACCCGGACTCACAACCGCTTCCTCTCGGCAGCGACGAGGAGATGGCCAAGCTGGGCCTGATTCACATTCCCAACGTAAAAAAGCTCCGCAAACGCCTCGGCCTGACCCAGGAGGCATTTGCCGCCGCCTATCGCATCCCCATCGGAACCCTGCGCGACTGGGAGCAGGGTCGCAAACGTCCCGACGCCCCCGCCCGCGCCTACCTCACCGTCATCGCCCGCAACCCCGAGGCCGTCGCCAACCTGTTGAAAGAAGCGGCCTGACCCTGCTGCCCCATCCTTCGTGTACTTTGCTTTGCGTAGGGTGTAGGGTAGGACACCACGAACCCCATGCGAGCGACTAGCGAGCCGCTGTCCCCACCGCAGGTGGTTGCAGATTATTTCCCCACTTCGTCGCATAATGATCCTCAGGAGTCCATCGTCCTGGCACATCCTCTTCGCGCCGCCTTTTAGCCGGAAGCTGTCAGAAGAGGCCGAAACGGCCCGTAACTCCTTATCCTGGACGATTTTGCAGGGAACT
>PMGP01000199.1 GCA_003156235.1 Acidobacteriaceae bacterium
CTCGCTCCTGGAGCGTAAAGCGTATTGTCCCCTCCAATTCCAGTTCTGCCGCTTCCTTGGGGCGGTTCCGGTAGAAGTTCGTCTCCACCTTGGCGAGCAGGTTCTGGAAGGCTGGGAGCTGCATCAACCCCGAAATGTAGTCCGGGTTGCTGGGAATGGTGCTGAGTGCGTCGTTGAGGGTCATGTCGCGCCTCCTGGTTCAGGTTCAGTGTACTGGTGGATTCGGATTCCTGGAACNNTTGTGGCATTTCCACCTCGCGATAGTGAGGGTACAGGCCAGTATACAATAGCAATGATATATTATCTATATGGTTTCCCGTTGAACTAATTGGTTTTGATGGGCCTCATGCAAACCTTGAAGCAAGTATATATAAATCAACACTATACGGTGATTCAACGGAGTGCTATAGGCCACCGATATTCCCGCAAAGCCATCAATTCAGCCGAGGCTTGAGGCATATTCATATCCCTTAGAATCAATGTGATGCCGTATGCCAGAATGGACCATATGCCCACACGCAGTATCCTTGCTGGCAGGATGCCAAAAAGGCAATGCACCATAGGCCGCGGTTTTCGATTTTCGGGTGGTGTTGGCCCGCATTTCCGCCCTGGAATTGCGCGCAACCCCATCGACCCGATTGGAAAGGGGTAGCCGATATTTCAGAACCCAGCCAGATCGCCGGATGCAAGGGCGTTTGAACTAAGCCGCTGGCGCTGCGGACGCTGCGGCAGCGGTGGTTCCCCAGCCTTTTAGGCCGTGTAAGGTTTGGGTCACACGGAGACCGATCAACGGAGTCCGAAATCATACTCGGTTCGGTGCGGATTTAGGGTGGGCGGTCAATCGTGGCCTCAAGGGGACACTTCTAATGTGGTTCGACATTCGTTCATGGACAACGTGAACGAACCGCAGAAGCTAGTAGACTTGCCGGATGCGCGATCCAGCGTTGAAAATGCAGATTATTGATTAGGGTATTGCACAGCCGGCGAGTCGCTATGGGAATTACGTGTCATCGGAGATTGTCGGTTTGGAGGGCGTTAGCCGCCCTTCCAGTTCTGCTGATCGTGGATGCGCTACTTGGCCTTGCGTACCGGACAAATACGACTGCGGACGTGGAGATTATTGCGCCGCGCTCGGGCACGACGCACCGCGCCATCGTGGTTTTCCCAGGCTATGTCATGCCAGGTGGCACTCTGGGCAAAGCTTTCGCACCATACGTGGCGGAAGACGATGCAATGGTGGTTGTCAACTATGCTGAACGAGGAGTGAATGTATCCCAGATCTATGACAAGGTTATGTCAGATCTCTCCACACTGAAGCCAGTTGAGCTTCGTGTCTATGGCGCGTCGATGGGCGGGATGATCAGCAAACTTTTTCTCGATCGTTATCGCCAAGCCGGTGCGCCCTACGGAAAGGTCACGCTGATTCTCGATTCAGCACCTGCGACGCGAAACAACATCAAGCGGCCTTCCTTCTTACTTGACGTGAGTTGTTGGTATCGCGGCGGCCCTTTGTCGAGTTTGGTATGGGCTTCAGCTAGTGAATTCGGGACTAGGCCCCCAACCGAAGATGACGCTCCCCAGGACAACGTCCGAAACGCCCGCCGCGCCGGAGTGTGGGTTGGGATGCCAGCCGCGACAAGTCAAGCTTGCTTCATTGCGAAGTTTGGTCCACTGAAGGAGGGCGAACTGCTTGATGTCGCTCAGCAAGTGGTTTATCTGCAAGGTCATTCACCAGACGATGATCCCCTACTGCGGATATCGGACGCGATCTCGGGTTGGCGCGTAGCTTTCCCCAACCTCATGGTCACCACACTTCAAGGCAGAAGTGGGCGTTGGCACTTGCCCCTTGTGGAATATCCTCGCGAGACTGTCCGAGCGATCAAGCGTAATTAGCCGCACTTGATTCCAGGGACACGCCACGGTCGGACCGAAAAGTCATCGAGGCTGAGCATTGGAGAAAGAGGGTGCCGCCAATGTTGCGGCCCACAGCTACGGAGGGGGGGACCCTGAAACCGTAAAAAAGAAAACGCCCCTGTTCCCGAAGGCTTCGCGCTTTCAGGCTACCTTGCGAAGTAGGCAATGCCGAGAAGCACTGAAATCACTACGGCAACCGCCATTGGAACGAAGTAGTGTAACGGCGGGCAGCCACGCCTGTTGTCCCGCGCCCAATCGGCAAAGATGGCCTCAACACAGAATGCAACATAGCCGATACCTGCCACCGCTACCATCGTGCCGTCTCTTACGGCATCAGCCTTAAAACACGATAGCCAGATAATGGCCCCACCAAGCGCGGCTGGCGTACCCGTGAGGAAGGTTAGGTACACGGCCCGGTTGTCTCTAGACCACTTAAGGCCGCAGACGAACAGGAAGCCAAGCGTGGCAAAAATAGCAGCGATAACCAGCCACGATACCGCCGGGAGCCCAATTCCCGTCGCCTGCATGCCATGAGCCATCAGGAGCAGACACGACGCCGAGGCCACAGATGTGGCGAAGACTAGATGGATGAAGTTGAGTTGTTGATGCCAATGTTTAAGCGAGAAGCCAACGATCTTATTTTCCCGGTCTGATTCCTTGTCTGAGCTTTTCCCCTCATCGATATTGTGCTGGTTATCATTTTTGCGAAATTCGTCCACTTGCTGTGTGCGGACAAACAGGAACGCGGCCACTGCTGATAGAGGCAACATCACATTGAATAAGATGTTGACACTAGGTAGAGACTTGACGAAAGTATTGGCGACACTCGGCACGGAGTGCACAATACCCCAAAGAAAGAAAGCGGTCATGGCCCCAAAGAGATTGGTAAGGAGATGCCCCCGGAATCGATCAGTCTTGCAATACACGTCCTTGCCATCTATCGTGCGCCCTGACTCAAAGTAGCCTGCGACCGGGGCAGCAATTGCGAAGCCCAGCAGGGTACTTCCGACCAACCACGGGTTCAGAGTGTATAGCGAAATGTTGAAATGGGTGAGAAACATTGCGAACGCAGTGACCGCGACGCTAAGATCCCTGTACCTTTCCGTTGGGTATACCGGTCTAGCGTAGTTCTGAACGATCAGAAGACCGATCGGGATGAAGAAGACGATCCATGATACGACCAGATTCGTTGCCACCGGAGTCACTGTTGCCCCCAATCTACCCACCAAACTAGTCAAAAGCAGAATTTCAGCTGCAGCGGCTCACGATGCCATCAGACGCCGTCGGCTGTAAATCTTTGTAATGCGCTAAGTTCTCTGTCACACCTTCTTGCGTCGGCTGAACTGGGAACGTGCCCAAGGGCGACTGACGAATTTAGCTCGACGTGCCTATCATGACGCCTGACTCCCAAGGATTCTGGCCCTGGGGAAGCAGAGTGCAATTAAATCGCCGCTTTGCGGTAATGTCAAAATTGTATCTTAGGAATGGGAACGGTTGTGCAAGAAACTCAACGCCTCGCCACTCCCGCCGAGCGGCTTAAGTTCCTTGGGTGTTTGCGAGATACCGCCAGTTACCGTAAACGCCGGGCCAATCCGCTATAACGCCCTTGTGTAGGCCTAAGTCCCCCACCTCCAGCATCGTCGGCAACCCGGAAGTTGTTAAAATCAAGCTTCACGGATCGGTCCCCGGAAGTCGGCTTGTAGCAAGTCTCTTTGCGCCTCCGCTGATTGCGGAACGCAATGCCTCAGTGGAAGTCGTGTGAGCAAATCTCGACATTTGAGATGTTGAGCGGCGTGATTTGCTGGGCTTTGACGTGGATCACGCCGTCTTGATTCTGAAGGATGCCTTCAATCAAAAGGAATCGATTGCGCGTGACTGTGACGCGGTTCTGCTCAAAGGTGTCGGGCGCAAGGATGACGTTGGCGATGCCGGTTTCGTCTTCGAGGGAGAGAAAGACGAAGCCCTTGGCGGTGCCAGGGCGCTGGCGGGCAATCACACAGCCGGCGATGCGGACGGATTGA
>PMGP01000348.1 GCA_003156235.1 Acidobacteriaceae bacterium
CGACTTTGCGTCCAAAGTACGGGTGGGGGTAGGCCGTTCAAGCATTAATTTTGCCGTCGGAACAAACCAATGCCCCGAAGGGGTGCATGAATATGTAATGCCGGTTTCTTGGTTATTTTGCAAGAGGCTCTCCGGAATGACTCGGTCCGGAGGGAGGCGGGTGTTCACACCTCGCATAATGCCAACAGAATGAGCGCGGACTGGTAGGGATGGGTTTTAACCCACCCCTTGATCCCCGGAGGGACACTCCTGCTTACCGGGCCAGAACCCGATGCAGAGCCTCGCGCTTGGCGTCTACATCATCCACGGTAGTCTGCACCTGGTTAAGCACCCGCTGCACCTGCTCGATATAGCCGGGCATCGCATTCCACCAGGAGAGCAGTGTCTCCTTCTCGTTGAGCATGGCCAAGGCCGTGCCCGAGGCGGCGGCAACCATTCCGGCGCGGCGCTCGCCCACCAGCAGCAGCAAACCGGCTGCCACAAGGGTTCCACCCGCCGCAAATCCGATCCAGTTCATAGATTCGGACTTCTCGGCCTCCGGTGTCATCGCAGATTCGTAATCTGGCTTGGAAAGCGGAACAACCACCATCTTCTCTCCTTCCGTTCCGGAACACTGTCTCGGAATCGGTGCTTCCAGTATCGCTCTAAATCGCCCTTTGCGCACAGCGCGACAGAAAATCGGCCAAAACTCAAGTTTGGCTAGCTCGGCGCGGCCGTCAGTCCAGATCAAACTCGCGCAGCGGCTTGCCGTCGGGGGCGTCCTTGGCCTTGCGCAGAGCCTCGGCAAACTTCTTCTCGAACAAATCTTCCTTGTTCTTCTCCGCTTCCACCGACTGGCGGAAGATCGACTCCTTGCGCTCATCTTGCTCGCGCATCGCCTGAGCCGCAGTCTCCAGGTCCTCGAACATCCGTTTGCGCGGAGCCGGGGTATGGCTCACCACCAGGCCCGTGGCAGCGTCAATTTTCAGCATCGCCCCGCAATCCGGGCACGCAATCTCGAATATCTTTTCCTTTGCCTTGGCCATTTCTTCCCTAGCGGAATTGTAAGCGCAGCCGGGGCAACTTGCACAGGGGGTTCCCAAAAGACAAGAAGCATCGAATCCGGTAGACTTCCTTCATGGAAGTCCCTATCACCCAATTTCGTCGAGAAATCTTTGCTCTCGCGCGTCAAGCTCTGAACGGAAGGAGATTTGGGTCACATACAAAGGCCGCCGCCTCAAAGTCGTTCCCGAAGGCAAGCCCATCAGCCGTCTTAGCCGGATTACGCCGATGGAGGTCATGGTTGACCCCAATTTCGATATGAACGATCCCGTCTTCAAGGCCGAGATACTGGCCGTGATGGAAAAGGAGTGGGAGAAAGATTGGTCAACCCTGTGATTTCTCAGGATTGGACGGCCTATCTGGATACTGATGTGGCTGTTTGGCTGGCCGAGAGGAAATTGAAATGCATCAGCGCACGCGCTGTCGAGCAGATTGAGGCTCTCAGCCTGCTAATCTCTCCAATCGTACTTGTTGAGATTGAGCTTCGCCATGAAATCGCCCGGAGCAAGCTGTCCACGAGTGAGATCGCTCGTATGTTACTGGAAAATCACGGTGTACTGGTCTGCGATCTTCCCTTTGCAACTATCGCCGTCGCCGCTCTCGACGAGAAGTGGACCCGCGATCCCTTCGACCGTCTCATCGTCGCTAATGCCAAGGCTAACGGCTTCGCCTGGCTCATCTCCGCCGACGAAGCCATCCGCAAGCACTATCCGCGAACCGTCTGGTAGCGTCTGGCTCAGACTCTACTCAATCACCACGCGAATCTCGAACTGCTCATCGTCCGGCGTGGGCTTCTCCCAACTGCGCACATAGTGCAGCCGCAGTGCCCCAACGCCAGCGTGCTTTGGCTCAAACGTGAAAACCTGGAAAACAGGCTGACCCACCAGGCCGGGCTGCTCCTCGGCTGGCACCGGGACCTCGGTCTGCGACTGATGATGCAGCTTCAGCAGCGGCGTCGATTCCTTCTCCACGTACCACATGTACCCGGTGCTGGGATTCGATTTCAGGCGCAGTTCCAGCTGGTCCGCAAACTTGATGCGAACCTCGCCGCCCTTGTCCGCGTCCGTGATGACCTTGGTGGCCGCCAAAGCCGCCTGCGCAAAGCAGGCGATGGCCACCAGCACCAGCAGCCATCGTACGAAATCAACCCGGCGAACTGATCGATCAAACAGCATAACGCCTTCCTCCTGCTAAATTGAAAACGCGTAAACGCTTTTCCCTCTGCAAACAAAAACATATACTGTTTCTGTAAATGCTGCAAACGATTTATTCTGATATTTGCAGATGCAGAACGGCCCTGCTTGCGTGAGCAGGGCCGTTGTGTTTGAAGCAGTAAATGAGAAAGGGCGTCAGTGCTTTTCCGCCGCCGAGGCGATCTTGGCTTCCGCTTCGGCGATGACGCGCAATGCTTCGGTGTAAGCGTCCGCGCTGTCTCCGGCTTCGTCCCATTCCTTGTGGCCGCGCGCTAGTTGCTCGTTGGCGCGCGGCACATCGATCTCCTCGGGCTTGAGCGCGTCATTGGCCAGAATCGTAACCCGGTCGCCCAGCACCTCGGCAAAGCCCCAACTGACGTTGTAGCGCTGGTCGCCATCCGGACCACCATGCAGAGTAACGTCGCCCGCGCCCAACTCGGCCACTAGCGGCGCATGTCCGTAGAGCGCCTCCATGTACCCGTTCTTCGCGGGCAACTCGACCGCCGTCACCGGGTGATCGAAGAGCGTCCGCTCGGGAGTCACCAGCCGCACGCGAAGTTGATTGGTTTCCTCAGCCATATGTCCTTTCAGGACAGTGAACAGTGGTCAGTGGACAGTGATCAGTAAAAACTTGTCGCCGCGGCTCCGGCACTAACTGACCACTGTCCACTGACCACTGTCCACTGCTTTACACGCTCGCCTTCAGCTTCTCGGCGGTCTCCAGCACTTCTTCAATCGCGCCCTTCATATAGAAGGCTTGCTCGGGAATGTCGTCGTACTNNGCACCGTGTCGGCCACCTTCACATACGCTCCGGGAATGCCGGTGAATTGCTCAGCAACGTGGAAAGGCTGCGAGAGGAACTTCTGCACCTTTCTTGCACGCGCGACGGTGAGCTTGTCTTCTTCCGACAATTCGTCGATGCCCAGAATCGCGATGATGTCCTGCAAATCCTTGTAGCGTTGCAGAATCTTCTTCACACCCTGCGCCACGTCGTAATGATCCTGGCCGACGATGCGCGCGCTCAAAATGCGCGAGGTCGAGGCCAGCGGATCGACGGCGGGATAAATGCCCAGTTCAGAAAGCGGCCGGCTCAGCACGGTGGTCGCGTCCAGGTGAGCAAAGGTCGTCGCCGGCGCCGGATCGGTCAAGTCGTCCGCGGGCACGTAAACGGCCTGCACCGAAGTGACAGACCCTTTGCTCGTCGAGGTGATTCTTTCCTGCAACTCGCCCATCTCCGTGGCCAAATTCGGCTGATAGCCCACGGCCGAAGGCATGCGGCCCAGCAAAGTCGAAACTTCGCTGCCGGCCTGCGTAAAGCGGAAGATGTTGTCGATGAACAGCAGCGTGTCCGAGCCTTC
>PMGP01000445.1 GCA_003156235.1 Acidobacteriaceae bacterium
AGTTCTCACGCAGACACTTTAGGCCCATGAAAGATCGCAAATTTGATAGGCCTTTAGGCCCGGACTTTTGTCTCTTTTTCATAACTTTCGTCTAATACGGAATTCCGCTTTTGGGAGTTGCAATGCGCATGAGAGTGAGTCTCTTCGTCCTGGCTTTCGCTCTTGCCTGCGCCATGAGCGCCGCCGCCCAGGACCACGGCAGTTGGATGGCGGCAAGCAAAACCGCCTATAGCATCACCGGCAGTATCAACATCCGCGAGGCGAAGCTGACCATCAACTTCCTCACCTTTCCGATCGCGTACACTCGCAGCCTGCAGCCGGCCGAAGTAGCTGCGGTCTTTGACGCGGATGCGAACTCGGCTGGCAACGGCACACTCTATCGGCTCAAGATTCCGGCTGTCCAGCGGTTTCTAAATAAGAACACACTCTGCGGCTCCGAGCAGACCCAGTGGATGGCCACCTGGGTTTCAGGAAAAACTCTCTCGGTCGCTTTCTTTTCCGGCGACGACATTCCGGTCTTCAGCTTTGAAGCGATCAACAAATCGACGGACATGTGCGGGATCTATTTCTACAGCCGTTGAGGGTGGGAAGCCTGTTTCTGGTCGATTTCTCTGTGACATCTGGCTGTAGTCTGCTCTTTCCACAAAAGGCAGCCAATGGTAAGATAGAAAAGTCGTGGGGCTGTAGCTCAGCTGGGAGAGCGCCTCGTTCGCAACGAGGAGGCCAGCGGTTCGATCCCGCTCAGCTCCACCAAACCATCCATTTCACTCTCTCCCCATTTTTTAATTCCCGCACCCTCGCCTTCCGCTATCCTGTCGATGAGGATTCCCTTGCCGGCTTCAGAGAACGATTCGACCACCCCGCAAATGAACGAACAGCCGCCGCAACCATCCGCGTCGCCGTCCATCGCCCCCGCCTGGCACACCATCCTGCTGGTCATCGCCATCATCGCGCTCTCCATTCACGGCGCCTCGAGCCTCTCGGCCATCCATGGTGAACTCAACCGCCTCCCCACCTATGGCCTCACCGCCGCAACGGAACTCGCCATGCTCGCCTGGGTCATCTTCGGACTGCGCCTCAGAAAAATCCCATTCCTCTCGCTGCTCGGCTCCTGTCCCGTCAACTTTCGCTCCATCGCATCGGATCTCGGCTTCGCGCTCCTCTTCTGGATCGCCTCGCTGATGGTGCTGGGCACACTTAGCATTGCCTGGTCGGGCGTTGAGGCCGCGCTCACACACCGGACGCCGGTAACTCTCGCCGCCGGACATTCTGAACAATCCCCGCTCTTCCCAGATCCCTCGCGGCTTGAAGCGTTGCGCGAACTGGCAAAGCTCGCGCCCGCCAACGGAAGAGAGATTGCTGCCTGGGCATTGCTCTGCATGATCGTCGGTTTTGTCGAGGAGATCGTCTTTCGCGGCTACCTGCAGCGCCAGTTCATCGGCTGGGCGCGCGGTCGCGTGGCTGCGGGCGTGCTCGTCTCCGCCGTCGTCTTCGGTGCGGCGCATGCCTATCAGGGCGCGCGCAGCATGGTCTTGCTCTCCGTCTTCGGCGTGCTCTTCAGCCTGCTCGCTCTCTGTCGCCGCAGCCTCCGCGCGGGCATCTTCGCCCATGCTGGTCACGATTTTGTTGCCGGTTTAGCTCTCGCTTTGCTCCGCTCAAGCCACATTCTCTGACTCCAAGCTGGCAATTCCCGTTTCTGCGCCAAAAAAATTGTTGTCTATTTTTCCACCGTCATGTCGTTTTTTTCTTGACATGTGCGTTTTGAGATTCTATACATTCATCAACTGCAAAAAATATTTGCAGGTCGATGCAAAATCATCGAAAGGGAGAATAGGAAAATGGCAACTAAGAAAGCAGCGAAGAAGCCCGCGAAGAAGGCCGCAAAAAAGGCAGCAAAAAAGAAGTAGCGGCACCTCCAACCAAAGGCAACACATCAGGGGAGCGCATCCAGCGTTCCCCTGATGTGTTTTTAGGGGCTGATCTGTTTTTGGAAAAAGGTCTACACTGGTAGACGCGCAGTACGGAGGAATCCATGACACGCCGCCGCTGGATTGCCGAGCATTGGGACGAAGCCACCGCAACCCTGGTCGGCGAGCAGGCCGAGCACATGACCCGCGTCCTGCGCGCGCAGCCCGGCATGGAGGCCGACGTGGTGGCCGGAGGCCACGTCTTTCATGCCCAGGTGGCCGCCGTCGCCAGCGACGAGGTTCGCTTCAACCTGATCGCCGAGCTGGAGGCCGATCCCGCGCTGCCCGTTACTTTGGTGATGGCCGTCTACAAATTCGACCATATGGAGTGGGCTATCGAAAAAGCCACCGAGCTGGGAGTGGCCGCCATCGCGCCGGTGATTGCGCGGCGGACGGAGAAGCACCTGGCCGCGGCCGCGGACAAGCGCGCCGAGCGCTGGCGGCGCATCGCCCATGAAGCGGCGCAGCAGTCGCGGCGCTGCGATGTGCCACTCATCTTCGATCCCGCTCCTCTGGCCGCTCGCGTGCGTGCCGCCTCCGAGTCTGCGCGTGACGCTTCCGGCACTGCGTATATTGTCCTCGCCGAGCAGGAGCGCACCACCACCCTGCGTCATGCGCTGGAAGAAGCCATGACCGCCGCCGGATCGGAGATGCCCACCCTGGAGGTCGCCATCGGTCCTGAAGGCGGTTGGGCGCCTTCGGAAGAAGCCCTCTTCGACGCCAACGGCTGGCGCGCCGCATCCCTCGGCCCCCGCATCCTGAGAGCAGAGACCGCCGCCATCGCCGCCCTGGCCGTCGTCGCTTCCTACCTTGAGTAATTTGGATTTCTTCCCCGTCCCGGAATCAAGATTAGCTCTATTATTCGTGCAATCGGTGGTATTTTACAGCTCCGAGGAAGGCGCTCGGTCGAAAATGCAATAAAATGGGGTCATGCCAGTTGTGTTTCGTGAACGCGGCTTCAGGTTCTTCTTTTATTCCAATGAAGGATCGCCGCGTGAGCCGCTGCACATTCACGTTGAAAGAAATGATGTGGAGGCGAAATTCTGGCTGAAGCCAACCGTGAAGGTGGCCTATAACGACGGCTATGATGCACGGACTTTGCGCGAGTTGCAGAGCTTGGTTGAGGCGAATAGTAGCCGGATTGCGAGGGCATGGAATGAGCATTTCGTCTAGTCCAATGAGTGTCCGCTTCGACTCCGACAGCTTCTGGGTCGATCTGAGCGATGGCCGGGTGATCGGTGTGCCGCTGGCCTGGTTTCCTCGACTGCTGCACGGCACCGCGGAACAGCGCGAGCAAGTCAGGATTACAAGTCGCGGTCTGCATTGGGAGGCTTTGGACGAGGATATATCAGTCGCAGCGTTGCTCGCCGGACTCGGCGACCAGAGTGCTCCAAGCAAATCCTTTGCTGCATAGATTCCGCATTTGTAGATTCCACTTTAGTAGCACTCTGCCGTGAGCCTCATCCTTTCGCCTTACCGGGGCCCCAGGCGACAGGTCTTCGTCGCGGGGTGCCCCACATCCGCTTCTGAGATGTGGGATTCACTCGCCGCCCCGCCTTATAGATGCGCGTACAGTACCAGCAATCCCGCCAGCGCTCCGCCCAGCAGAGGTCCCACGATAGGAACATACGCATAGCTCCAGTTCGATCCGCCCTTGCCCGGTATCGGCGCAAGCCAATGAACCAGCCGCGGTCCCAGGTCGCGCGCCGGGTTGATGGCGTAGCCCGTAGTCCCGCCCAGCGAGAGGCCGATGCCCCACACCACGCAACTCACCAGCCACGGAGCCAATCCCGCTGCCGGTCCGGTCGCCGAGACGCCGCGCGAGGCAATGGCGATGGCCACCACCACCAGCACCGCCGTGCCCACGGCCTCGCTCAAAATGTTGAACGGAGAATTGCGCACCGCCCCATTGGTGCAGAAGATGCCCAGCTTGCCCGCCGGATTATCCGTCAGTTTCCAATGCGGCCCGTAGTGCAACGCCATCAGCGCCGCGCCGCCCATGGCGCCCAGCAACTGTGCCGACCACATGCTCGCCAACTGAGAATAATTCCCGCTGATCACCGCGACGGCCAGCGTGATGGCCGGATTCAGGTTCGCCCCAGGGCTGCCGAAGGCCTGCGCCACCAGAACGCCGCACAGCACCGCCAGCGCCCACCCCGTGGTAATCACCATCCAGCCGCTATCCGCCGCATAAGATTTGCGCAGCGTCACGCCCGCGCATACGCCGTTGCCCAGAAGAATCAAAACCAGCGTCCCAAGAAACTCTCCAAACCACACTGAATGCATCTTGTCTCTCCCAAAAAATGGAATATTTTCCGAATGGGCGCTCTGCCCATCCCTTGAATCCGTCAACCGATCAAAACCATGTCTGCCGTTTGTATTCCAGATACTTTTCACCAAACTTCTCCGTCAGCACCCGCTCCTCCACCCGGCTGCGCCACACCTGCATGGGAATCACAACAACGAAGCACAGCAGCAGCCTGGGCAGATTGATCCACAGCATGAATCCCGCGATCGCCAGGCCGCCAAAAACGTAAATCGGATTGCGGATGCGGGAGTAAAGGCCGCTGGTCACCAGTGTGCTTGCCTTGGCCTGCACGCTGAAGGCCCGCCCCAATTGAATGCGCGCCAAAGCGAGCAGCAGAAGACAAGCAGTGCCAATGCCGAGTCCGGCGATGCGCAAAGCTGTCCACGGAGGTCCCCAGAAATGCAGGACCATGAACGGCAACAAGATAACAACCAATGTCAGCGTTACGATATTCAGTTTCAAAATCCCCCCGGCTTCTCTCTCGCCCGCACTCGCGCAGGCCGGCCTTGACAGCCGCACAGCGCGAACGAGGTCAAGATGTGCTGAACCAAGCATTCTAATACGTTGAACGAAGGGAGTGCTAGAGAGTGTTTCATAAACCCGCCTTGTGTCAGGGCACGACT
>PMGP01000372.1 GCA_003156235.1 Acidobacteriaceae bacterium
GACGCGTGGATGGGCAAGGCCGTCGAGCGCATCTTCCTCCCCGCCATGCGCATGACCATCCCCGAAATTGTCGACATCCATCTCCCCGTCGAAGCCGTCTTTCATAACTTGATGTTAGTTTCCATTCGCAAGAGTTATCCCGGCCATGCGCGCAAGGTCATGAACGCCATCTGGTCTCTCGGCCAGGCCATGTTCACCAAAATCATCATCGTCGTCGACGAGGACTGCGACGTCCAAAACATCCCGGAAGTCGTTCTGCGCGTTGCCAATAACATCGATCCCGAGCGCGACATCCAATTCACCCTCGGCCCCATCGACTCGCTCGATCACGCCTCCCGCCTGCCCAACTACGGCTCCAAGATGGGCATCGACGCCACCCGCAAATGGCAAGCCGAGGGCTTCACCCGCCCCTGGCCCGCCATGATAGAAATGGACCGCGAGACCAAGAAAACAATCGACGCCCTCTGGCCCAAGCTCGGCCTGTAAATCCGTGCCCCATTCACTCTCGCTTGTCATCCTGAGCGAAGTCGAAGGACCCGCGGTTGCTGATGTTCTTCGGTGAGTTACATTAAGGCGCTGATTGGCGAAAAAGATCGCCTATAGGCGGATATTTCATTTTTTGGTTATTCCAGTATCGAAGCATTTGTTCATGAGCGGCGCGGTCAACATTTTTTGCGAAGTTGATCCAGCCCTCAATTGACGCCTCATTTGGGTAATCGGGATGCACAATTCCACGAGCCAGAAATTTATGCATGATTGACCTCATCGCAACCTTCTTCTTCCTACCAACTCCAAAGGACGGATCGCTTGAACTCTTCACGAGTCCCGTTATCACGCAGCGCATTCGCGGTCCTAGCAACCTTGTTTTTTCCTTGTTGGGCTCTAAACCCATGTCGCGAATAATTCTGAATACAGACGGAAGCATTCGTGACAATGCATTTCTGTTGTTTGTCGAAAATGTGATGTCGTCGGCATAGCGCGTTAATATGATGTTCCTGCGAGAAGCGAGTCCAGCCAATCGGCGGTCCAAACGAAGACATATCAAATTTGACAGGGCGGGTGAGGTAACCGCTCCTTGCGGAAGATTTTTGAAGTAAGTGCAAAGTCGACACAGAATATTTGCTGCCTGTTTAGAGTAGCCAATCTTCTCGAACAACTCCCGCACGAGGGAAGATCTTATAGATGGGAAAAAATCTTTGACGTCAACTGAGAGGAAGTAGCGGTTATTCATGTGTGGACTGACGTTGTCGAGTAGTTTACTACCTTTCACATACGCTGTCGCATAATGAGAGGAGGACAATTTATCTAGAATGTTCCTCAGTATCCATGCTTGCACTGCTTTTAGTTCTTTGCTAGGGCTCTGAATTTCCCTCCATCCTCGATGTCGTTTTGGAATTCGATACCTGCGATAAAAACGTTCAGGCACTTCGGTGAGGGTAGCCAGACGACGTTCATCAATATGGATAAGTGCAGCCAATTCCTCAACTGTGTTGAAGCTTGGGAAGCCAAGAAGCAACATGGATGAGGACATGTTGGCCTTTCAAAACGAGAGAAAAAGAGGCAAGCTGCCCTTACTCAGGTTCTCGTCGGCGAGCTTGCGAGCCGACGCGCGAGCCTTGAGCGGTTCGGAGAGCCGCGAAAAGGCTCGCGCCGCGAGCTCTTTTCCGAAGGAAAAGGCTCGCTTGGACATCGGCTTATGAGTACATGCGGGATAGAGCAACTCTATCCAAGTCCAGAAGGTAGCAAGCCACCAAACCGGACTCATCTAAGAACTGCCTGCCTCTTTCCAGAATTCATTATACCTCCTTCTCAGTTGCCCGT
This sequence comes from Acidobacteriaceae bacterium, assembly GCA_003156235.1. GTDB lineage: Bacteria > Acidobacteriota > Terriglobia > Terriglobales > Acidobacteriaceae > Telmatobacter. Next base: position 1,822 of record PMGP01000372.1, read on the forward strand.
TCAAGGCCAAAATCCTTAAATTTGATAGAACTCCCTTAAGATTGGCGAGTCTTCGTGCTGTTCCTGCATCTGCAAAGAGTGTTTCTACGCCTTTTTTCGAGATCGTCACATTCTGGGATACAAGTAGGGCGTCTCCCTTATTGATCAACCCATTTACGACCGTATCGGCGCAGATTTTAGCCTCTTCAACTGCGCCAGGCTCCAGTGTGCTCGCAATACGTGAAAAGGCCCAACGGGGTACCGGATCGAGCACGTAAAGTAGGGCCAAGTAGAGTTCATAGCACATAATTGCGTTTGTGAGATTACGTACAGGGGGGGTCGCGCTTGCGATGGCTCTGGAAGCTTCCGAGACACCCTTTACAAGTTTGTCTAAATTGGCCTCATCAATTTTGATGAATAATACTTTGCTTGAAGTATTCTTTTGGAGATGTCTTATAGGCCCAGTGGAAATGAAGCTGTTAGACATTTTATGCTTGGGGTCCATGACCACAACTAGTTTGTCTTTGAGTAGTCTGTGGTTTGAAAATGCGCCAAGTTCTGTGAGTGTTCCCGCACTATGCAGCAAAATCACAACTGAGCTGACGCTCTTGGCCAGAATGTTCTCGAGCGTTAGGAGATCAAGTTTTTGATGGCCCAAGACTAGCTCCATGAACATGTCTTCTGGGTAAAAAATCGAATATCTATATTTGGATTTTAATGCCGCCAATGCTGCGCCGAGTTTTCTCCGTAGTTCGGCTTCATGATCTCCGGCCCCACCGCAGAGAAAAATACTGATATCAGATGTGGTTAATGGGTCGAGAAACTGGTCTCGTAGCTTTGAAGCTATTTTGATTACTCGAGGATTCATTTGGTGGCCTTTCTAGTGATTAAGAAAGTCTCCCTTTCATGATTCTACAATTTCCAAATACGGTCGGGGCATTGTAGGTGGCCCGCAAATCAGACCCGAAGAATCACCATGAGCCGTGTGCCCCATCTCCGGATTTTCGGACCTGGGATACCACGAACCCCAACCAGCGTTTATCTGACCACTGACCGCTCAGAAGGCGACGATTCCCAGCCCTGGAACCATCTGGAAGTGGCGCAGATTGGTGGTTGCAACGCGGTAACCAAGCTCCAGCGCCGTGACGCCGATCAGCAGGTCGGAGAGCGCCACGCGCACGCCCTGAGCGGCATTCTCGCCGTCGATCTGACCGGCCCTGAGAGCTACCGGAGCCGTCACCGAATGTATCGGCAGAGCTGTCATCAGTTCGTTGAGGAACTGCCGTCGCGCGGCCTTTCTTTGAGGCGTGTTGGCGCGAGCCACTCCGTGCGCCAGTTCGATCAGCGTAACCACCGAAACAGCCACATCCTCACCGGCGGCGCGGAGAGCGATTTCGGCCAGAGCCTGCCGGGCGTTCCGGCCCTGGCGCTCTGCCGCGATCAGCACGCTGGAGTCGAGTATCAGGCCCACGGAGTTAGTCCCACGCCGGAGGATTCAGCGACTCACGATGAGCATTAATGCCCGCCGCAACATCGCTGGCGAAGTCCTCATCGATGGTTGCCGGGGAGTCTGCGGGCAACAGGGCGATGCACTCCTCAATGGAGCGGCGCGGCGGTGCTGCAGTGCGCAAAACAGCCGGCGGATAGGTGCCGCTCTCGATAACGATCTCCACGCCCAGGCGGACGTGAGCCAGTAGTCCGGCAAAATCGCGGACGGCATCGGCTTCCGAAATGTGGATCGTTGCCATACTTAGGATGATACCTCGATTTCAGGCGAATGAATCAGGTCTGACCAATAAAGTCGGGTGCACCAGATCCGGATTTTTGGACATGGGGCACAACGAGCCCAACAAGTGTTTTTCTGATCTCTGATCTCTGACCCCTGATCCTGTCACGAATCCACGAACCCCATGCGAGCGATAAGCGAGCGGCCCGCCTGGACGGCAAGTCCCCCCACCGCAGGCGGTTTGCAGATTATTTCCCTTCCGGCGCGCACAATCATATCGAGGGTGAAAAGAATGTCGAATCGGAAGCCAATCGCAGCGAAGTTTTACTCCTTAATTCCTGTTCTTGGACCCCAGTTATTCGCTTTCTATTCGCCATTTTCCCGCCGTACCCCCACCCCCCACCCTGTGGAAATCTTTTTTCGACCTTTTTATTCCTTGTAACTTTCAATAAATCAATAACTTGCATTTTTACCCTGTTAACGAATCAGTAACTGCAAACAGCGTTTTTTGCCCCTTTTTAGCCCCAAAAAGCGCCGTTTTTGCCCCTGATTAGCCTGTTTTTCGCCAAAAAACCGAGCAGCTTGTCCGGAAATTCTCTCGCCGCATTCTTGTTAGGCCACAGGAAAGCAAGTGAAGCGAACTTCCAATGCTTCTCTGTTATACCTAAATTCATGCGGGTCAATTCTTCTTGGCTTCTTCGTACCATGATCGCGGCAATGGTTATCGCCGCTCCCTTACGTGCCCAGCAAGCCCCTGACGCCTTTCGCTGGATCGACTTCCACTCCGCCGCCGATCAAGCCGTCCTCACCTGGGTCAATCGCTCCCTCACCGTCGAAAACTGGTCCTCCATTCGCGAGATCGGCGTGGAGTACGACGCGGCTCTGGTCGTCACCACCTCGCGCTCCAATCCGCAGTTGCTGCCCGCCGCGGACACCTTCACCGTCTGGAGCCTCTCCCTCACCAACCACAGCTATGTGCCTCTGCTCAAGGGAGTTAACCTACGCCTGCTGGACTGGATGCTCTTTGATGATGGCCATCCGCGCGAGCTTGCCGCTCTCTACGACGACTGCGTCGACTGCCAGCCTTCCACCTACTTCACGGCCTTCCATTACGACATGGAGAAGCACGTCTGGGCCGCTCGCTGGATGCGCGGCCCTCAGGCCATCCCCCTCTGGAGCGCGAATCTTCCCCAGGGCCTGTCCCTCACCCAGCTCTATGCCCTGCTCACCCAGCCCAACGGCCGCTCCATGATGTGTACCTGGAATCACATCGACCACGGCCAGCAAAAACCGGAGGACATAGTAGCCTGCTACGACCTCGACCCCGCGACCGGCCAGGAGCGTATGCAGACCTTTACTCGCACGCCGGCCCTGCCCATCAAGCAGCGCATTTGCAGTGCTTTAAGCACCATCCCCGGCTTGGCGCGCGGCCAGGACTCCCCGCTCTGCCAGCAGTTGCTCAAAGCCAGTCCTGACCGCAAGCCCGTCACCACCCCGCCCGCCAACAACCACGGCCAATCCGCGCCGCCGCGTACCCGGCATTGACGGCATCCATCGTATACTAGCCTCATGTCGATCGTGGGCAACATCGCCGGCATTGTGAAGGGCATGAGCATCACCTTCGGGGAGATCTTCCAGCCCGTCCAGGTGGAAAATTACCCCGACGGCAAGGGCCCCCTGCGTGGAGCGGTCCTCGAGCAGCGCTATCGCGGCGCCCACATCCTGCAGCGCGACGAAAATGGCTTGGAAAAGTGCGTGGCCTGCTTCCTCTGCGCCGCTGCGTGTCCTTCCAACTGCATTTATATTGAGGCCGCGGAGAACACTGAGGCCGTTCGCATCTCCTCCTCCGAGCGCTACGCCAAGGTCTACAACATCGACTACAACCG
>PMGP01000433.1:0-19750 GCA_003156235.1 Acidobacteriaceae bacterium
CGACAAGGGCGGCGAGTGCGAGTTGCAGGACATGACCTTCAAGTACGGCGCGGGCGAGAGCCTCTACGACGAGGCTAAAAATCATAGAGAGGAACAGCAGTGGTCGCCGGCTGTCTACTTCGACCGCCCGCGCTGCATTCTCTGCTACCGCTGCGTTCGCGTCTGCGGCGAAGGCATGGACGTGTGGGCGCTGGGCGTGCAGAATCGCGGCGTCAATTCGGTGATTGCGCCCAACGGCGGCGATCATCTCGACTGCGAGCAGTGCGGCATGTGCATCGACATCTGTCCGGTGGGCGCGCTGACTTCGGGTAGCTACCGCTACAAGACCCGGCCATGGGAGATGAATCACGTGGCGACGGTTTGCACGCACTGCGCCGATGGCTGCAAGGTGACGCTGGGTGTGCGCCAGACCAATGACGGCTCTGAGATTGTCCGCGCCAGCAATCGAGACAAGAGCGGCATCAACGGCGACTTTCTCTGCGCCAAGGGCCGCTTTGGATTTGATTTTGTCGAGAGTCCCGAGCGGCTGACCAAGCCGCTGATCCGCAACACCGAGGGCAAGCTGGTGGAGGCCACCTGGGCGGATGCGCTCAGCCTGGTCGCGCGCAAGCTGAAGGAGATTCGCGACAGCCAGGGCGGCGCGGCCTTCGGCGTCGTCGGCTCCAACCGCGCCACCAACGAAGAGAACTACCTCTTGCAGAAGTTTGCACGGACTGTTCTGCAAACTAACAACATCGACCACGAGCGAACTGCGGATTATGCCGCCTTTGCGCGCGCCCTGGCCGGACACAACGGCAAGGCCGCCAGCCTGCGCGATACAACGACAGCTCCGGCGATTCTGCTCATCGGCGGCAATCCAACCGAAGAGCATCCGCTGCTGGCGTGGAATCTGCGGACGAATGTGCGGCTCAATCGCGCACGGCTTTATGTCGCCAATACGAAGGCCATCAAGCTGGAACACATGTCCTATGCGACGCTGCGTCTGCCCGCCAACGGCTACGCTTCCCTGGCCGCGTACATGGGCGGTAGCAATGCGATTCTCAAAGACGCAACCTTCCGCGAAGCAGTGCTGGCCGAGGATTCGCTGCTCGTAGTCTTCGGCTCCGAGTACAGCGGCGCGCAGGTGGCTGAGCTGGTGAACTGGGGATTGCAGCTCGGGAACGTGCGCTTTGCCTTCCTCGGCGGCTATGCCAACTCGCGCGGCGCGGCGGATATGGGGCTGCTCCCAGACCTGCTTCCAGGCTACGTGCCGGTCACCACACCTGGAGCCTTCGCCGAGTACGCTGGCCTGCCCGCAACAGCCGGCAAGACGCTTTCCGAAATCTTCGATGCGGCCGGCAAAGGCGAACTGGGCGCGTTGCTGGTGGTCGGCGCCGATCCGGTCGCAAAGCTCGGCGTAAATCCGGAAGCCTTGAAGAAGACCTTCGTTATCGTTGCGGATATCTTCCTCACCGAGACTGCGGCGCTGGCCGATGTGGTGCTGCCCGCAGCCAGCCTCTATGAAAAATCAGGTACAGTGACCAACACCTTCGGCGACGTGCAACTAGTGTGCAAGGCCGCCGACCGCGCCGGAGTAAAGCCTGAGTTCGAGATTCTGGTGCGGCTCGCGGGAGCGATGGGTGTGGACGTAACAACTCTTGTACCTTTTGGCCGTAGCAGCGTAACAGCCGACCTGGGCCAATCGCGCGGTGCGCAGTCCGGCGAGGCAGACCGCCATGCGGTGTGGCTTGCGGCGAATGGGTTGGAGCCAAAGCTCAGTCCTTTCGATCCGCTGGCGGTGCTGGACGAAATTTCGCGGTTGGTTCCCGGCTATGCTGTGGACCGCGTGAATCTACTAAGCGGCAACGATGTACAGACCGAACCGGGCTTCGTGCCGGTTGCGGCGTTGACGGAGCGGGGCGAGATTTTGCCCGCGCTGGATGGATTGTTTACCTCCGGAACGCTGGGCGAATTCAGCACGGCGCTTCAGGAGCTCGCGCGGCATCAGGCATCGATGCTGGTGCAGATACGGACGAAGTAGCAGGATAAAAAGAGGCTGAAGACCAGTGACGATTTTGTGGTTCATTCTGTGGAGCGTGCTCAAGGTGGCCGTGGTGACGGTGGTGATGCTGCTGGGCGTCGCCTACACCGTGCTGCTGGAGCGCAAGCTCGTGGGGCGCATCCAGAACCGCTGGGGACCAACCCGCGTGGGGCCCTTCGGCCTCTTGCAGCCGCTGGTGGACGGCGCGAAATCTTTCCTCAAAGAGGACATCATCCCCACCGGCGTTTACCGTCCGCTCTATTTGCTCGCTCCCATCCTCGCTTTGGGCTGCTCGCTGATCCTGATTGGCGTCGTTCCCTTCGGAGCGCCGTTTTCCGTTTTCGGCAGTCCGAACCTTTTTCAGATCTCCGATGTGAACGTGGGCCTGCTGGTGATTTTGGGTGTCACCTCCATCGGCGTCTACGGCATCGCGCTGGCCGGCTGGTCGTCCAACAACAAGTATTCGCTGCTGGGTGCGCTGCGCTCCTCGGCGCAGTTGGTCAGCTACGAGCTCGCGCTGGGACTCTCGCTGGTGGGCGTGGTGCTGCGCGCCGGAACTTTGAACCTGCGCCTGATTGTGGAACAGCAGGCACAACACGGCGCACTCTCCTGGAACATCTCACCGTGGAGCAGATTTGGCGGAATGCAGTTCGTGGCCTTTTTCATTTACCTGATGGCGGCCTTCGCGGAGACGAACCGCTCTCCCTTCGACCTGCCCGAGGCGGAAAGCGAACTGACCGGCGGCTATCACACCGAGTACAGCTCGATGAAGTTCGCCATGTTTTTCATGGCCGAATATGGCAACATGATCAACGTGGGCTGCGTGGCCACCCTGCTGTTTCTGGGCGGCTGGACAAACCCCTTCGGAAATTTGTTTGGAACCTCGCACAACATTTTTGTCCAGGCTCTGATGCCCCTTTTCTGGTTTGTGCTCAAGGTTTTTTCTTTCCTCTTTTTGTATGTTTGGGTGCGCGGCACACAGCCGCGCTTCCGCTATGACCAGTTGATGAACTTCGGATGGCGCTGGCTGATGCCGCTGGCCATTCTGAATATTGTGGCGACAAGCCTGTGGCTTGCCTTACGCTGAACTATTCATCGGGGAGAAATTCCCGGAGTGTGCGATGCACCTGATTCTGTTTCTCGTATTTGCGGGACTCTGCCTGGCTGGAGCGATTAACCTCCTCCTCCAGTCGCATCCCATCAACAGCGCTCTTTCGCTGATTGTGGTGATGACCTCGCTGGCTGTGCTGTACCTGCTGCTGGGCGNNTGGGCGCGGAGTTTCTGGCCGCCGCGCAGATTATCGTCTACGCTGGCGCCATCATGGTGCTCTTCACCTTCGTCGTCATGCTGCTCAATGCCGGACGCGAGGAGCGCACGCTGGGCAGCCGCGTAGCGCGGGCCGTTGGCTTTCCCGCAGTTGTCGCCATCCTGGCCGTGATTGCCACCGTGATTCTGCACGCGCAGGGGCTGGGCGTGGCCCGGCTGAGCGACGGCATCACCTCCACGGAAGAATTGAGCGCCGTGCTCTTCACCAAGCTTCTATTGCCTTTCGAGGTCACCTCGGTGCTGATTCTCATCGCCATTCTTGGAGCGGTGGCGCTGGCCAGTCATAGCGGCAGCGAAGAACAGGGATCAGGGATCAGGGATCAGGGATCAGCAGTTACATTGGCAGGTTCCGACAATCGAATCCTGCAATCACCGCAAGGCAATGCAGAAAGGACGGGCGAAGAATGAGTTCTCTTTTCGCGCAGGAAGTTCCGCTCTCCTGGTATCTGCTGCTGAGCGCCGCGTTGTTTTCGCTGGGCGTGGTCGGCTTTCTCATCAAGCGCAATCTGATTACNNCACCAGTGGCACGCGGTGAAGGGGCAGATCTTCGTCTTCTTCGTGATGATGGTGGCCGCGGCGGAAGCTGCCGTGGGATTGGCCATCATCATTGCCGTCTTCCGCGCGCGCGCAACCCTGGCCGTCGACCGCATCGACCGGATGAAACTATGAACGCACACCTTTATCTCTGGTTGATACCGCTGCTGCCCTTCGCCGGATTCCTCATCAACGGAATCCTGGGCCGCGGTTTGCCCAAGTGGCTCGTGACCACGGTCGCGTTGATCGCGCCGCTGGCGGCATTTGGCGTAGTACTGAATGCAGCCGCAACGATCTACATTCATGTCGTTCCACCATGTTCTCCATGTGGCCCTCCGAACTGGGGTTACATTTATCTTCCCTATGTCGAGACTTGCCCGCTGCCATGGATCAATGCCGGCCTGCTGCACATCGACTTCAGCTTTGTGCTCGATCAACTTTCGATCGTGATGTTGCTAGTCGTCACCGGCGTCGGCTTCCTGATTCACGTTTACTCGGTCGGCTACATGGGCGACGACGAAGGCTACGCGCGCTACTTCTCTTACCTGAATCTTTTCTTGTTTTTCATGACAGTATTAGTGCTGGCCGGCAATGCGCTGGTGATGTTCATCGGCTGGGAGGGAGTGGGCCTGGCTTCGTATCTGTTGATCGGATTTTACTTTCAGAAAAAATCTGCGGCCGACGCGGGCAAGAAAGCCTTCATCGTCAACCGCATTGGCGACTTCGGCTTCCTGATCGGAATGTTTTTGCTCGTCGCCAACTTCGGCACGCTCACCTTCAGCGAGATCGGCGCGAAGCTCAATGCGACTCCCGCATGGCAGGGCGGAGTGCTCACTATCATCGCGCTCTGCCTGATGCTGGGCGCGGCGGGCAAGAGCGCACAGTTGCCGCTTTACATCTGGCTGCCTGACGCGATGGAAGGCCCCACGCCGGTCTCCGCGCTGATCCACGCGGCTACCATGGTCACGGCCGGCGTCTACATGGTCGCCCGCACGCACGTTCTCTTTGACCACTCGCCTGTCGCGCTCGGCGTAGTGGCCACGGTGGGCGCGGCTACGGCGATTTTCGCCGCGACCATTGCACTTGTCCAGAACGACATCAAGCGGGTCCTGGCTTACTCCACCATTTCGCAGCTCGNNTCAAGGCGCTGCTCTTCCTCGCGGCGGGCTCGGTGATTCACGCGATCGGCGGCGAGCAGGATCTGCGCAAGATGGGCGGCCTGTGGAAGAAGCTGCCGATCACCTTCGCCGTCACCACGGTCGGCGTTCTAGCCATCGCCGGAATCTATCCCTTCGCCGGATTCTTTTCCAAGGACGCTATCCTGTATGCGGCGTATTTACACGGAACCAACGGCAAGATTCTGTATTCTGTCGGGCTTTTAACCGCACTACTGACTGCGTTTTATATGTTCCGGCTGTGGTACATGACCTTCATGGGCGAGTCGCGCAGCGAGAATGTTCACGCGCATGAAAGCCCGTGGTCGATGCGCGGCCCGCTGGTGATTCTCGCCGCTCTCTCGGTCTGCGGCGGCTGGATCGGCATGGAGCGCTTCGGCGCTTTCCTGGCGCCATCCGTCGGCGTACTGCCCACCGAGGCCGGCAACTGGCGTCTGGAACTGATTCTCAGCGTCGTGGCCGTTCTTGTCGCGCTGGAAGGCTGGCTTATCGCCGACAAATTCTACCGGCGCAAGCCTGAGTGCCCCGCTCAATACGCCGCGGCTTTGCCTGCCGGTTACAAGCTGCTGGCCAACAAGTATTTCGTTGACGAGTTCTACGGTGCAACAATCGTCAAGCCGCTGCTCGGCTTCTCGAAGTACATTCTGGAGTGGATCGTGGACGTGGGCATCCTGGGCGGCATGACCTGGCTGCTTGGCGGCATTGCAACCTTGGCGGGAGCGATTCTGCAACGCTGGCAATCGGGCAATCTGCGCTCCTATGCGGCGTGCCTGGCCGCGGGCGCGGCGGCGGTGCTGCTCTTCCTGCTGGTTCCGTGGGCAACGGTGCTGGCCAGTCTTACGACAATTCATCTTGGCATGGCGGGGCATTGAGAGAATGAACCAGATAAACCAATCGATTCTCACGTTGATCCTTCTGCTTCCGCTGGCCGGTGCGGTGCTGGTGGCACTCGTGCCCGACCGCTTCAAGCTGCCTAACTGGATTGCGCTCGTCACCACGCTGGCCACCTTCGGCCTCACGCTGCACCTGCCCGCGCATTTCGACAAAGCGCAGATCGGCTTCCAGTTTGTCGTCAATCGCCTGTGGATTGAGAAGCCCGCGATCTTCTACCACCTCGGCGTGGACGGCTTGAGTCTTTGGCTGGTTGTGCTGGTTGGTCTGCTCGCTCCCATCGGCGTCGTTGCCAGTTGGAACGCCATCCGCGAGCGGCGCAAGCTCTTCTTCGCGCTCTTCCTGGTGCAGCAGACGGCCATGCTGGGCGTCTTTCTCTCGCTGGACCTGATGGTCTATTACGGCTTTTGGGAGTTGTCGCTGGTTCCCATGGCGATTCTCATCGCGATGTACGGCCGCAAGGATGGACCCAGGGCCGCGCTCAAGTTTTTCCTCTTCACTTTCATCCCGTCGGCGCCGTTGTTGGTCGCGATTCTCTGGCTCTACGCGCAAACCGGCACCTTCGACTTCACAATGCTGCAATACAACATCGCTAGCGGCATTCTTCCCGCCGGTCCGTTGTACTGGGCGGCTCTGGCGTTTCTCTTCGCCTTTGCCGTCAAGGTTCCGGTCTTCCCACTGCACGGCTGGCTAGCGGACACCTTCAGCGAAGCGCCGGTCGCCCTCGCGATGGTCGTCGCCGGCAAGCTCGGCCTCTACTCCATGCTGCGCTTCCACATCGGCCTCTTCCCTTTGCAGGCGCGGGCTGTTGCGCCGGTGCTGGTGGGTCTCGCGGTCGTCGGCATTCTCTACGGCGCGTGCCTCGCATTGGTGCAGCGCGATTTCTGGCGGCTGATGGCCTTTGCCGCGTTGAGCCATCTGAGCCTCATCACGCTCGGCATCTACGGACTGACGCTCACCGGTTGGGAGGGCGCGGTTTATCAGATTTTGAATCACGGCGTGGTGGATGGCGCGCTCTTCCTGCTGCTGGGCCTGCTTTACGACCGCTACGCGACGAGCGAAATCAACGCCTACGGCGGACTGGCCGCAAAGCTCCCTAGTACGGCAACATTTTTCGTGATTGCCTCTCTCGCCATGATCGGGCTGCCCATGCTGGGCGGCTTTGTCGGCGAGTTCATGATTCTTCTCGGCACATTTACCGGCGTTAGCAAAGGCTGGGCCATCGCCGCCACGCTGGGCGTGATTCTGGGCGCGGCTTACATGCTATGGCTGGTGCAGCGACTCTTCTTCGGGCCTGAGAGCGCGCTGGCAACAACGAAGCCGCCTGAAGACCTTCGCATAGGTCAACTGGCCGTGCTCTGGCCGCTGACCGCGCTGATGCTGGTCATGGGCGTGGCGCCGATGCTCTGGTTGCCAACCATCGAGAAGGGCGCGCATCCTCCAATGATTCCCTCCGGGGCTAAAGCCCTCGTCGATTATGACGGCTATATTCGGGGGTTGAAACCCCCGCCTCCCTCCGGATCGAGTTTTTCCGCAGCCCGCATTGCCAACACTAATTCCATGAATGGGGAGGGCCAGCGATGAATTCTGTTCCCGACATCTATCGCGTCCTTCCCGAGGTCGTCCTCACGCTGACCGGCGTTTTGGTGATGCTCATTGACGCGACGCTGCCTCCTCATTGGGCGCGCCGTTCGTTGGGCTGGGTCGCCGCTTTCGGAACTACCTTCGCGATCTGGACAAGCCTTTGGCAGCTTTCACTGCCCATGGGCACCGGCTTCTCCGGCACGGTGGAGACCAGTGCCTTCACGGTCTTCTTCCATGTGCTCATCTGCGGCATCGTTCTGGTAGCGCTCTTGCTCTCGCTGGACACACTGCCGGAAAAGAGCCACCACCAGGGCGAGTTCTACGCGCTGATTGTCTTCGGCGCGGTGGGCATGTGCCTGCTCACCGGCGCGGTCGAGCTGCTGCTGGTCTTCATCGCGTTGGAGATCTCTTCCATAGCTACGTATATTCTGGCCGGCTACCGCAAGCACACCGCTCGCGGACCGGAAGCCGCCATCAAGTATTTTCTGCTCGGCTCCTTCGCCACAGCCTTCCTGCTCTACGGCATCGCGATGATCTTCGGCGCCACCGGCACCACGCAGATTTACGAGATCGCCCGCCTCGTGCCCACGGCGCAAAATCAAGCGTTCATCCTGGCAGGGCTGGGGCTGATGCTGGTGGGAATTCTCTTCAAGGTCTCCGCCGCGCCCTTCCACGTGTGGACGCCGGACGTTTACGAAGGCTCGCCTACACCTGTCGTAGCGCTGATGTCCACCGCGCCCAAGGCCGCGGCCTTCGCGCTGCTGCTGAGGGTGGTCTATGAGATGCTGCCCATGCTGCGCCCCGTCTGGCAGCCGCTGCTGTGGGTGGTGGCAGTGCTCTCGATGACCGTGGGCAACCTGGCCGCGCTGCGCCAGCAGAACGTGAAGCGCATGTTGGCCTACTCCGCAATCGCCCATGCAGGCTACCTGCTGGCGGCCTTCGCGGGACTCGGGGCGAGCGGCATCGCCGCTGCCAGCTTCTACACTGCGGCCTACGCGGCCATGAACGTGGGCATCTTCGCCGTGGTTACGCTGGTCAGCGGATACGACGAGAAGCTGCCGCTCATCAACGATTATCGCGGGCTCATCTATCGCTCGCCTTTGCTCGGCAGCCTGCTGATCTTCTTTCTGGTTTCGCTGGTCGGCATTCCCTTCACCGGCGGATTCTTCGGAAAGTTCTATTCGTTTGCGGCTGCGGTGGGTGGCGGAGCCATCTGGCTGGCCATCATCGGCTTGCTGAACTCCGGTTTGGCCGCTGCGTACTATCTGCGCCTCGCGCTTGCCACCGCGCAACGCCCGGACGATCAGGCCTCCTCCGCTCCGGCGCCAAGGGTTGGCGTTGCCGTCATCGCAGCCTTGGCGATGGCCGTTATAGCCACGTTGGTGCTGGGCATTGTGCCAAACGGTGTGTTGCATGCGGCCGAATCAGGCGCGCATACGCTGCAAGCGCCTCCGGCTGAAATCTGCGCGCCGCTGAACCCCACAGTGCCGCAGTCGCAGCCTTGATTGGTCTCCCACCCTAGCGTGGTGAGTCAGAAGTTCATTGAAGAACAACAACAGATCCTTCGACTCACCACCCCCAAGCTGAAGAGTACCCCTGGGGCCCCGTTCGCTCAGGACGGCGAGTGTGGGGCACCCAGATTTTATTGCAGAGAACCTTCACACTTAAATCGGATTGAGCACGGAATCCGCCACGACTGGCGTTCTTTTTGTGTTCACAGGCCGATTCCGCTCAAGAAGGCTTTTGTAGCATCCCACGGTAAGTCCCAGAACGCGACCATTCACATAGTTCTCCAGCACCCAGGCGCGGGCTGCCTCGCCCATGCGGCAGCGGCGCTCCGGGTTACGCAGCAACTGCAGCACGGCCTCGCGGATGGCGACCGGGTAGCCGGGAGGAATCAGCAGCCCGGTCACCTCCGGCACCACGGAGTCGCGCGAGCCGGTGCACAAGGTGGTCACCACGGGAATCCCGCTGGCCGCGGCTTCCAAAACGACATTCGGAAAACCCTCCCGCCAGGTGGGTAGAACCATGACGTCCATGGCGCGGTAATAGGGCGCCGTATCGGCAACGTACCCGGTCATGTGAATGCGCGGGTGGTTTTTAATGCGAAAGCGCAGCTTCCGGCTGAGCGCATCTTCCGCGGCATCAAACCAGCCCACTAGTAGCAAATGCGCCTGCGGTCTGGCGGCCAGGATGGCAGCAAATGCTTCCACCAGCTCCGGCAGCCCTTTGTCGCGGGTCAAGCGGCCCACAAAGCCCACCACGGGCGCATCCGGCGGAAGACCAAGCCGGGCGCGCAGGCTGTCCGGGCCCGGCGAGAAGCGCTCCACATCGACTCCGCCGCTGCTGCCGCTCCCCAAAAGGAGCAGTTTGGCTTCAGGAGCCACGCCCAGGGCCAGCGCCTGGTTACGCAGGCTCTCACTGTTGCACAGGACTACATGAGAACAGGCCGAGGCCACTCTCTCAGCGGCCAGCAGGATGCGGCGCTTGACTCCGGTCGAGGTTTCCAGTTTGAGCCCGCGCAGACAATAGACCCGCGAAGGAACGCCGCAGAGCATGGCGGCAATCGAGCCCAGCAGCCCGGCCTTGGGCGTGCTGAACTCCGTCATGTCGGGCCTCAGCCGCCAGAGCAACCAGAACAATCGCAACAGCGACAGCAGGTCCGCGGCCGGCGCCATCCCCCGGCGCATGGGAATCGCAATCGACTCAACCCCTTCTTGAGCTGCCGTGTGGTTGAGCAGCTCGCCGGGGCTTGAAACCAGCGTTACCCGGAATCCCGCCTCGCGCAGAGTGCGCAGACGGCCGCCAAGCACCAGGCAGGTTTGCGGGTGCGTAATGCCGATTACGATATGGGGGCTATGGGGCGAACGGGAAGGCTGAGCCGGACGAGGAGCGGCTGAGGACGAAAAACGGTTGCTCCACCTTAAATAAGTGGACAAAAAAATAGAATCTGCAATTTCTCCGTTGCGTTTGTGCACGAGCCTCTCCCAGAAAGGGCCTTCGCGCTCCGAAAGAAACATCGGAAACGCGGTAGGAAAGGTGCTCGACGAATTCAGGAGCTCATGCTTGCTGAACGCTCGACCGGACGAACACTCGCGCCGGAACGCTCACTCCTGACTTCCGCCTCAGCCGCTCCCCTCGTGACAATGCAGAAGAGACCAAAAAAGGCGGTCTCCGCCGGAGAAAAACAGATTCAGTACTCTTAGGAAACATTACTTCGCTTTATATGTCAATGTGGAAAACTTCTTCTGGAAAAGTGTGCTTTTTTGTTACAGATTTATTGAGGCGCTTGCACTATACTCGCTGAGATTTTAAGGATAACCCCATGTCCGCGAATCCGCGCCCGAAGATCCTGTTGCTGATTCCGCATCTTGGCGGCGGCGGCGCGGAGCGTGTGGCGGCGCTCTTGGTTCGGGGCCTGCCGGCGGAAAAGTTCGAGCTGCACCTGGGGCTGATCACGCAGGCACAGACCAGCGAGGCGCTGCCAAACTCCGTCAATCTTCATGCTTTAGGAGCTCCCAGGGTGCGCGCCGGAGCCTTCAGGCTGCTCCGGCTGGTTCACCGTCTGAAACCGGAACTGATCCTCTCCGGAATGGCGCATCTTAATTTTCTGGTCCTGCTGCTGCGTCCCTTCTTCCCGCGTGGAACCCGCGTTCTAGTGCGCCAGAACAGTACCGTCTCCGCTTCCCTGGCCTTTGGAGGAGTGCCCTGCTATACCCGCCTGCTCTACCGCCTGCTCTACCGTCGCGCAGACCGGGTCATCTGCCAGACGCAGTCGATGGCCGATGATCTGGCCCGCGAACTGGGAGTTCCGGAAAATCGGCTGGCAGTGCTGCCCAACCCCGTGGATGTTGACGAGGTTCGCGCTTCCATCGGCCTGAATCCGTCTCCGCAAACCAGCCCCGGCCCGCGTCTGCTGGCCGTAGGAAGGCTCGCGGCAGAAAAAGGCTTCGATTTGCTGCTGAGAGCCATGGTTTCGGTCCGGAAGGAGTTTCCCAAGGCCAGACTGCTGATTGCCGGCGAGGGTCCGGAGGAAACAGCTCTGAAGGATCTGTCCCGCGTACTGGGACTCGACGCCACGGTTCACTTTGCGGGCTACATCGACCGTCCCTGGACGCTCTTTCCAACGGCAACGCTCTTCGTGCTCCCCTCCCGGCATGAAGGCCTGCCCAATGCTCTTCTGGAGGCGGCTGCCGGAGGGCTCCCCATTGTGGCCTTACCTGCCTCCAAAGGCCTCTCGGAACTGCTGCGCGACCAATCTGGGGTGTGGCTGGCCCCCACACTCTCCGATGATGCGCTGGCCGCTTCCCTGCTGGCCGCTCTTCGCGCCCTCAGGCCGGGTGAGCGCTTTGCCCATTCTTTTGTCGAAGCTTTCCGCATCGACCGCGCGATTCAGGCCTATGAAACTCTGATTGACCAAACCCTTGCGAAGAACAGAATAAGTTAATTTTTATCGGAGCTGCTGGAGCGGACCTTCCGCCGTCTCCTGGCTCGGCGAACCTGGACTCGCCAAAGTGTCCAAGCCTCATAGAGCCGTTCAATCGTGCCCAGCCCGGCGAGTGGATACTCTGCCAGCACACGATCCACGGAGGTGAACTGCGCGGCATGATCGCGAATGAAAGCGCGAAGCTCGTCCACCTGGGCGGCACGGGTAAAGTTGCTATGGATGCAAATGGTCCATAGCCCGCTGGATTTTTCCACTGGCCTCCAAATCTGCTGTGGAATCCACGTGATGCCGCCGCGCTCGAATGGAACGCGGGCAAAGCCGTCCGAGAGCAACGGAATTCCCTCCTTGCGGAGCGCGCGGAGGGTGGCGTGGTCAAAGCCGTGGCGCGGCGCGACAAAGATCGTGGGATTGAGTCCCTGGCCGCGAAGAATCCTCCGCCCTTCGCGAATCCACCGATGCTGAGTCACTTCCGGCACGCCGGCAAATTCAGTGTAGTGATGCAGCGGCAACAGACTCTCGCCTCGGCTGGCGCAGAGATGACGATACCCATGCAGGGCAATGGTCGCTCCTTCTGCTTCCATGGCCCTCATCAGCGGCCAAAACATGGGGTCCGGCGGCGATAGAATCAATTCCGTGTCCTGGTTGTCGGGGATCACGGCGAGAATCGGCTTCAGTCCGAACTCCTCGATCATCGGCAGGCAACGCAGCCAATGTTCATGCTCTATGGTGGGACAAAGATCGTCGAAGCGCAGAAGGTATTGCGCCGGCCTGGGAATCATGCTCTTGACCTCATGGTGCTGTCTTGCCTTCCCCGCAAAGATTTACCCGCATTGAAGTTGAACTGCTTCGACTCTGTTTCATTACCTGGTTTTGAAAGGGCACGGCTTTAGCCGTGCCGCTGACAGAGCAGATAAATCACGGGCTTTATAGACTGCGGAAAAACACAATAACATGCCCAGAAGCGTCAGGGCACGACTTTAGTCGTGCCGTAAGTGCAACAAAACAATGACGGGCTTTAGCCCCTGCGGGATGTTTTTCATGGATTTCACTCAGATTCAGGCCTTTTTCCGCATCCTGTTTAGCCCCTGAGGGAAAGCTTAAAGACGGTCAGCATTCGGTTATGATACAGCTTCTCGGCTCACGCCTGCTCCGCCGTTCCCTCAGGAAGCAGCTTCCAGGTCCAATACCAGAGAAATACAAATGTGCTCACGGTCCACAGCGAAGTGGCCAGCGCGATTCCTGCCACGCCGTACCAGCGCATCAAGACTAGATTCAGAATAATATCCAGCGCCAGATTCAGCGCGCCACAATAGAAGATTAAATCACTGCGGCGTAGGCCAACCAGAAAGCGATAAAAAACGCGGCTGGAAACAAAAAACGGAATCTGGATGGCGTACATGGCCAGCACCGGCGTCACCAGCGCTGTGTCCCGCGGCCCGAAGACGCCGTGCTGGAAGGTCAAGCGAATCAGCCAGTGCGAGCCGGCGATCAGCGCCAGCGCGATGGGCGTGGAAACCAGCGCCGTGAGCCGCACCCAGGTGCGCAGCGTATGCCGGCATCCGGCCCAGTCCCGGTGCGCAATCATGCGCGAGAAATGCGGCGTCACAGCCGAGGAGACCGCCCCGGCCAGCAGCGTAATCACCACGCTCACAAAGCGGTTGGCATAGGCCAGCGCGGAAACGCTTCCGGCCGGCAGCATCGCAGCCATGGACTGATCCACCAGCAAGCCGCCGGAGGCCGCCACGCCGCTCAGCAGCACCGGCCCGTACTGCCCCGCCACTTCACGCGTGGCCTCGGTGGCTCCGTGCCACCACAGGCGAAAACGGTAGCCGCGCGCGTCCATCATCCACGCCACGGCCCCCGCATGAACAAGCGCTCCGGCCAGCGTCGAGTAAACCATCGCCCAGATTCCGTAGCGGCCGCTCAGCGTGAGCGCTCCCAAAATGATGAGGACAGGAGTCGCCACCGGAGCCAGTGCGGGCCAGGCAAAGCGGTCGAAAGTATTCAGAACGGCGGTGCAGTTGGTGGCGATTCCCGTAATCAGCACCACCGGCAGCAGCGCGTAGAAGAGACGGATGGCAAGCTCCATCTTTTCCGGCGGAAAGTGCGAGGCAATCAACGGAAAAAAGCCGCGCGCGGCGAGAGCCATCACGGCGATTGCCACTGTCAGCAGCAAGCAAACCCACAGCATCGAACTCGAAAGAAGCTGTTGCGCGCGTTCGTGGCCTTCGCGCTCCCGCACCCGCACCAGCGTCGGCACCAGCGCCTGGTTCATCGACTCCGAAATCAAATTAATCAGCAGGTTGGGAATCAGAAATGCCGCCAGAAATGCATCCATGGCGTCCGTGCGGCCATAAACCCCGGCGACTGTAAACTCCTTGAAGGTGGCCACAATCTTGACCAGAATCCCCACCGCCGTAACCGACGCCGCCGCTCTCAGAATGCGCCGGTTGACGCTGCCGCCCTGAAAGTGCCGCGCGAGTTGGGGGATAGGAAACATAGGGTCTCAGAAACGTCGTCAAGCCGCAAGTCTACAGGATTGATTCGGAAGCCCTCTGGAACTCACGGAGCGATACAGAAACTGGAAAGCAGTTGTCCAGCCCCTCCGGTTCTTCCGCGCTCAGCCGTCCGGCCAGCGCAATCATGGCCAGCAGCAGCCAGGTGGTGCGATTCTCCTCCACGGTGGCCACTAGCGAGGTGATGCCCCAGACCACGAGCGTCAAAGCCATCGCCCAGCGGAGCTGCCCCCGCGTTTGCGTGATCGACCAGATCGCGACGGCAACAATCGTTGTGGCAAGAAAAAGCGCGACCAGGCCGCCGCTTACAGCAATGGAAAGCGCCGTGTTGTGCGCCGTGTCGATGGGCGCCATGCCTGCCGCGCTCACAAAGGAGTCCGCCCCCGTGCCGAAGAACGGCGCTTTCACAAAAGCGTGCCAGCCTGCCGTCCAAATGTTCCACCGCTGGTTCAGGCCGCCTCCTTGAAGCTGCTCGCGGATGGTGGCCAGCCGCTCAAAGCTTCCGCTGGGAATAATCCACCACAGCAACGCGGCGATGGGAGGCAAAGCCAACGCACCAACCAAAATCCTCTTTCGATGACCGAATGCCAGTAGAACACCGCTGCCCGTGAGAGCCACCACGGCCGCCAGAAAGCCTCCGCGAGAGGCGGTAAGCAAAACGGCAACCAGTCCCAGCGGCAGGTATCCGGCCGCCATCAGCCGCCACGGCCATCGCCGCTCGCTATTTACCAGCAGCGCAGCCAGCGGAAAACCCAGGTTGAGAAAGCGGGCCACGTCGTTGGGGTCCTGTCCGGCGGCGGCAAAGCGGATTTGCTCGGCTACGGCCTCGGCTGTGGCAAAGCTGGCCAGGGTCAGCACGGCCAGCACCCAGGAGCCGGCCACGTAAGCCCGCATCAGCGCGCGCAGATCGCCGGCGCTTTCGGCAAACTCCCACACCAGCCAGACGATCATCATCTCCTGGAAGTAGCCGCGCATTCGGGCCAGGGTGACTATAGGAACAATGGTCCAGAAGTAGGTGCAACAGAACCAGAGATAGAGAGCCAGCACTAGACTCTGCATCACGCCGGGAGTTCGCAGGCGGCCGGCCTGAAGAACCGCGGGAATCGCCACCAGCAGCAGCAGCAAGCCCACCACTCGGGCAATGTTGCCCAACGGTTCGCCCAGCTCCAGGGAATACTCCCATGGAATTGCAAAGGCGAACAGCAGCAACAGAATCCAGGCGATGCGGCGCATGATTTAACCCACCCGTCGGCGAGGAATATCTTCCAACTCCGGCATTGTGCCGCCCAGCGCAGCTAACCTATGGGAACTTTCCTCTACTGTTTCTTCCTGTCTATCGTCTGATGTTTCCGTGTCCAACGACAATTCCGGGCCGGCGATCTCAGGCAACGGCGTATCTCCGACCCCTTCCGCGCTATTGTCCCCAAATCCAATCCTCACTGGCGCGGGCTTGATCGGCAAAATCCCACCCATGATCAACAGAAATACAAATAGCGCGAGGCCAAATGGCCAATAATGCAATCCAAACATAAATGTCACTGTCGAGAATATCCAAATGAAAGTGATCGGGAAAATATACAGAATTGGTAACTTTGCATCCAGCAATCTTCCGCTGATAGCACTCAGCACTAAAATTGCGACAAATGGGTAACCAGCAATATGTATAAACACATCCCAACGGGACGAAAATAGATATGGATTTACCAATTCTTTGAGAGGTAACACCCTGTTCCACTCAACAGCAAGAGCCGTGGCCACCAGAATACGCAATATAAAATCAAGACGCCCAACAGACTTCGTCGAACCGGCCACTTACGATCTCCTTCCTCTCCCAAAATCGAGGCTGAAATCACGATAGCATCAGAACCTCTGCGAATAAACCAGGCCGGCGTAGATGGTGACGCCAATCGCCGATTGAATGGCAGATTCAATGGTCCGGTTCCAGATGTTTTTGGCCGTCGAGTCGGGCACGTAGAGAATATCGCGGTCGCGGACGAGCTGATCCGGCTCCTGGCCATGCAACATGCGCTTCAGATTGAGGCTGGTGAGGGTGCGCCCGCCCTTCTGCTCGCGGATGAGCAAAGACTTGCCCATGGCGGCGTTCTGCGTCGGTCCCCAGGCCAGGGAAAGCGCCTGCACCACGGTCAGCCCTTGCGCCGGATCGACAGGAAACCCGCCGGGACGCTGCACATCGCCCACCACGTAAACCAGTCCCGCGCGGCTCACCTGCACCGTGTCGCCGGGGGCAAGTTCGGGGTTATGCTCGACGGAAGTGTCTGTGCCGCTGGGGTCCAGAACCGCCGGATGCGGGGTGTTGGGGTCGTCGCGGTGGAAGATGTTTACCAGCCGCCCCGCATTCGGCGCCAGGCCGGAAGCGGCGGAGATCAGGTCCAGCAGCCGATGGTGCATCGTGTAGGGATAGACCCCCGGACGCACCACCTCGCCCAGCACGCTCACGTCCTGCCCGGCGTAGGAGGTCACCAGCACGGAGACCAGCGGATGCAGCAGCATTCCCTGGGAGATCAGCGCCGCCTCAATGGCGCGTGCGGCGGATTGCTCGTTCAGCCCGCCAATCTGAATTTCATGAATTAGAGGCAGCGTCACCGTGCCCGCCGGCGAAACGCGCACCACGGAATGGAACTCCGGGGTGTGAACTTCGCTCACTTCGAGAAAATCGCCGGGAGCGATGGGCGCGGGCATGGGAGACGCTGACTGTGTTCCGGCCAGCGGTGGCACGCCAGACTGCCCGGGGTTGTCCCATGTGAGCGGCGCCTCCTTTGGATTGGGCAGAATTCGCGTGTCAGGAGTGGCGGGCAACCGCACGACTCCCGTGGGCAGCCCAGAGGTGCTGGGCGTGGGCGCCTGGGCATGAATCGCCGCGCCGGCCAGGACGGCCGCCAGCAAGACCGCGCCTGCACGGATCACCAAGGGACGAATCGACTCCATCAGGAACGCGCCTCCAATCGCCAACCAAAGGCCGGCAAAGAGTGTGATGAGCATGTAAAGCGGCAAATCGGGCGACACCGGCTTGTTCGGCTGGCGGGCATAGTCCACCACAGAGATATTCGAGCTCTGCACTCCGGCAGCCAAGCCAGCTTGCTCCACCTTCGCCAGCACCTGCACATACAGTTCATGGCTGGCGTTAGCCTCCTCGCGCATGGCCGCGTACTGGGTGGCCGCTTCATTGGCCTTCATGCCTTCCGCGGTCAACTCCGCGAGGTTTTTGCGCACCAGTTGCTCGCGGTCGGCAGCCGTTTGCCATGCGCTGCGGAATCGCTCCACCAGCTTGGCGTCCTCGGCCTTTTTCTGCTGGTCCAGATTCTGCAACAGCCCGTGAATCTCCACCACGCGGGGAAAGTTTGGACCATGCTCGATGCTGAGTTGGGCCTGTTCCTGTTCCAGATCGCTCTTGCGGGCGTGAATCTGTTGCAGCAGGGCGGTGGCAAAGTTGCCGCTATCGGCCTGCAGGCGCGAATCGGAGGCGATCACCAACTCCGGGTCGCCTTGCCGGGCCGCGCGGTACTGGGCCTCGCGCAAAATACGATCCGTAGACGCGGCCACCAACTGCCGTCCCAGTTCATCGATCTCCAGCACCGCCGAGGTGTGTTCGCTCTCGCCCGGTTTGCCGTTGGCCAGCGTCTCGGGCGTGGTCAGCAGGCCGTGCTCGCGCTGAAAGGCCGCCAGCCGCTGCTGGTCCTGATCCACGCGGACTTTCAGTTCCTTGAGCTGGCTCTCCAGCCACGTCGAGGCTTGAGCCGTGGCCTGCACCCGAGCCTCTGTGTCCTGTTCGCCATAGGCGTGAATCAGGGCGTTCACCACGCTGGCCGAAAGGGCCGCATCCCGAGATCGGAAGCGAATCTCAATCAGCAGCGTGCGCGGCAGAGTTTGCACGCGAAGCCGCTGCTGGAAGCGCTCCAGCAGCCATTCCTGCGCATCGGCGGCCGGCGCATCGGCGCGAAAATCCGGAAATTTACTGGCAAATCTGCCCATGAACCCCGGCGCCTGGTAGAGCTTGAGGCTGGTAATCACCTTCCAGGCCAGTTGGTCGCTGCGGAAGACGTTCGCCAGCGTCTCCTGCTGCACCGGCGCGGAAAGAATGGAGGCCGTCACAAACGGCTCCGGGGCTTCCAGGCTGAGCGCCGAAACGGGCGAGGTGCGCAACGCCACCCGGGCGCTGGCCTCATATTGATTGGGAGCAATCAGGCAATACAGCAGGCAGGCCAGCAGCAAGCTACCCACCACCCAGCCAACCAGCCGGCGGCGGCGAACCAGCACTTCCCAAAGCTCGCTCAAGCTTCGCGTGGAGCCGCGCGCGCCCTTGCCGCGCCGCGCATGGGACTCGAAGGGAGAATCGAACTGAACTTCGTTTGCTTCCGGCACAGGCATGGAACCTCTATCCCAACATTCATCAGGCGGAAGCAGACCGGGGATTTAAAAACGAAACAATGCTGCAAAGTGAATCATCGACAGTGTGCTTGATTGGAATCATTCCGTCAATAGAGCCTCTTGCGAAACTCTATTGCGAGGGCAATTATTTGGCCCGGGAGTGGCCATCGATAATAGCCCAGGATGGACCCTGAGCGCAGCGAAGGGGGAATCCTGGGAAAGGTCGTCAGAACAAACCAAAGCCCCGTAGGGGCGCCCGAATCTTTTATCCAGGTTTCTTGGTAATTTTGCAAGAGGCTCAATAGATTCCGCAGTAAAGGTCAAGCCGCAATGTTGAAGCGTTCAATCTTGGGCCGCTTCTTATGGGATGCCTGCCACATATCGTAGCCCATCTGCATCTCGTACCAAAGGCTATCGTGCGTGCCCAGCGCATCGGAGAGGCGCAGCGACATATCCGCCGAGATTCCAGCCGAGCAGTTGAGAATGCGAGAGAGCGTGGTGCGCGATATATGCAAAAGCTTTGCAGCCGAGGTAACATCCATGTCACCAAGAGCGTCACGCAAAACCTTTCCAGGATGCGGCGGATTGTACATTCGCGTCATCTTTCCTCCTAATTGCCGACTGTCACTCCGCTCCGCCGCCGCTCCGGTACCATTCGACGGTTCGGCGCAGCCCTTCGCGGAAATCAACAGTGGGCGCATAGCCCAGCAACTCTTCGGCCAAACGAATATCCGCCAGCGAGTCGTGGATGTCGCCGGCGCGCGCCGACTCGTAAGCCGGCTGACCTTTGTAGCCGGTCAACTCCCGTAGTATCGCGACGATTTCATTCAGCGTGATGCGGCTGCCGGTGGCCGCGTTCATCATCCGGCC
>PMGP01000433.1:19796-22886 GCA_003156235.1 Acidobacteriaceae bacterium
AAGACGTTGAAGTAGCGCAGCACCACCGTCTCCAGCCCATAGACGCGCGTAAAGGCGCTCATGTAGTGCTCGCCGGCCAGCTTGGCCACGGCATAAGGTGTGATGGGGTTGGGCAGCATCTCTTCATGCTTGGGCAGCGTCGGCGTGTCGCCATAAGCGGCGGACGACCCGGCATAAACCACTCGCCGCACCCCGGCGGCGCGCGCGGCTACTAACAAATTCAATGTAGCGTCCACGCAGTTCCGGTTGGTGCCCACCGGGTCGGCGACCGAACGCGGCACCGAGGCCAGCGCCGCCTCGTGGAAAACGAACTCCACCCCGGCGCAGGCTTTCGCGCAGGCTGCCGGGTCGCACAGGTCGCCTTCAATAAACTCCATCGCTTCCAGCCCCACCAGGTTGGACCGCTTGCCGGTAATAAGGCTGTCGATTCCGCGTACCCTCTCACCGCGGGCCAGCAATGCCGCGGCAATCGAGCGGCCAATAAATCCCGCCGCTCCGGTTACGAGATAAATAGACAAAATAATCCCCCTGAAAAGGCCCGTTTGCGGCTGATTCCCCGCCGCGGCCCGCTTTGAAAAGAATACTCTATTCGGAGCAAGCCGCTGGTTGCGCAGCCCGTCCCATGCGGCTGGTTCAGAGCTTGGCCCTACAATCAAGAACATGACCACTGCATCCGAGAACCGGCTGGCTGGCCTCATCGCAAAAATTGACTCCCGGGAAGCACGCATCGGCATCATCGGGATGGGATACGTGGGCCTGCCGCTGGCGCTTTTGTTCAGCGGCCAGCGCTTCCGGGTGACGGGCTTCGATGTTGAGCAAAGCAGGGTGGACAAGCTCAACGCCGGGGCCTCCTACATCGTGCGCATTCTCCCCAGCGAGATTCAGGAGGCGCAACGGGTGGGTTTCCGCGCCACGGCGGATTATTCCGAAATCGCCCAGATGGATGCGGTCATCATCTGCGTGCCCACCCCTCTCAACGACCACCACGAGCCCGATCTGAGCTTTGTGACCGGGACAGTCAAATCCATCGCTCCCTGGCTGCGCGAGGGCCAGCTCATTGTGCTTGAAAGCACCACTTATCCCGGCACCACCGAGGAAGTTGTGGTCCCCTTGCTGGAAACCGGCAATCCGCGCAGCCTGAAAGTATCGCGCTCGCTCGATGAACCCGGCGTGCATGTAGCCTTCTCGCCCGAGCGCGAGGATCCCGGCAACACAGACGTGGCGCGCCACGACATTCCCAAGGTGATCGGCGGCTGCGGCCCGGCGTCCACCCAGTTGGCATCGGCAATGTACGACGCCATCTTCCGCAGCGTGATTCCCGTCAGCAACCCTGCGACGGCGGAGATGACCAAGCTGTTGGAAAACATCTACCGCTGCGTCAACATCGCGCTGGTCAACGAGCTGAAGCAACTCTGCATGAGGATGGGCATCGACATCCACGAGGTGATCGACGCGGCCAAAACCAAGCCCTTCGGATTCCAGGCCTTCTATCCCGGCCCTGGCCTCGGAGGCCATTGCATTCCTATCGATCCCTTCTATCTCTCCTGGAAGGCCCGGCAGTTCGACTTCCGCACCCGATTCATCGAGCTGGCCGGCGAGATTAACACCGCCATGCCCTACTTCGTCATCGAGCAAATCGCCGCCACCCTCAACGAGCAGCGCAAATCCATCAAGGGATCGAAGATACTGGTGCTGGGCGTGGCCTACAAGCGGGACATCGACGACCTGCGAGAGTCGCCCTCGCTCACCATCATCGAGTTGCTGCGCGAAAAAGGCGCCGCTGTCGCCTACAACGATCCTTTCTTTGCCACCGTGGGTCGCGGCCGACAATACGACCTGGACATGACCAGCGCCCCGCTCGATAACCTGGGTAAGTACGACGCCGTGGTCATCGTCACCGACCACTCCACTTACGACTACCGGGCCATCGTCGAGCAGTCGCAGCTGGTGGTAGACACCCGCAACGCCACCAAGGGCATTGATTCTCCCAAGATTGTGCGCTGCTGAGTTTCTCTCTGCGCGGTTTTCATTTGTTGGCGTGGCAGGGTGTAGCGCAGCAAACCCGGGGTTCGTATCCCCTCCCTGATTGCTAATCAGCTTACCTTGCGAAATGGAAGGGCTAACTTGCTAACTCGCTAACCCCGCGAAAGCCTGCCCTGAGCGTAGCCGAAGGGCGGAGGCTCACTCGCTGCATTGATCGGAAAACAGACCGGGATCAATCTCTTCCGATGGCCGACCCCACGACAGCCCCCCACTCCATCCTGTATCTTTGTGGAGTTCGCTTATGCTCCATCTAACCGCAACCCTGGCTGAACCGCAGCACTTCTCCCTTGCGGAGAAACTGCTCCTCATTGTGTTGGTCGCCGCCTCCGCCGCCGGTTTCTGGCTCCGTTTTCGCGTTGTACTCGGCAAAATCCTCCAATCCAAGCCCGACGCCAGCTTCCATCTCTTCCCCATCGGCCGCCGCCTCTGGGATTTTCTCTGGGAGGTAGCCTTCCAGGCTAAAGTCATTCGCCAGCGCCCTCTGCCCGGCCTGGCCCACGCCCTGGTCTTCTGGGGTTTCTGCGCCTTTGTCCTGGTCACGCTGAACCACTTCGCAGTCGGGCTGGGCATCGGCTTTCTCTCGCCTACGGGCCGCTTTGGCCGCTTCTACTTTGACTTCGCCGCCGTCTTCGCTCTGGCCTGCGCTGTAGGAATCTTCGGCCTCTTCGTTCGCCGCTTCCTAGTGCGGCCCAAATGGCTGGGCAAGCAGCTCTCTTACCAGTCCGGCTTCATCGCCTTCCTCATCTTCCTGCTGATGGTCACCTACCTGGCCTCCTTTTTTGTCGCCGACGCCGACCCCGCCACGCGGGTTCTCTGGTGGGTGCACACGCTGGCCCTGCTGACCTTTCTGCCCATCATCCCCCACACCAAGCACCTGCACCTGGTCTTGAGCCCGGCCACTGTCTTTCTCTCCCGCGGCAGCTTCAGCCAAATTCCGCCGCTTGTGGGCGACGAAGACTTCGGCCTCATCGCCGGCACGGACCTCACCCGCCTCGTCAGCCTGCAAACTTACTCCTGCGTGGAGTGCGGCCGCTGCACCGAGCACTG